>JAQGOE010000028.1 GCA_028293725.1 Gammaproteobacteria bacterium | reverse complement strand
TCTTTCTCCGAGCGGCTCGCGTGATCGCCTGACGTTCACCCCGGACATGAGCCGCGCGCTCGAGAAGGCTGACTGGGTGCAGGAGAACGCACCGGAACGGCCCGATTTCAAGATCAAGTTGTTCGCGCAGATGGACGAGGCGACGCCGCCCAACGCGGTCATCGCGTCGAGTTCCTCCGGCATTACGATGGATGTGATTCAGTCCGGTACCAAAAGACCGGAGCGCTGTGTGATCGGTCATCCGTTCAATCCGCCGCATGTCGTTCCGCTGGTGGAGGTTGTCGGCGGAGCCAAGACCTCGGAGGCCACGATCGAGCGCGCGATGGCGTTCTACGCGGGTGTCGGCAAGAAGGCGGTACGTCTGTACAAGGCGCTTCCGGGCCATGTGGCCAACCGCTTCCAGGCGGCGCTCTACAAGGAAGTTCTCTACCTCGTGCAGCAGGGCGTCCTCAGCGTCGCGGATGCGGACATTGCCGTCTGCTACGGACCCGGCATTCGCTGGGGCGTGATGGGCCCCAGTCTCCAGTGGCACGTCGGCGGCGGGCAGGGCGGTATCCAACATTTCATGGAACATCTGATGGACCCGCTCGCGGGGATGATGAAGGCGCTCGGCACGCCCGATATCACGCCGCAGTTGAAGCAGACTGTCGTCGATGCCGTGCTGAAGGAGGCCGGAGGACGTTCGGTTGAGCAGCTTGCTCGCGAGGAGAACTCCGTTCTCATCGCGTTGCTGAAGCAGCGCGCGGCGGTGGGTATATGAGCGGCGGCAAGGGCGTCGTGGCCCGAATCTTCTTTCTCGACCTCGGAGGAGGGCGAGTCCTCTCCGCCAACCCCGACGGTTCGGACCTGCAGACGCTGGTGAGCGAGGGCAGAAAGCTCCCGGACGGGCTGGCGGTCGATGTCGCGGCGGGCCACCTCTACTGGTCGAACATGGGCAATCCCAAGGCCAATGACGGGTCCATCTTCCGCTCCGACCTCGACGGCCGGAACATGACGACGATCATTGCGCCGGGTGGCACCTTCACGGCGAAGCAGCTGCAGATCGACAAGCCCAACGGCAAGCTCTACTGGTGCGACCGCGAAGGCATGCGCGTGATGCGCGCCAATCTCGACGGCTCGAAGATCGAGACGCTCGTCGATACGAGCCAGGGTGACCCTCGTCCCGGTGCGGATCCAAACAAGTGGTGCGTGGGCGTTGTCGTCGATGCGGATGCCGGCAAGCTTTACTGGACCCAGAAGGGCGGCGATAACGCGGGCGAGGGCCGCATCCTACGCGCGAACCTCTACATACCGAAGGGCCAAACGCCGACAAACCGTACGGACATCGAGCTGCTCTACGACAAGCTGCCCGAGCCGATCGATCTCGATTTGGATCCCGGGACCCGGCTGCTCTACTGGACCGACCGAGGCAACCCGCCGCGCGGCAACACAGTGAACCGCGCACCCCTGGATGCGCCGCAGAGCAGGCGTCCGCCGCCCGAGATCGTCTTTTCTAACTTGATGGAAGGGATCGGCCTGGCCTTGGATCCGAAGCACGGCCGCATGTTTATCACCGATTTCGCCGGTTCGGTCTACAGCGCCAACCTCGACGGGTCGGACCAGAAAACCTTGCTCTTTGCGGAGGGCAACCTGACGGGGATTGCCTACGTCGAGTTACCCGAGACCTAAGCCATTCGGAGAACGTGAATGAGTTCTGGATCATTGACCGACATGCTCGAGACCCAGCTGCGGACTCCCGCAACCTCACCCGAGTTCGACCTCCACAGTGCTGTGGATCAGGTGCTGGCGGATGTCGGACTGACAGCCCGGGACAGCGGAGGCAAACTGACGTTCTATGGACAGGACCCGATCGTGCCCAGCAGCTTCAAGTTTGGCGCCATGGCCGCGGTCGGCCTGGCTGCCCGGAGCGTCGCGTTGGCGGCGCTGTGGAAGTCGCAAACTGGCGAAGGGCAGGACATTCACGTCGACGTCCGCAAAGCTCTCCGGCGTTTCAGTGGTTTTTTCGAAGGCAAATGGGAAACCATCAACGGCCGTAGTCCCCTGCTGTTGCCTCGAGACAACCCGTTCTTTGAGCTGCCGCTCTTCCGGAAAACACGCGATGGGCGTCACGTGGTCGTTCTCAACATCTACCCCGGCCTGCAGGCGCGCGCGCTCAATTTCCTGAGGTGCAGTAACAGCAGCGAAGCCGTTGGCAATGCCATTCTGCAGTGGCGCGCGGCAGAGTTAGAGGCGGCCGCGGCAGAGGCCGGGCTCGTCTTCGGGATGGTGCGCACCCACGAGGAGTTTCGCAACGAGCCCCAGTACACCGAAGTGCTCTCCAGGATGCCGCTGATCACTGTGGAAAAAATCGGAGAAAGCGAGCCGGTACCGCTGAAGCGTGGCGCAAAGAGCCCATTGGAGGGCATTCGCGCGCTCGGATTGGGGCATGTGATTGCCGGAGCTGCCATCGGCCGAGACCTCGCCTATTACGGCGCCGACGTCCTCAACATCTGGAGGCCCAATGATACGGATATCGAGGCCTTTGCCTGGGACGTGCAGGTCGGGATGCGTTCCACGCTGTTGGACGGCTCCAAAGAGGACCGCGCGAAGTTCGATCATCTCCTGAAGGACGCCGACGTGTTCTTCTCGAATCGGCGCCCCGGTTATCTGGAGCGATACGGCCTCACCGCGGAAGAGCTCAGCGAGAAAAAGCCGGGATTGATTCACGCCAAAGTGGTCCTTCATGGCGAACAGGGTCCTTGGTCAAACCGGGTTGGCTTCGATGAGATCGGCGCGGCCGTGTCGGGCGTGTTTTCCATCGAGGGAACACCCACTCAACCCAAGTCCCCGCCCATCATCCCGATTTGTGACAACGTGGTGGGCTGGCTCGGTACCGTCGGTGTTCTTGAAGCATTGCGACGGCGTTCCATCGAAGGCGGGAGCTATCGCGTCGTCGTATCCCTGACCAGAACCGTGCTGTGGCTGCTCTCGATGGGCATATTCGATAAGGCCTACGCGCGGGAAACCGCCGGCTCCACGGACGAGCACGGGTACGTCGCTCCTGATCTGTTTACCGCCGAAACCCCGTTGGGTACGTATCAAGGCATGACCGACCAGGTGGTCCTGTCCCGCACTCCGGGCGCCTTCCGCACCGTGTTGGTTCCGCGCGGCTCGAGCAAGCCCGAATGGCTCGCCTGACGAGTAGACTATGAAGCGCAAGCCTCGAGTCGTCATCGTCGGCGGAGGTTTCGCGGGCATTGCCGCTGCGAAGGCACTGCGCGACTGTGATGTCGATGTGACGCTGATAGATCGGCGCAACCACCACATCTTTCAGCCGCTGCTCTATCAGGTTGCGACAGCCCTGCTAGCACCGTCAGACGTCGCCACTCCGATCCGGCAGCTCGCGATTCGGCAGAAGAATCTTTCCGTCATCCTCACCGAGGTCTCGGGTCTAGCGGCGGGGGAGCGCACCGTTCTCACGTGTTCACCAGGCGTCGGAACTGGCCGGGTGGTCTTCGACTATCTAATCCTCGCGCCAGGAATGCAGGCGAGCTACTTCGGCCACGACGAATTCGCCCGCCATGCCCCGAGCCTCAAGACATTAGCCGATGCCGAGCTGGTGCGCGCGAAAGTGCTGAGCGCGTATGAGCTGGCCGAGGAAACCGAAGACCCGGCTGCACGCCGCCGCCTGCTGACATTCGTCCTGGTTGGCGCAGGTCCCACGGGTGTCGAGCTGGCGGCCTCCATCGCCGGGCTGGCGCGCGCCACCCTGCGCTCGAGCTTCCGGCGGATAGATCCAGCCGAGAGTCGGATCCTGTTGATCGAGGCAGGCAAACGAATCTTGCCGAGCTTCGGTGAGACGTTGGCCAGCGAGGCCGCGAAGCGGCTGGCCCGACTTGGCGTCGAGGTTCTGACGGAGGCAAAGGTCGAGCAAATCGACGCACAGGGTGTAGTCATCTCGGGTCAAGTAATCGAGAGTGCCACTGTGCTGTGGACCGCCGGTGTCGCACCCGCTCCGATCCTCAAGGAGCTGCACTCGGAGACCGACCGCGCCGGTCGTATCCGTGTTTTACCCAACATGGAAGTCCCGGAACGACCGGGAATTTTCGTCGTTGGTGATGCGGCTGCGGTCAGCCAGGACGGCCGGCCCTTACCCGGCGTCGCCCAGGTGGCGATCCAACAGGGTCGTTATGTCGGGCAGCTCATCCGCGCCCGCATCGAAGGTCGCACGTGGACTCGCCCTTTTCGCTACTTTGACAAGGGCAACATGGCGATCGTAGGCCGAAATTTTGCCCTGCTCGAGTCCCGGCGGCTGCGAATGAGCGGGTACCTGACGTGGCTCATATGGGGAACCATCCATCTGCTGTTTCTGCCACAGCTCCAGAGCCGGCTACGCGTCGCGGGGCAGTGGCTATGGTGGTCTCTGACTGATCAGCGCAGCTCACTTCTCGTCCCGGAAGCGCAGCGCGACAGCTCCGTGGGCACGGAAACACCCGGGTGAGATAGCGCGGTTATTCGTGCTCCGAGTCGGGCGGTGGTGTCTCACCAGGAAGCAACTCATCGGCGGGATGGTCCTCATTTACCTTGTAGTCGCGACGCTGAAACCAGACCGATCGCGCGAGCGCGTAAGGATCGAAAGCGCTGTCCAGTGCCGCGTCGAGCGACAGAAGCTGCGTACGGCGGTCGATGACGCGCACGGCGCCGAGTCCGAGCTGGACGTCCTGGTTGCTGATCAGGCTGTCGATCGTCATGAAGTGGTCGGGTACCAGGCCGGCGGCGTCGCGGATGTCAGACGGGCCCAGCAGGGGCAACATCAGGTAGGGGCCGGCGGGGAGTCCCCACTTGCCGAGGGTTTGACCGAAGTCCCGGTCGTGTTTGTCGAGCCCGAACCGGGTAGCAGGATCGAAGATGCCCCCGACACCGACCGTCGTGTTGACGAGGAGGCGGGCGATGTCGGACCCGAAGTCGACGAAATGAGCCTGTAACACGTCGTTGCCGATGGTCTTGGTGTATTCCAGGTTGCCGAGGAAATTGGATACGCCGTGGCGCACGGGTCGCGGCGTCACCTTGACATATCCCCGGGCGACAGGCCGCAGGATCGCGTGGTCGACCGCGGTGTTGAACTTGTAGATCGAGCGATTGAAGCGCTCGAAGTGATCGCGTGAATCGGGCTTGCTGCCCGCCGGCACGCTGGCGCAGGCGGCGACGCTCGCCAGCAACGCCACGGCGAGCGTCAGCCGCGGTAGCGGCGGCTTTCCATCGATCCAACGTGCATGAGGCATGATGTTTATAACTCCGAAAGTAACGGACGCCGCCGCGTGCGTCAGAACTGGTACGCTGCTCCGAACGCAACTCCTGGCTGAAAGTTGCGTTGTGTCAATGGACTGTCCTTGGCCTGTTTGCCGATCAGGTCCTGCAACTCGAGCCGTCCGATGAGGCCCCAGTGCTTGCCGATCTGGTAAACCCCCGCGCCGGTCACACCCGCCGTGGTCAGGCCCGCCTTCGGTGTGTAGGGCGTGAGTGGATTGCCTAGCGCGGTCGCCTGGGCGGCTTCAGCGGGGGTCACACCGAAGAAGGTCTTCTGATAGCTTGCATCCGCCCAAGCCACGCCAACTCCGAGAGACAGATGAAACCGCGGCACCGGGGCGGCGCTGACCGATGCGCCCAGCTCAACCTGGGTGCCCGCGGTAGAGCCGAGTCGGCGGCGCACCCGCGCCTCGAACGCGACCGGTTTGAGGGAGTAGGTGAGGAACCCACCCACCTGGGCCGCGCCGCTGATGTCAGGAAGTCCGTTCAAGCGCGGATCGTCCTTGCTGGTCCGGCCGCCTGCGTAGTTGAGTGCGAAGCCGCCGCGAAAGTGGTCGAGGTCGAGCAGATTGACTCCTATTCCCCGGACGCTCGACAGGTACATGTGATCATTGAAAAAGCCGTGGATGTCAACATACGGAAACGGGCTGGTCTTGTTCTTCTTCGAGCCGTCGTAGGCGGGTCCCTCGCGCGCACCCAGTCCGGCGACGCCGGAAATGCCATTGACGTGCGGCTCGGCATCGGGAGTGTCGGAAATACTGAGCGCCTCGGAGTTCAGTTGCGTCTGGCGCTGCGAGACGACCGAGACTTCTTCCGGCGACTGTGTATCGCCCGGCTGTGTGTCCGGGTGCGTATCGCCAGAGGGTATATCGCTCGATCTTGTTTCACCTGCCGCCGTTTCCTGGGCGACGGCTACACCACCACACCAAAGCATGGCCAACAGGCAGCCCGCATACGCGCGGGCGCCGAACCGTGGAGTCGAAGTCAGTTGCGAGCCGCACGCCCGCGGTTGTGTTGAGTGTGTCACGAATAGCCTCTCTGAGATGAAGGAGTGCCGCGCGCGGAGCGCGCACATCGGTGATTGCGAGCCGGGGATCGGCCCGTCGCGGAAGATGCTAGGCGACAGTTCTTCCGGCAGGATGTCGGCATTGATTCGCTGGAGTTGCAATGTTTCCAGTCCGAAACAAACAGCGCGCGCACCGGCCACGAACTGTCAATGTGTCATGGCGGATACATTGACTCGGAGATGAAAAAAAACGGGAAATAATGCCGCTTAGAGCGCCCTTCCGAATTTGTTGTCTCGGTTGGGCGACAGAGGGGTAACGCGCCGACGTGACATAGCGGCAACGTTCAGACTTGCTTTAGGACAACGCTGGCCTCTGGGCCGCGTGCGCCAACGGGAGCATGACGCGCACCTCCAGGCCACCCTCCGGCGAGTTCCTGAGCATAATCTCGCCGCCGTGTCCGTGGACGATAGCCAGGGCAACTGTCATGCCCAGGCCCACTCCACCAGTGCTGCGGTTGCGCGACTTTTCGACGCGGTAGTAGGGAAGGAAAACACTCTCCAGCAACTTGTCAGGGATGCCCGGCCCGTGGTCGCGGACCACCACGACAAATGCCTGCTGCTCACACAACAGCTCGAGCTTGGGTGGCGTTGCATACTTGATCGCGTTTTCCACGAGATTGTTGAAGGCGCGCTTCAGCGCGAAAGGACGGCCCTGGTACAAGGCGTGCGCGGGCCCAACGTACTGGATCTCGATTTTCTGGTCGGCATAGTCATTCGCAATGGTCATGAGGACATGCGGCAGATCGAATGTTGTGTTCGGCTCGGCCACGGCGTCGTCACGGAAGAAGGCGAGGGCGCCATCGACCATTGCCTGCATCTCGTCCACGTCGCGAAACAGGCGGGCTTGTTGTTCGGCGTCTTCGATGAACTCGCCGCGCAACCGCATCCGGGTCAGAGGAGTGCGCAGGTCGTGCGAGATGGCGGCGAGCATCATGGTCCGATAGGACACGAATTTCTGGATCTGGCCCTGCATTTCGTTGAAGGTCCTGATGACCTGGCGCAGTTCCCGGGGACCCGATTCCGGGATGGGCGGTGCGCGCGGGTTGACGCCGAACTCACGCACCGCCGCGGCGAGTCGCTTGATCGGGCGGGCGAACTGCCGGGCGGCGATCACCGTGACCAGGCTGATCGAGGCGGCCAGGAAGATCAGGCGTATCGACCAGCGGACGGTTTGTGAGGCTCCCCAACTTCGATTGGACGTGGCGAAGACCATCCAACTCCTGTCGTGCAGGCGCACTCCAAGGATATATTGCGGCACGGTTTTGGGAGCCGGATCGAGTCCCGCCGGCACGGAACCCCAGCCCGTTGGATGCAGAACCACGGCGGTGCGATGCGTCTCGCGAGCGACGTACCTCCGCACGCTCGTGTCGTCGCCCTTCGCGGCATCCAGCAGGCTCGCGCCCTGGGATCCGGCCGCGAGCCAGTACATCTGGTTGCGCTCGCCTCCAGCGGCGGATGCGAGCGAATGCCTCATTTCGGGGGGCGCCGTCTCGATAGATTTGACGAGGTCGGCCACCTCGTCCAACAGGCCCGTTTGCTCCAGTGGTTCCAGCGCCCATACACCCCCGAAGCGATTGAACAGGAGGGCGAGTGCAACGGTGACCGCTACGACAAGGATCTCGGTCACCGCAAAGCGGCGCGCGATTGTGTCAGCCAGCCACGTCGGAGGCTTCATCCGCGCGTGACCTCGGGCAGGAACATGTACCCGGCGTTGCGGATCGTGCGGATGAGCGACGGGTTCTTAGGATCCTGTTCGAGCTTGTAGCGCAACCGGCTCACCTGCACGTCGATACTGCGATCAAAGGCGACATGCGTCGAGCCGCGAGCGAAATCGATCAGTTGCTCCCGAGTCAGAACGCGTCGCGGGTGCTCCACGAATGCCAACAAAAGGTCGAACTCACCTCCTGACAGCAACACCAGCGCGTTGTCCGCTGATCTGAGCTCGCGCCGGACAATATCGAGGCGCCACCCTGCGAAACACAACAACGGCCTGGTCTCGTCGGGCTTCGGAGCCGCGGCTGTCGCGGCCGAACGGCGCAGGACGGCCTTGACCCGGGCGAGCAGCTCGCGCTGATCGAAAGGCTTGGTCAAATAGTCATCGGCGCCGAGCTCCAGTCCCACTACCCGGTCTATCTGGTCCGCGACCGCGG
>JAQGOE010000177.1 GCA_028293725.1 Gammaproteobacteria bacterium | reverse complement strand
GTCGCCGGAGCCGCCGCGCACGGACCGACGGCCGGCGTGTTGTGTACAAAAGTCGCGCGTTACACCGAGCGTACCTATCACCCCGATCGCGTCCTGTATCCGCTGCGACGAGTGGGCAAGAAGGGATCGGGTCACTTCGAGCGGACGACCTGGGAAAGCGCCATCGGCGAAATTGCCAGCCGGCTCCGCCCCATCGCCGCGCGCGACCCCGAGCAGATCCTCCCCTACAGCTACGCTGGAACCATGGGCATCGTGCAAGGAGAAGCCATGGCCCAGCGGTTCTTCAACCGGCTCGGCGCGAGCAAGCTCGAATACACGATCTGCGCTTCCGCCGGCAGCGCCGGGCATCGGCTGACCCTGGGTCCCGGCATCGGGGTGGATGTTGAGTCGGTTGCGGACGCCAGGCTCATCGTGTTCTGGGGCGCCAACGCAATCACCTCGAGTGTGCATTTCTGGGCCCGCGCCCAGGAAGCCAAGCGCCTGGGCGCCACTTTGGTAGCCATCGATCCCTACCGGTCATTGACGGCCGAGAAGTGCCACCTGCACATCGCGCCGCTTCCAGGGACAGACGCCGCTCTCGCGTTAGGGCTCATGCACGTGCTCATCCGTGATGATCTGCTCGACCATGATTACGTCGAACGGTACACCTTGGGTTTCGAAGAGCTCAAATCCCGAGCCGCGGAGTACCCGCCGGAAAGGGTCGCCAGGATATGCTCTATCAGCGTCGCGGAAATAGAGCAGTTCGCGCGCCTGTATGGCACCTCGCGCCCCACGCTCATTCGCGTTAATTACGGCGTGCAACGCGTGCGCGGCGGCGGCATGAGCGTGCGCAATATCGCCTGTCTGCCCGCCCTTACCGGTGCCTTCCGGGACGCGGCGGGAGGCCTTTTGCTTTCCACGTCCGGTAACTTCACGATCGACAAGCGCGCCTTGTGGCGGCCGGACCTCCTTGCGGGCAGGACACCTCGAACACTCAACATGACGAGCATCGGCGAGGCGCTGCTGGAGGCCAAGCCGCCCGTAAACGCCTTGGTGGTCTACAACTCCAATCCCGTGGCCATCGCTCCCGATTCCCGACGGGTCGCCGCGGGGTTCGCCCGAGAGGACCTGTTCACGGTAGTCCTCGAGCACTTCCAGACAGACACGGCCGACTATGCCGACCTGATTCTTCCGGCCACCACGCAGCTCGAGCACCTCGACGTGGTGCAGCCCTATGGGCACTACTACATGGTGGCCAACAACCCGGCGATCGAGCCCCTGGGCGAGTCCAAACCCAACACTGAGATCTTCCGCCTCCTGGCGCGGGCGATGGGCTTTACAGACGAGTGTTTCTCGGACACGGACGAGCAACTCGCGCAGAGTGCCATCCGTCACGATTGGGACTTCTCAGAGGTACGCAAGCAGGGCTGGGCGCGCATCGGCACAGCGAAAGGCACGGCGCGTTTCGCCGAGGGTGGCTTTCCAACTCCCTCCGGGAAGGTCGAATTCCTGTCGAAGACAGCGCGTGACCTGGGCCTCGATCCCCTGCCCGACTATCTGCCACCGCGGGAAGATACCCGCAGCGAGTTAGCCGCTCGCTATCCCCTCGCGATGATTTCCCCGCCAGCACGCCATTTCCTCAACAGCACCTTCGTCAACGTGCAAAGCCTACGCACCACTGAAGGCGAACCCTGGTTGGACATCCACCCCGAGGACGCCCGCGCGCGCGGCATCCTCGACGACAGCTACGTAAACGTATTCAACGAGCGGGGTAGCCTGAAACTGCGCGCAAGAGTGACCGACAGAGCACGCCCCGGCGTGGTCGTCGCACTCTCGATCTGGTGGAAGAAGCTGACGCCCGACGGGCGCAACGCCAATGAGTTGACGAGCGCTGCGCTCACCGATATGGGCGGCGGCGCGACGTTCTATGACTGCCTCGTGGAAGTGAGCGCAGCGGGTTAAATTTCCCTACGGCGGACACCCGATTGACACCAGCGAAGGATTGGCGTCGAATCCTTCGCTTGCGCTAGTCAACTATAACTACAAAGGCCTGCTATGAACGTAGCTGCTCCCGCCTCCCGCCCACGTGACTCCAACCTGTGGCTGATCGTTGTAGTCGCCGCGCTCGCAATAGCGCTCCTCTGGTTCGTCGGTAGCAAAGCGCACTACCTAACCGATTACTCGCTCGCCTCCTACAGCGACTACTACTGGCCGCGCCGTGCGGGGCTCATTCTGCACCTCACCGGCGGGGTACTTGCCATCACGGCCGGACTGGTACAGATCTGGCTCGGGCTGACGAATCGCATCACCACCCTGCACCGCGTCCTCGGCAAGGTCTATGGTACCGCCGTGCTGATCGGCAGCCTCGGCGGCTTCTACCTCGCGCTCACGATTCCCGCTCACCTGGCCTACAAAGCCGGGTTGGTGGGACTCAACTTCGCATGGCTGCTCACCACAGGCATGGCCCTCTACGCGATTCGCACGAGGCGCATCCAGCAACATCGGGAATGGATGTTACGAAGCTACACAGTGACCTTCGCGTTTGTCACTTATCGACTGGCGTCCACTTGGCTTAGTCCTTGGATCGCATTGCCAGACGACCCGGTAGCTACCGATTTAGACACGCTGCTGGCATGGGGTTGCTGGGCCGTACCGCTGCTGCTTGCGGAACCTCTTATCCAACTGCGCTCGATGCGCCAGCGGGTCTAGGGCACCCGTCGGCGCCATATCGCGCCATTATGGCGCCACAACTTTGCCACAACCGTCCGCAAAACTTTCCACTGGAGGCGATACAACAACAATTCAGTGGGAGTACGGATCATGTCGAGCCGCTTGGATGCCCTGTTTGAGTTCGTGCAAAAGTCGATCATCGAGCCTCTCGGCCGACTGGTCCCCGCGTTGGCCGCAGCTGTCGGCGTCCTCTTCGCGACCGCCTTTCGCTTCCGAGGACGCATCGTACTCACGGTTGGACTCGCCGCACTAGCCTACGGTGTGTACACCCATCCACCCTTCGCCACCGCAAGCCGAGGCGAGGTACTCGTACGCTCGAACGCGCTCGATGGCTCGGTAAGTGCCTACAGTGCGGGCACTGTTCTCGTACTGCCAGGCGTCCACCAGGCGCGCCGATACTCAACCCGCGATCAGATGTATCGGCCGTCTGAAAGCGCGAGTGCAACCGGTCCGGCGCCGTTCCAGTCGAACGAGGGCCTTTCGATCGGCGTCGATCTGACAGTACGGTGGGCCATCGACCGCGCCCGCATCGCCCAGACGTCAAAGGACTTTCCGGACGACCTGAACAACGACCTCGTCCGCCCGGCGGTGCAAGGAATCGTGTACCCGCTGTTCGCCCGATATTCCGTGCGGGAGATCTTCTCGGGCCGGCGCGCCGAGATTCAACAGGAGATCACGAAAGACCTGAAGCCAAAGCTCGCGGCGCGAGGGCTACTGCTGCGTGGGGTAGACATGGGGCAGGTGGATCTACCGCCGGACTATCGCGCAGGAATGGAGAAGCTGCTCGCCGAGGAGCTCGAGACCGAGAAGATTCGCTACACCCTGGAGCTCAAGGAGGCCCAAGTCAAACAGACACAACTGGAAGCCGAGGCCGACAAGGTTCGGCGGCAGAAGGCCGCCGAGGCCGCGGGTGACGAGCAGGTCATCGCCGCGCGCGCGCAAGAAGAGACCATGCAGCACATCCTGCCCTTCAAGCAGAAACAGATCGAACAGCGTCAGCTCGAAGCTGAGGCTGACAAGGTATCGCGCATTCGCACCGCGGAGGGCGCCGCGGAGGCGCGCCGTATCGAGGCCAAGGGCGAGGCGGACTCGCGGCAAAAGCTGGCGGACGCGGAAGCGTACCGGCTCGATCTCGTGGGCAAGGCCAACGCGGGCCAGATGGAGCGTGAGGGCGCCTTGATCGCGCACTACCCGCTGCTGATCCAGAAAACGCTGGCCGACAAGCTTTCAGACAAGATACAGGTGATCATCGCCCCGACGCCGGCCGCCGGTCAGTTCATCGGCTCGAGCCTCATCGGCGCAAAAAACTCAACAAGCCCGGTCGCTGACGCGTCATCCACAGCGAACACTAACGGGGAGAGCTCACAGTGATCCTGGCCCTCGCCGCGGCGCTGGCCATTGTTGTCCAGGACCACGCCCCGGTCCGCGCCGCCCCGAAATCGAGCGCCACCGAGCTTACGACGCTCTGGCAGGGCGATGTGCTCGAGATTCGCGGCCAGAGCGCCGGATACTTGAAGGTCTACAACTATCGCCGCGAGCGGGGCGGCTACTTGAAGAGCGAGGCGGTCCGTCCGGTGGCCTTCAACGAGACCAATGCGCCCGAGCTACTCGCGATCCTGCGCTTCCTGCGCGATACGCCCGGGTCCGAGGCGCTCGGGATCAGTTATGGCGCTGCGTACCTCAAGGCCGTACCAACACCCGCGCTCACCGCTGAGCCGTTCGACGCCATCGCCCGCATGGCCGAGCGGTTGGCCGACGGGGCCTCAGGCAATAACACCCGCCTCACTGACGTCGCCGCGCACATCGAAGTGGTCGAACAGTTCGGCATCCACATGCGTAGCTTCGAGCGCAGCGGCCGAATGCAGGTGTGTTACGACGGCGAGTTGTTCCATCGCGTGCTCTCCTTGACGAGCGCGACCTCCGAAGAGCGTGCGCACGCCGCGCTCGGCCTTACGCGCCCGGACTGCATCGATTCGAACATCGGTCCCATCCAGCGCGCATCCCTCGACGATGACCGCCGCTCGCTTCTCGACACGATCGAGGAGAGTGGTCTGAGCGCGATGACGAGAAGCCGCCTCCACGCCCGGCGCGCCGGCGTTTGGGCATCCATTACCTTCGAGCAGGCACGTCGCCGCGAGCCGCCCGCGCTGGCGGCCCAGCGCGCCCTCGCCGAGCTTCTCGCCGTCAATCCGAATGATCTCGGCGATGACCGTCGACCCGAGTACGTCGACGCGGTGGTGCGCCTAGGGGCGATCCGCTGGGCCGCGATCACGCCGGCTCCTCAGACGGGCCCGCTGACTCTCAGCGCGACACCAGGTGATCCGGGGCAAACATGTATTGCACTTGAGGATGCGCGTCGATTACGCAACACCACGCTCGTGCAACGTTGCACCTACGGGATCGTGTGGATGGCCTCCGCACATGCGATTCCGCAGGGCCCCGCGCTGGTGCTCGCGGTACAGCCCCTCGAGAGCTGGCGAGAGCTTTGGGTTTTCCACCAGAGCGCGGGTACCTGGACGATAGATGTGCTTTCACCCGGTACCGACGATCCCGAGGAGGGTTATATCGAATTCGCCGGTCTCACCCCTCGCACGCGGCGCCTTCTTGTCGCGCGCGAGGTAAAGGGTCGCGGACGGTTTCACCGCCGCTTCGAGGAGCGCCGGCTCGATGATCTCGCCCTGGTACAGCAGGCGAACGCCCCGGAGTTGCTGCGTGATTTCGGCTCATGGCAGGACGTGGCCTGGCGGCGCGACACGCTGGCGTTGCATTAGGAGTGAATCGGCGATCGGTATCAGCGGACGATACCCGAAGTGCAACTCCGCGCGACCGCATCGGTTCAGGTATCGGAAATAGCCCCGGTCTGAGAGGCTGCAACCCGTCCGCATACCTCCAGGTGACCACGCCGATGATGACGATTGACACTAGCAGGATTTCTACCGGGTGCGAGTCAAACCTCCCCACTCTTAAGCGACGCGAACTCGAAGTTACGTTACGCGCTGGCGACATCATCTTCACCCGCATCCCGGGGGCACCGTTCCGCCAGATAGCAGATGCGACCGGCACATGGACCAACCATGTTGGCATTGTCGTCGGATTCAAGCGCGGCCGGGCTCTGGTCGCCGAGAGTCGCGTTCCGCTGTCATGTCGCACGAGATTCTCAAGTTTCGTGCGACGCTCCGCCCATGGCCGAGTGGCCGTGCTGCGGTTGCCGCGACCACTCTCGGACGAAGAAATCCCTCGCCTTCAGCAAGCGGCAAGACGCCGCATGGGACGGCTGTATGACACGGGATTCAACGTGCGATCACGCCGCCAGTTTTGCTCGCGATTTGTGCGCGAAGTGCTGCAGGAATCGACGGGCGTCGAGGTCGGTGAAGTCACTACATTCCGCGAAATGCTCGAGCGCAATCCCGGAACAGACCTGCGGCTCTGGAAAGCCTGGTACTTCGGCCGTATTCCGTGGCAGCGAGCCACGGTTACTCCGGAGAGCCTCTACGCCAGCCCCTCACTCACAGTTGTATTTGATGGCACTGTGCGCCGGTCAAGGTTTCGCGATTCGATCCAGCACGGCCACCGTGTCGCTCGTCAGTTCAAGGTTGGCAGCCGCAAGATTTTCACGCAGATGTGAAACCGACGAGGTGCCCGGAATCAACAGGATGTTGGGCGCGCGCTGGAGCAGCCAGGCGAGCGCCACCTGCATCGGCGTTACACCGAGTTTTTTGGCGACATCGGACAGCGCCGTCGACTGCAAAGGCGTGAAGCCGCCGAGCGGGAAGAACGGCACATAGGCAATGCCCGCCGCGCCGAGTTGGTTGATCAGCGCGTCATCGTGCCGATGAGCGAGATTGTAGTGGTTCTGTACGCAGACGATGTCAGTAATGGCGCGTCCCGCCTCGACCTGCTTGGGCGTCACGTTGCTCAGGCCGATATGACGGACGAGCCCTTGACGCTGAAGCTTCGCCAGCGTGGCGAGCGGCTCCTCGATCGGGCCCTCGGCGGGGCCGTGGACGTCGAACATGAAGCGCAGGTTGACGACATCAAGTGCGTCCACACCCAAGTTGCGGAGGTTGTCATGCACCGCGCTCGTCAGATCTTCGGCCGAAAACGCGGGGTTCCACGAGCCATCCGCGCCACGCCGCGCACCGATCTTGGTGACGATTACCAGATCTTGGCGATAAGGGTGTAGCGCTTCGCGGATGAGTTGATTGGTGACATGGGGCCCATAGAAATCGCTCGTGTCGATGTGATCGACCCCGCTTGTCACCGCCTCGCGCAACACCGCAAGCGCTTCCGCGCGATCTTTCGGCGGCCCGAACACCCCCCGTCCGGCGAGCTGCATGGCGCCGTATCCCAGGCGCGTCACTGTGCGAGCGCCGAGCTTGAACGTGCCGGCTTTGCTGATCTTGGTCACTGCCTTCTCCTGTTACGCAGGCATTGCCTGCTCACCGTCGATCCGTACAGCGAAATGTACACGGCATTAGTCCGTGCGATAATGGGGCGCAATCGGCACGGGCTGTTCGGATGGGCGAACAATGGCGGCGGACCTAGGCGATCTCACGGCTTTCGTCGCGGTGGCACGCGCGGGCGGCTTTCGCGATGCGGCGCGCGCAATCGGCAGTAGCGCTTCCACCCTCAGCGAAGCCGTGCGCAGACTCGAAACCAAGGTCGGCGTCCGGCTCCTCAACCGCACCACGCGCAGCGTGACGCCAACCGAAGCAGGCGCGCGACTCCTCGATCGGCTCGGTCCGGCACTGGTGGAAGTAGAGGCGGCGTTGGATGTGGTCAACGGCTTCCGCGACCGTCCAGCCGGCACCCTCCGGCTCAACGTGCCGATCAGCGCGGCGCGCCTAGTCCTCCCCCGAATCGTGCCGCCCTTCCTCGCCGCCTATCCCGACATCCTCCTCGAGGTAATCGCCGACGATAGCTTCGTGGACGTGTTAGCGACCGGCTGCGATGCGGGGATTCGCTATGACGAGCGGCTCGAGCAAGACATGATTGCCATCCCCATCGGCCCGCGTAAACAGCGCTTCGCGACGGCGGCGGCGGCGGATTATCTCAAACGACGCGGCCGGCCCGATCATCCGCGCGACCTCCTCGAGCACGCATGCATACGCGGGCGATTCCCAAGCGGCGCGATGAACGCCTGGGAGTTCGAACGCAATGGTGAGATCGTAAAGCTGGACCCGACCGGCCCCCTGGTCGTCCGCATCGGTGCCGCAGCCGACCTTGCTGTGGACGCAGCCGTCGCCGGCACCGGCATCATCTACCTCTTCGAGGATTGGCTGCGCCCGTATCTTGATAGTGGCGCCCTGGAGCCCGTGCTGGAACCCTGGTGGCAGACCTTCTCGGGACCGTTTCTCTACTATCCAGGCCGCCGACACCTGCCCGCCCCTTTGCGCGCCTTCGTCGACTTCATCAGCGCAACGCCCTCACGCCGACGCCGGACTGCGGCGACGAGTTCATAAAGGACGCGACCTGGCCGAAGTACCCCTACGAGGGGCGCACCCCGGCTGCCCTACTCCGCCAACAAATCCAGATTGCGCACGGCCCCCTTATCAGCGCTCGTCACCAGCTTCGCATAGGCCTTAAGCGCCGCGCTGACCTTACGCTTGCGCGCCAACACTGGCTTCCAACCCTTGGCCGATTGGAGCGCGCGCCTCCTGTTGATCTCTTCGTCGCTCACCTCAAAGCGCACAGTGCGACGTGGAATGTCGATCACAATGATGTCGCCGGTTTCGATCAATCCGATATTGCCGCCCTCGGCGGCTTCGGGCGACACGTGCCCGATCGAGAGGCCAGAGGATCCGCCTGAGAAGCGGCCGTCGGTGACCAGCGCGCACACTTTACTGAGTCCCTTCGATTTCAAATAGCTCGTCGGATAGAGCATCTCCTGCATACCCGGACCACCGCGTGGCCCCTCGTAGCGGACGATCACGACGTCTCCGGCCTTCACCTTGTCCCCGAGAATGGCCTCAACTGCGGCCTCCTGACTTTCGACAACAATCGCGGGACCGCTGAAACTCAGTATGCTCTGGTCAACACCGGCGGTCTTGACGATGCAACCGCGCTCGGCGACGTTCCCGTAAAGCACGGCCAAGCCGCCGTCCCTGCTGTATGCCGACTCGACGGATCGGACGCAGCCGGACTTACGGTCCATGTCCAGGTCCGAATACCGACACCCTTGCGAGAACGCGCACTGCGTCCGGATACCCGCAGGTCCGGCGCGAAAGAACTCGTGCACCGCGGGTTCCTCCGTACGCGTCACGTCCCACCTTTCGAGCGCTTCGGCCAGCGAGTTAGTGTGAACCGTTGGCACCGAGGTATCGAGCAGATGCGCGCGATCCAACTCTCCAAGGATCGCCATGACGCCACCTGCCCGATGCACGTCCTCGAGATGGTAATGGCCCGAGGGCGCCACCTTGCAAAGATTTGGAACAAGGCGCGACAACCGGTCGATGTCGCTCATATGAAAGTCGATCTCGCCCTCCTGCGCGGCCGCCAACAGGTGCAACACGGTGTTGGTAGAGCCACCCATCGCGATGTCCAACGACATGGCATTCACGAATGCAGCCCTGCTGGCGATGTTTCGCGGCAGAGCTCGGGCATCGTCCTCCACATAGTAGCGCGTGGCCAATTCGACGATGACGCGCCCGGCCCTACGGAACAACTGCTCGCGGTCGACATGCGTGGCGACGAGCGATCCATTTCCGGGCAAGGACAAACCCAACGCCTCCGTCAGGCAATTCATCGAATTGGCGGTGAACATGCCTGAGCATGAGCCGCAGGTGGGGCAAGCGGATCGCTCAATCGTCTGCACGTCGGCGTCCGACATCTTGTCATCCGCCGCGGCCACCATGGCGTCGATGAGATCGAGCGAAACCTCTGCCCCTGCCAGTCGGGTCTTCCCGGCTTCCATCGGGCCGCCAGATACGAACACCACCGGAATGTTCAGGCGTAGGGCCGCCATGAGCATGCCGGGTGTGATCTTGTCGCAGTTTGAAATACACACCAGCGCATCGGCGGTGTGAGCATTGCACATGTATTCCACACTGTCCGCGATGAGGTCGCGCGATGGCAGACTGTAGAGCATGCCGTCGTGGCCCATGGCGATCCCATCATCCACCGCGATGGTGTTGAATTCCTTACCGACGCCACCCGCTCGCTCGATCTCTTCGACCACTAACTGGCCCATGTCCTGCAGATGAACGTGTCCCGGTACGAACTGCGTGAAGGAGTTGGCAACCGCGACAATAGGCTTCGCGAAATCTCCGTCTTTCATGCCGGTGGCGCGCCACAGTGCGCGGGCTCCGGCCATATTGCGACCGGCGGTGCTGGTACGAGAGCGGTAAACGGGCACAGTGAGTCCCTCTTGCTGCCGACGGTCGGCGCCAGGCAGTATTCTCATTTGGCTATTGGTATATCTGCCAATACAATCGCCAGTGGGTTGCTATAGGACTTACGAATAGTGGAATTACGACAGCTTCGGTACTTCATCGCCGTTGCGGAAGAAGGCAGCTTCTCGCGCGCCGGCTGCATGTCTCGCAGCCGCCCCTGTCAACCCAAATAAAAGGCCTGGAAGACGAGCTAGGAGTGCAGCTGCTCGAGCGCAGCAATCGCGGTGTGTCGCTGACGGCGGCGGGATTGGTTTTTTTCGAGGAAACGCGCACGGCACTCGCCCGCCTGGAGCACGCGAAGAAGGAAGCACTGCGGGCAAATCGCAGCGACATCGGCATGCTCTCGATCGGCTTCGTCTCGATCGCCGACTACGGCATCCTGCCCCCCGCCCTGAAGAACTTTCGCTCGAGCTATCCCCTGGTCGAAGTCCAGTTGCACGAGCTCACGACAGACGCACAGATCCGGGAGCTTCGCGCCGCAAGGCTGGATCTGGGAATTGGCCTCGGGCCCGTAGACGAGCCGGATCTCGAGTTTGAGCGCGTGTTACGCGAGGAGTTGGTTCTGGCCGCGCCGTCGGGACATCCCGCGGCGAAAGGCGACGGCGCGCTCGATCTGCGCGCACTGTCAAAAGAAAACTTCATCGTCCCACCGCGCGAAATCGCTCCCGGCCTCTACGATCTCATCATCAGTCACTGCCGCTCGTTCGGCTTCGCTCCACGAATCACGCAGCATGCGCGACAGATGCAAACTGTGATTAGCCTCGTGTCCTGCGGTATGGGCTTCGCGCTGGTTCCTTCCTCCTTACGCAATCTGAAACGCACCGGCGTCCGCTACCGGCAGCTGCGCGGCAAAGCCGCCTTGATCGAACTAGGCATCCTGCGCTTGCGGAATTCCGACACTCCCCTAAAAGAGCGCTTCGTCGAAGCTCTCAAAAGCCCGGCCCCGGCCCGCTAGCGGTTGAGCGTCTCCAGGCCCCTTGTTCCCGGCGTCGCCATCGATAGACATACTGCTCGCCGGGCAACTCGCGTTAGGCTGCGGATTGGCCCCGGCCGGGTACTTTATCGGGCTCGGCTAGCGGGACGGCAGGCACAGCCTTCAACACCGGTAAGGGAGAACAGGTTGAATCACAAGGGACGATCCAGAGCGTGGCCCGCGTTCTCCGCGGCGATGCTGGCGTGTGCGGCCGAACTGGAGTGCGTCGCGGCCGTAGCGACCGAAGGGGATGTTCCGGAGCAGAGCACACAACAGCCGCTGACATTCGAAGTGACACCCTACCTCGGGTATCGCGTCGGCGGAACCTTCAAATTGATCGACACGGGCACGCAAGCCGATGTCAACAGTCATGTTTCGTATGCACTCGCGCTGGACCTGTCAACGAACGAGGCCACGCAGTACGAACTGTTCTACAGCCGGCAATCCACCACTATCAGCGGCCAGTCACTGGCACCGTCCGACATGACGATTGAATACTTGCATGTCGGTGGAACGCTACTTCTGGAGAATTCGCAGCACTTCCTGCCGTACCTCATTGGCAGTGCAGGCGTGACGCGCTTTTCGCCCGATTCGCCGCTCGGCCGCAACAGCACGTACTTCTCGGCGTCGCTGGGCGCAGGCCTTCGCATCCCCTTCAACCCGCATTTTTCGCTACGGCTGGAAGCTCGGGGTTTCGCCACAATTTTGAACGCAAATGGCTCAATATTCTGCCGCTCGGACCAGTCCGGCGGCGTGTGCCGAATACACGAGCGCGGGTCCTCGTTCATCCAGGGCGACCTTCTGGCCGGGGTGGCCTACACGTTTTGACGACACCCCTGCCGGTGTTTTCGATCCTCTTGTAAGTAGCTATCCGAGCTTCAGGTCGGATGCCAAGGTAGAAACCTGGATCTACCTGACCCATTGCTCTCCAGGCTAAAAGGACTCTATGCCGAACTGATAGGGAGCGAGACGGCCCTCTCTGACAAAGTAGGTGTGTGAGCTCATTCAGAGTATTACAATTCTCTGGGCGGACGGAGGGAAGGAGATGGACACTGTGAACAAACAATTGCTTAGCCGACGTCAATTTAGCGCGCGTTGCGCGGCGTTCGGCTTATCGCTGCCCGTCATAACTGCAACGCTTGCCGTGCAACGAAGTGCACGGGTTCTTGCCGCCACAGGCGCGGCATCGGAAACCGCAGTACATACCGTACGGTTTCCAGACGGCACCACCGTCCCGGCGCTCGGTCAAGGCGCCTGGCATCTCGGACAGGGAAGGCACCCGCCCGCTGTTGAAGAAGAAGCGGTGCATACCGGCATTTCGCTCGGCGTGACGTTAATCGATACGTCGGGAAATTACGGAAATGGCCGCTCAGAGCAATTTCTTGGTCACGCGATTGCAAGTCAGCGCGACCGTATATTTCTGGTCTCCAAGGTGGAGGCCAATGAAGTGTCCGGAGATGGCATCTCCCGCGCTTGCGAGGCGAGCCTCGCTCGTCTCAGCACCAACCACCTCGATCTCTATTTGCTACATTCACCAGTCCCCAGCAGGGAATTCTCCGGCGTTGTAGCGGCATTCGAACAACTACGCAAGGCGGGAAAGATTCACGCCTGGGGCGTATCCAACTTCGACACGGGGCAGATGGAGGATCTGTTCCATGTTCCAGACGGCCAGCGCTGCGCGACCAATCAGGTCTCTTACAGTCTCCGCAACCGTCGCATCGAGCGTGATCTTCTGCCATGGTGCGCGCAGCACAATATGCCTGTAATGGCCTATTCTCCGCTCGGCGGCGACAATAATCTCGTAGTGGGTGACCGCGTGCTGGCGCAGATCGGCGCCGCGCATGGGTGCTCGGCAGCCGCCGTTGCGCTGGCCTGGGTCATCCGCAGCGGGAAGGTCATCGCAATTCCCGAATCCGGCTCTCCAGCGCATGCCAAGGAAAACGCTGCGGCGCTTTCAATAACACTCACGCCGCAGGACATTCAGACATTGGATGCAGCGTACCCAGGACCCTCCGGCGCAACCTAGCACTCGCAGAGCTTAGGCATGTACTGACTTCGACAGAAGCTTGCAGGTATATAACGAAAATATGCGCAGAAACCCCACCGCGCATCGTGATTCGCGCTCACTTCCAGATACGCTCGCACTGGCGAAACAACAGGCGGGTTGTCGGTGAGCGGCAGGTCGCTTTCTAACTCCGGCGCGCCCGCACAGTTTCCATCTCGCGCACCTTACAGACTGCGGCGGATTTCGCGCACGCCGCGGCCGAGCCTCCGGCGCAGAAGCGCTCGCAGAGTCACGCCTTCGGCATAGCCTGCGGCGCCGATCTGGTCGACGCTGGCCTGGCTGGTCCTGAGAAGGTGCACCGCGCGCTCTATCCGCAGGTCCTGGAAGAAGGCGAGCGGCGACTTGCCCAGCACGCTCTGCATCCGGCGCGCCAAGGTGCGCTTGCTGGTGCCCAGCGCCTCCGCGGCCTGGTCGAGCGAGAAGCCTTTAGCCAGGCGTCGGCGCGCCCAGCGCTCGAACCGTTGTGTCAGCGGATCCGCATGGGCCAGATGGTCTGGGATCGAGTAGATCGACTGCGAAGTGCGCACGTCCACCACCAGGTACCTTGCGGTGAGGTTGGCCAACTCCGGACTGGCGCGCCGAATCAGGGCCAGTGCTAAATCCATGTGGCTTAGCGCCGCGCCGGCGGTCAACACGGCGTTGGATTGCACGATGATGCGCGACTCGTCCAGCCGCACCCGCGGATAGCGCTGCCGGAACAGCGGCGACAGCGGCGCTGGTTGTCTCCGACATCAAAGCGGCGCATGCTGAACTCATCAGCCGTGGCATCGAGGCGAGTCCGATGTGGTACGGCGCGCCGTTCCCCCTGGAGGCACGGCTTCCCGGTCCGGACCCGCAGCGCACGAGCTATGGATCGTTCTTCGCGTTCGCTGATCCCGACGGTAATGCGTGGCTGGTCCAAGAGGTCACAACGCGGCGCCCCGGCCGCGACTGACATGGTCCGCAATTCCACACGCGATATCAGCCGCCGCGATGGGCTCAAGCTCGTCGCGGCGGGGATGGCAGCATCGCTGCTGCCGCACACGTCTCCAACCAAGACACTTGGCGAATCATCACAGTCCACGCAACCTCAGAGCAGGAAAGCGCCCATGAGCAGCTACATCAAAGTTGGCCAGGAAAACTCAACGCCTGTTGAACTCTACTACGAGGACCATGGCGCCGGGTCGCCGGTTGTCCTCATCCACGGCTGGCCTCTGAACGGCGCCTCGTGGGAAAAGCAGACAGCGGCATTGCTTGCGGCGGGTCATCGCGTTATCACGTACGACCGCAGAGGTTTCGGCCGATCCAGCCAGCCCACCACAGGCTAAAACTACGATACCTTCGCGGCCGATCTCGATGCTGTGCTGAGCACGTTGAATCTCACCGACGTTTCTCTCGTCGGCTTCTCGATGGGTACGGGCGAAGTGACCCGATATATCGGCAAGTACGGCACGAAACGGGTGCGCAAGGCCGTGCTCATCGGCACACTGGGCCCGTATCTGGTGAAAACGGCCAACAACCCGGAAGGCGTAGACAGGAGTGTCTTCGAGGGTATCGAGACGGCCATCAAAGCCGATCGGCCGGCCTTTCTGATGGAATTTCTGAAAAACTTCTACAACTACGATGTCACGGGAGGCAAGCTCGTGAGCGAGCGCGTCCTCGAGGCCAACTGGAACGTGGCCGCCGGCGCGTCTGCGACTGGCACGCTAGCTTGCGTCGACACCTGGATTGAGGACTTCCGCCAGGACATCGCTCGCAACACCGTAGCGACGCTCATTCTGCACGGCGACGCCGATCGCATCCTACCGGCAGATGCTACATCCAGAAGACAAGCGAAGCTGATCAAGAATGTCAAATTCGTGGAGTTGAAGGGTGGGCCCCATGGCCTGCTGTGGACTCATGCGGAGCAAGTCAACTCCGAGCTCGTGAAGTTTCTAGCGTAGCTCGGCGATCGGTGCCGGGAATGGGGCTGAGACCGAGCAGGACAGCCCCGAACGCCGCCGCCACACCAGAGCCCGCCAAAACACCGAGCTTTGCGACGGAGGCGTACGCACCCGTCTGGAACGTCTGATCAGCCAGGTAGAATGAAAACGGATCTGCGATGCCGCAGAGAAATACGGCGCCAAGGAATGCCAGTGGGGTTGCATCAGCGGGGGGGAAGGCAATCTTTGCTTTGGCCGCTGCCCAGGTAGTCAGGATGATCCCGATGGGCTTGCCGATTGCGAGTGCGAGCACTACGCCGCCGAAAACCCTGGCTGCATCATGTGCCCGGAAATCGGCTGCCAGGCCAACTCCAGTGGCAGTGAAGGCGAAGATGGGGAGCACAACATAGGTCGACCACGGCTCTGTGGCCCGCTCAACCCGTTCAGCGGGAGATTGCAGCCGGTCGGCTGCCGCTCGCAAATTACGGGTAGCCCAATCCCACACGGGTTCCTGCTCCAGGCGTCGCTGGCTCTTTCCGGTACGCTCGAGCTCATGTTCCGCATGTTCGAGCTCGGCCAGCGCGCTGGCCGCTTGGGCGAGCAGAGGGGCAGCGGCCGGCGCAGGCCACGGTGGGAGGAACGCGGCAAGAGCGAGACCGCTGAGTGCACCGCTTACTCCGGCCAGATGTAGCGACAGCCAAAGGCCGAGCGCCGCCATGAGGTATGGCCATACAGCATAAATTCGCCAGCGTGTGAACGTTGCCATTGTCGCTACGGTGCCGAAAGCAACGAGCAGCCATTCCAGGGAGATGGCTCGTGGATGGAGGAGCGCCAGGATAAGGGTTGATGATAAATCGTTCGCGATCGCGTAAGCCGCAACGAATACCTTCAGCCCGGCCGACGCACGGGCGCCGAACACGGCAAGTATTCCCAGGGTGAAGGGGATACCCGTATCAGCTGTTATTGGCCAACCGGCAGCGGTGGCTCCGGAATTGAGCGCGAGGTAGACGCCGGCCGAAACAACGATCCCACTAACACCGGCAATGAGTGGCACGAGCGCGGCTCTCGAGTTTGCGAGGGACCCTGCCGTCATTTCGCGTCGAATCTCCAGCCCCAGGATGGCGTAGAAGATCGCGAGCAGGCCCTCTGAGCACCATTGTCCAACGCTCAAGGAAAGTCCGCCGGGTGCCGGACCGATGCTGAGCTGTGCATTCAGGAAGTGATGATAGGCTGACTGTAGAGGACTGTTGGCGCAGGCGATGGCGGCAGCGGCAGCAATCAGCACAACCAGGCCCGCGGATGTTGGAAGGTTTGCGAAAGCCCGCGCCGTCCGCTTCACCTGGGCTCCTATCGGTCGCTCCAGCGCTTCGAGCATGGAGTAGAAATCCCAGGCGCCGTCATAACGTATACCGTCGATGAAGATGGTCGGGGTCGCTGTCACCCCGTTGCGACGCCCGTCAGTGAGGTCTTCCTGGACCCGTTGCCGCAGCTTCGGGTCGTCGAGTGCCAGCTCGAAGCGCTCTGTGTCCAAACCGAGCGATCCGGCGATCTGCAGGAGGCGCGGCTTATCGACGAGCGTCGGTTCTCGCTCATATAAAGCATCGTGCATTTCCCAGAAGCGCCCCTGTTGGCCAGCAGCCTCGGCCGCTATCGACGCGAGCTCGGAACCGGGATGGGCACGCTCATTGGGGTAGTGGCGGAAAACGTAGACCATGCGCTCGCCAAGGGCGCGCCGCAATCGATCAAGTACCTGACGCAACCGGCGACAGTAGGGACAGAGATAATCGCCGTAGATGAGGACGGTCATCCCGCCGTTGCGAGCGCCATCGCCGCGGGCGTGGTCTCTCCGAAAATCAATCGGGGCCAGCAGACGGTGCTCAGTTGAGTCAGTGCTCATTGGAATCTCACCGGACAGGCGAGCCTGTCAGGAGAGTTCAGGGATGCTCGATTCGACGGGTAGCGGGTGCTCGAGTGAGACGCCCGCGACGAGCAACAGGTCGAAAGTTCATCTGACAAAGTGTAACGAATCCAGGTGAGCCAGATGTGAAGAAAACCGCCCGCGACCTTGCCATTTCTGGAAATCAGATTCCACGGTTTTCCATCTAATCAATCGGCCGCTCCCGTCCTATAGTCGCGACGTCGAAACGCAACTGATCTTTCTCACCGCCCCGGTCCGAGAATCGTTGCCGCTACTGAGTGCTGCATAGGCCTGCGTTTCACGGGCCGAACATGAGATCAGAGATTGTCAAACACCAGTCAGGCGGCGGAGTTTCTGCGAGTCAGCTTGGAGCGAGAGGGGTATCTAAGGAATGGGTCTTCTTCGCGGGGTGGCCTCGCCCCCTTTCAGGCAAAACGTGTGGCCGCCTACATCGAGTCGAACATTTGCCTAAACCTCCGCGTTGCAGACCTCGCCGGCATCGTGCAACTCAGCATCGGCCACTTCTCTCGCACATTCAAAGAGAGCTTCGGGCGGCCTCCCCTCGCCTATGTCAAAGTACGGCGGATACGCCACGCCCAGGTCATCATGCTGAACACTCGAGAGCCTCTTTCGCGGGTCGCTCTTGACTGCGGAATGTGCGACCAGGCCCATTTCAACCGTGTGTTTCGCAAGGTTGTGGGAATCAGTCCGAGCGTCTGGCGACGGCAGTTCCAGTCCGTGCCGATGAGCGCTGACGTCCGATATTGATTGACCCGCTAGCCCGGCACTGCGCCATGCACGGCGGCCGTCTCAGCACGAGCGAACAGTCTCAGACGCTCCGAGACAACCTGCTCGACCGACTCCACAGCCGGGCGCAGGATTTTGTAGGGCGCCACCTCATGCGGCTGTTCGGACAACCCCTGCTCCAGACCACGTCGCCAGGCGACCCTCAGCTCAGTGTTGATATGAACGATGTTGATTCCCGGAAGATAGAACAGTGCGATCAAGGCCGTCCCCGAACTTCCGGAGAGTGCATCCTGCAGGGATCGATTACTGCCCGTTGCCCGACTGGAGAGCCTTTTGCTGCGCTTGGTCGGCGGCGTCCCTCGAGTTCTGACGATTGAGCCTGATCGTCTCCGCCGTCCGGCAGACGGTTGATGAGGCAGACTTATGAAAATCATCCTGGGCATAGCAGGCACCTTATTTTTAGGTACAACGGCGTACAATTAGGGGCGGCCGCGAAGTGTATCTACGCACCGTTTGGTAAGTAGAAGCGAGCAACGTCAGGGCACACAATCGGACGGGCAAAGCAGTGCAAAAAAAGTACCGACGGAGCTATGGGTGTCCGACGGAATTTGCGGTGGATGTGCTGAGCGGCAAATGGAAAACGGTGATTCTTGCCTATTTGCACGTGCGACCGATGCGTTATTCCGAGTTGCGCACACTACTGCCAACGCTCAGCGACAAGGTGTTGACCGACCGACTTCGCGATGTGGTCAGCGCCGGTCTGGTGGTGCGACGTAAATCCACGACGGCCGCTCGCGCCGAGCTCTACGCCCTGAGTGAACGAGGCGAGTCGCTGGGAACAGTCCTGTCCGGACTGTATGCCTGGGGAAATCTCCACGCCAAGACGTTCGGTGTCCACGTGGGCGCGCCGTTACAGCGGCTCCGTGAGAATGCGAAGGTGCGCGCGACTGGTCGCTCATCCCGGAAGCATAGTCATGGTGGTTGAATACAACCCTGCGTCGCGCAATTACGGCTGATACGGGCCCTTCGTTTCACCCCATCCCCACATCGGCATGGGCGCGTTCTCATCGATGGGATTCGACGTCGCGACAGAATTGAGAGTGGCGAGTCGCGAACCCCATTCCAAATACCCGACCAGCGCGGATCTGAACTCCGGATCGTCAGGCAGATTCAATTCATCCGCGGTATCGAGCAGCAGTGTCATCCATCGCTTGCGCTGCTCATGAGTCAAGTGGCGACCGAGATGTTTGGCGACCATAGTCGAGTGCCCATGAGCTCCGTCGCCGCTGTAGAGCGCCGGTCCGCCCAGCACTTCGGCAACGAAATGAGCCACGGTGCGAAAGTGCTCCGCAGGCATGTTCGCAAAGACAGGTGCCAGGATCGGGTCGGCCGGAACGCGCTCATAGAACCTCATGAAAAGCGCTTCGAGGCGTTCGATGCCGCCGACCCAGTCGTACAGCGTGGGAATCGGCTTGGTGTCCATCGCACCTTTATAACCGACGCCGATACATTTCGAAAGTTGGAACGTGCGCGGCTTGCTCTAAGCCGTCAAACACTCTGACCATCGCCGCGGGAACGCTGGTCCATCGCAGGCCGCCGGCGGGCGGGTGTTGACTTCGGCCGGGCACGAAGCCACCAAGGCAACGCCTCATCGATCGCCAGCAGAGTCCCCGGAGCCGCGGCCGGCCGGTACCCGGGTAGGCTGCCAAGAATTTCGCGCCAGCGAGGCCCTGCCAGTACGCCGCACAAGCGTTCGACGGCAGGGTGATTTACGTTCGGCGCGAGACACACCAGGAAATAGTCCTCTTCGATGAGCGGCACAAAATGGAGGCCAAATTGCAGCGCCGCCGCCTCGATGCCCACTCCCGCGTCGACCACACCACTGGCCACGCAAAGCGCGACGGCGACGTGGGTGTGCTCAACATGGTCGGTATAGCCGGACAACCGATCGGGTGCCAGGGAGTGCTCGTTCAAAAGATGATCGACCAACATCCGTGTTCCCGATCCGGGTTGGCGATTCACAAAGCGCAATCCATGTCGCGCCACGTCCGTAAGTCTGCGAACCAGCGCGGCGTGCTCCTTGCGCACCATGAGCCCTTGTATGCGCCGCGAGCACGCAATCAATCTGTGGGTTTTCGGTTTGAGCCAAGGTTTGAGTGCCTTGGCGAATATCGGCGAATTACCCTGGAAGGTCGGGACGTGAAAACCGGCGATCAGACACTGCCGATCGTTCAGGGCACGCAATGCATCGACGCTGCCCTGAAACCCGATGTCCAGGTGCAGGTCCGCCGCCTGGGCGACGTGCTGCTGAAGAACGGGCAATGCCAGGTCATGGCTGGCCCGAACTGACAGAAGTTGCTGTCGCGTATTGCGCGCATCGGCAATGACGCGGTCGAGATCGGAGCGCAACGCCTCTATGTGAGGCTGCATGCGTATGCGAGCCCGGCGTTCGGCCCATACGAGCTTCTCCGCGAATTCCGTCGGGCGGGCCTTCTGCCCCTGCGACCAGGTGATCAGCGGTTCACCGAGTACGGTTTCCCACTTGCGCAGTGAGCCCCAGACGTAACGATAGGAAGACCCGAGAAGCTTGGCCGCGTGGCGGATCGAGCCGGCTTCCGCTACGGCCGCAAGCAACTCGAACAGAGGATTGCCCAGAGTGGCGCCACTTTGCTCCCCCGGCTCGAAGCCGTAGCGCAAGTGAACGCCAATCCGATCTTCCGAGGCGCGTCCGTCCCTGTCGCGCTCGATCGGTTGTTCGTTGAAATCACTCTCGGGGGGGACTTTGACCGGCTCCACCCCCCCAATGTACCCGTTTCGGCCGCAGTATTCACATAGTCATAGCGGCGCTCGGCCTGCGCCAGTCCTCAGAGCTTTACGCTGACCGACGCCAGCAGCATGCGCGGCGAGCCCAGATGCGCCAGCAGATTGCCCGTATTGGCGCCGGTGAGATTGCTCGGCCCGATGGTCGACCAGTAACGCCGGTCGGTGACATTGTCGACCGCGAGCCGCCAGGTTACCGGCCGGTTCCAGATGGCGGAGGTATAGCGCGCGCCCAGGTCGAAAAGATTGTAGCCAGGGGCGAAAAACGAGTTCGCATCATTCGCCGCACGCGTGCCAGAGAACTGGTAGTCGAAGGTGGCCACCAGGCCTGACAGACCCGGAATCCGGTATTCAAACAGCATGTTGCCCTTAACTTTAGGCGCACCGACATAGATCTTGTCGTTGGTCGTCCGCAGCGGTGTGTGCTCGAGGCGCGCGTTGAGCAGTTGCACACCGCCATAGAGCGTCAAGCCAGCGACAACCTCACCGATGGCGGACAACTCGAGGCCGCGATTGACCTGCAGGCCGCTGATGCCGAATACATTGGTGGTGGGATCGAGATTGGCGAACGGCCGCTCAATCCTGAACAACGCCGCGGTGAGATCGATATTCGCGACCGTCGCCTTGTAGCCGAGCTCGTACTCTTTGCTGCGGTAGGGCGGCAGGCTCACACCCGCGTTCACCGCTGTGCCAGGCGCCAGGTCGCCGGCCTGCAGGGCGCTGGCGTAGGTAAAGTACGTGGTCATGTTGGCCGCCGGCTTGAAAAGGATGCTGCCGGTGGGGCTGACGCCATGATTGCTGTATTCGGTGATGCGGATACTCTTATTGTTGAAGTTGTTGACGTGGAACCAGTCTTGGCTGGCACCGATCCGCGCCGACCACTGTTCGGTGAAGCGCACCGTGTCGCTGAGATTGAATCCCTGCTGGTAGATGTCGGAGGAATCGTAATTCAAGTTCGTATTCGGCGGTCCGGCGGCGGGCTCCGGGAAAATCACCGGGGCGTAGATGTTCGCAGTACCGAGGCGGACGCTGGCGGCAGTCGCCGCAGTGATGACGGAGTACGACGAAGACCGGTAGCCCGCGGTGCCGAAAGTCAGATCGTGGCCGAGACCTAAGGTATCGAAGGTACCGTTGAGGTAGGCCGTATCGCTGGTGATGACAAACCTGGGAGCGAAGCCGTTCGCAAACGACGCCGTATAGTTTCCGTTATTGGCTGTTAGGTTATTCACCGGCGTGTTGATGTTGCGAGTGGCGTCCTGGTTGAGGATACCGGCGACCAGGTGCCAGTTCGAGCCGAGGTCCTGTTTGACCCGCGCGCTGGCGATCTGGGTGCGCAATTCCACGCCAGCGTACGACTGGCCGTAGCCGACGCGGTCCGGATCCGGCGCCGGCGGCAAATGAATTGATTCACTATAGGTGAGCCACCCCGGATAACCTTTGTCGATGAGTGTGTAGTTGCTGTAGTTCAGCTCCAACACGCCGTGATCCCAGGGACGCACATCGATGCCGACATCACCCAGCACTCGACGCTGGTGACTCTCGTCGACGAAGCCGTCGCCGCTGCCATATACGCCGTTGATGCGGTAGCTGAATATGCCACCCGGATCTATCCGGCCGCCCAGATCGGCCTTGACGGTGCCGACACTGTCGCTGACATAGCTCGCGGTGACTTCGCGCAGGTCATAGTCGGTCGGTCGTTTGGAGACGAAATTGAACATGCCGGACGGGTTGGCAGGTCCATACAACGACGAAGAAAGCCCGTTGACGACTTCGATCTGCTCGAATTGTTCCATCGCAGTGGCCACGGTGATGAACATGGTCATCCCGTCGTGCTTGGAGTTCTGGAAGTTGCCGCCCTGCATGCCGCGTGTTTGCGGGCGCAGAATATCCGGTCCTTGTTGCTCCTGAAAGGCGACCAGGGGCAGGTATTTCGAGACGTCCTTGAAGTTGACCGCCTGCGAATTTTCGATCAGATCGTGCGGCAGGATGCCGATTGAATAAGGGATGTCTAGTACGGGCATGCTACCCAGCGGCCCGATGGAATCGAGCGACGGCACCCGATAGTTTTCCTCCGTTTCGCGATTACCCGTGACGACGACCCGGGCCGATGGAGCCTGCTGCGACGGGGTTGCGCCCTGCGGCGCCTCGTCGGCCTGCGCAAAAGGCTCCAATACCAAGGATAGGAGTGCAAACAACACCGGTCGGTTTGCTTTGTTCATCGTCTGGCTCTCGCACGTGGAAACGGGGTAGCAGCACCCCAAGGCGCGCGAAAACTAGCACGGTGGGTTCGCGCTAACGATATGCACGCTCGCGCATAAGCGGCGCGGCAGCGCCAAAAAAACAGATAAAACGCTTTTCAGGAGCGGGCGTCGAAGCGCTCGCTAACGGTGAGGGCTTCCGCGCTCCTGCTCCAGCCGTCCCGCGATCGCCGCCAGGTCCGCCCGCGTGTTGACGTTGGTGAACGCTTCCGGCCGGGGAAACCGCACGCGTATAGCGCCGATGCTTTCCAACATCAGCCAGGTCGCCGGGTGCGCGCCGTCGGCAAGGGCCTCGGTGAGTTTTCCCAGGGCACTCACCGGCCAGACGGCACATAACGGTTGGTGACCTTCCGATGTCTCCGCCATGGCCGCACCGGTCCCGGCAGCAGCGATCAGACGAGCAAACAGATCATCGGGGAGCAAAGGCACGTCGCAGGGACTGACAGCGATCGCACGAGCCCCCCGCTCCCGCGCCCAAATGAGTCCGGCCTTGACTCCCGACAGCGGCCCGGTCGCATCCCCAGGAGCGTCGTAGAGGAGCGGAAGGCCTTCGGCGCGCGCGAGCGATTCGGCTTCGGTTCCGGGACGCGCGTTCACTGCGACAGCCTCACAGCTACGCTGCAAGCGTTGCGCCGCCCACATGAGCAAAGGCTTATCCCCCAGACCCGCGACAGCCTTTTCGCCTCCGAAGCGGGTCGATCGCCCGCCGGCGATGACAATCCCGACAACGGAACCCGGTATCCGCGGCTGTTCGATATCTGCAACCATGATATACGGCACTATAGAACGCTACGGTCGATTCTTCACGAGGCGCACAAATGAGTCGAGCACGGATCAGGGCAATCCTGTCAATAACCTTGGGCTCTCTAGCCCTCTCGGCCCACGCGGCGTCTGCTGCTCAGCCGGAGACTATCGCAATTTTCGCCGCCGGCAGTTTGCGACGCGTTGTGAGTGAACTCGCCAAAGAGGCCGGCCCACTGTTGGACATCGAGGTGCAGCCCAGCTTTGGTGGGTCGGGCTCCATGCGCGAGCGAATCGAGAAGGGCGAGTCGCCCGATCTGTTCATGTCCGCCGACGTCGGCTCGCCGCGTAAGCTCGAAGC
>JAQGOE010000162.1 GCA_028293725.1 Gammaproteobacteria bacterium | reverse complement strand
CCTCAACGACGGAGATCTTCCGACTGAGTTCCCTTTCCAGTGCCTCGACGAAGGTCGTGCCTTTCTTCTTCGGCCGGCCGCTGGGGTTGCCTGATTGGCCTGGCTTGAACTGTGTGTGGAGCGGCGGCCGCTTGTAACCAGAGGTCGAGTTCCGCCCGTCATCCATGAGCCGCCTCCAGGACCTCGCTCGCTACCTCATCGAATCGCTTCCCGCTCTCTGCATGAACGGCATGGTCGCCGGTGTGGCGCTGCCAGCGGCGTATCGCGACGTCGACGTACAACGGATCAAGCTCAATGCCGCAGCAAATGCGTCCTGTCCGCTCGGCCGCAATCAAGGTAGATCCTGAACCGAGAAATGCATCGAGCACCAGGTCGCCACGGGCTGAGCAGTCGAGCAGCGCGTCGGCAACCATCGCCACCGGCTTCACGGTCGGGTGGAGGACTAGAAGATTCCCTTCCTCGCTGCTCTTTGAGGCAGTGTTTATGGACGGATACTCCCAGACATTGGTACGGTTGCGGCCGTATCGACCGAGTTGAACGTTGTTGCGGTGCGTTCCCTTGCCATTGCGGAAGACAACGACCAGCTCGTGTCGCGAACGATAGAAGGAGCCCATGCCGCCATTGTTCTTCACCCACACACAGACGTTGAGAACCGAGTCATACACTTCCCTTCCCGCCGTGAGCAGTTCCCCGATGCAGTTCTCCAAGAGCGACGCGGACACTTTCACGGTGCGCCTCGCGGACACGGTCATCGCGTCCTACAAGGGCGGTAAGCGAACCGGACTTCGGTGCTGAGAATGTGGCATCCCATCCCGCGCGGTGCTCCACGCTAGTGATTTCCTTGCCGTACTCGTTTTCGTAGGTGCGCGCTGGCTGATGTTTGACGAGCTGCAAGCCGCTTTCAGGATGCTGGCCTTCGCTCAAGCGGGCGAAGTGTTCGGAGCCAACTTCGCCGTGCAGACCCCACTCCTGCGCGAGCTTTCCCCGCCACTCGCTATGCGCCTGCTGGTCACGGCTCCAGTAGTTCTGTTTTTCGGAGGTGAACTCGCGGGAGTGATACATCCGCGCCTGGCCCGCCGACAAGGATTTGGATATGGTCAACATGCGCATGTACTCCACAGCGTGCGCGGCAGCGTCAAGTTCTGCCTAATGAGATTCTATCTCTAACCTAAAGAATTATAGGAACTGAGTGAGGGCCCATCCCCACTTCAATGAGCGCCTTGCCCTGATATCGTCATTCGACCGAATCGTTTCACTTGACGATCTAGATATACGTGGGTTATATATCTTGATTATCTAGTGGTGAGGAATGATGACGGACGAATCGCGCGACCTCGTTCAGGGAACTCTCGAAATGCTTGTGCTCAAGACTCTCGCTCTCGAACCGATGCACGGCTATGGCATCTCTTTGCGCATTGAGCAAATCAGCGCCGGAGTCTTCCGCGTGAATCCGGGATCACTTTTGCCGGCCTTGAGCCGCATGGAACGTGCAGGGCGGGTGAAATCCGCGTGGCGAATTTCCCAAACTAATCGTCGTGCCAAATACTACGTTTTAACACAGCGCGGCCGAAAGGCACTTGAAAAGGAACGGCAGCAATGGGACCGCCAAATTGCTGCGATTGGCAAAATTCTTGAGGCGTAGGAAGAGGATACCTGATGCTGTTTCGGAGTGTTTCCAGTGGAATCAAGTCACTGTTCCGCCCGGCCAAACGCAATGCTGAAATTGAGGCCGACGTACGAAGTTTCTTCGAGTCGGCGGTGGAACACAAGATGGACCAGGGAATGAGCCGCGACGACGCGGTGCGCGCTGCCCGCGCCGAGATCAGTAGCACAGAGATGGTGAGACATAAGATCTGGGACGCAGGCTGGGAATCCCATGTGGAGTCACTTTGGAGAGATGCGAAGTACGGTTTCCGCCAAATTCTCCGGTCGCCAGGCCTGTCGATTGTGGCGATTCTGTCGCTTGCCCTCGGCATCGGCGCTGACACCGCAATCTTCACCGTCATCGACGACCTGCTGCTCAAGCAATTGCCGGTTCACGATCCTCATATGCTCGTTTCATTCGGCGACGGAAGTGACAGCGGCATCGTCGCCTCTTCCAGTCCGGGAGCTTATGGCATCTTTCCTTACGAGTTCTATAAACGCATCGCCGGCAGCAGGGATAAGTTGGAGGGAATCTGCGCGTTTGCCAGCTTTCCCACCGTGGTGAGCGTGCGCACAGCATCAGGCACTGGCGGCCCTGCAACCCAGGCAATCAGCCATCTTGTTTCGGGGACGTTTTTCAGCGTCCTTGGATCGCAGCCGCTGATGGGCCGCGTTTTCAATCCGGAAGACACAGCGACGGAAGGACGCATCTCGGTTGCGGTCATCAGCCATCGCTATTGGCGGGAAAACCTGTCCGCCGATCCCGGCGTCATCGGCCGTTCGATCACGATCAATGGAACACCGTTCGTCGTGATCGGAGTGATGCCCGCCACCTTCTACGGAGTAGACCTGAACGAGCAGTCGCCTGATATGTGGCTGCCTATCACAATGCAGCCGGAAGTTACGATGCGGCCATCTCTTCTGAAACCGGACGGACTCTTCTGGATTCATGTCATGGCGAGGCGCAAGCCTGAGGTCTCCGTGGCGCAGGCTCAATCGTGGGCGACCGTCGAGTTCCAGCGCTTTCTAATGCAACGGGAGGGATCCCAGATTTCGGCGCTACGACGGCAGCAGATAAGCGGAACGTTCATTCCGCTGTTACCGGGTGGAACCGGACTGTCTCACATGAGGTCGGCCTACCAGACGCCTTTAACCGTGTTGATGATCATGGTTGGTGTCGTTCTGCTGATCGCGTGCGCAAACCTTGCCAACCTGCTTCTGGCGAAGGCCGCATCGCGCGAGCGTGAGTTTTGTGCCCGTCTTGCCCTTGGATCCAGCCGGGGGCGAATCACGCGCCAGATTCTCACTGAAGCACTCGTTCTTGCGTTGATCGGTGGCGCACTGGGACTGGGTCTCGCTTTCTGGGCCACGCGTGTCCTCATCCACTTCATCGACAAGGGAGCTTCTCACACTGCTCTTTCTACGACGCCTGACCTGCGTGTGCTGCTGTTTACCTTTGCCACGTGCATTGTAACGGCCGCTCTGTTTGGGATCGCTCCGGCCATGCGCGGTTCGCGTACCAGTGTAGCGGGAGCGCTCAATGCAAACGCGCGCAACTCGGGCGGTACGGCGGCCCGTTCCAATCGCTTGCTGCCGAAGGCGCTTATCGTCACGCAGGTAACCCTCTCGCTAGTGTTGCTGACTGTGGCCGGGCTCCTGCTCCGAACGCTCCAAAACCTGCGCGCGCAAGATATTGGACTGAATCGCACCAATGTTCTACTCGTCAACACCAATCCCAAATTTGCCGGTTACCAGCCTGAACGGTTGAACGCGCTCTACGACCGTATTCTCAATCGCGTGAGCGCGCTTCCCGGTGTCCGTTCTGCGAGCTTCTCTGGGGGGCCGCCGGTGAGCCGGGGCAATTGGGGATCGCCCATCGATATCGACGGCCTGCGCACGCCACCCAACGAGGACATCAGCACGCTGCTCAATCGGGTGTCGACAGGCTATTTTGAAACTCTTGGGATTCCGTTGCTGCGCGGCCGAACGATTCAAGCCGCAGACAGCGCCGATGCTGTCAAATCCGCTGTAGTGAACAAGACATTTGCCGACCGCTACTTTCCCAACGGAGACGTGATCGGACACAGCTTTACGATCGCCGATCCCGCCGCTCCGGGCGTTTGGCACATCGTGGGAATTGTGCGCGATTCGAAACACACCAGCCCTGCGGAGAAACCTCAACCGTTCGCCTTTCTCGCTGTAACCCAACTTAAAGGCGACGATCAGTACGCCTACTGGCTGCAGATCAGGAGCGTTGGCGATCCAGCAAAAATCACAGCAGAGGTGCGTGCCGTACTGGCCGACATCGATCCAAATCTGCCGGTTCTTAAAACCCAGACTGTCGACGAACAGATAGATGACCTCATCGATCAGCAAAGGTTCGTCTCGAAACTGGCAGGCTTCTTCGCGTTGCTCGCGCTCGCCCTGGCAGGCATCGGACTCTACGGAGTGATGACGTACAACGTGGTGCGACGCACGAGCGAGCTCGGTGTTAGGATGGCGCTCGGAGCTCCCAAAGCCGAGATCCTTTGGATGATACTGAGGGAGTCTCTCACGCTCCTGGCGATTGGCATCTGCTTGGGTATCCCGATGAGCCTTGCCGTAAGCCGGGCCATCAAAGCAGGACTCTTCGGTGTCGAACCAGCGGACCCGCTGACTTTGATTGCGGCTGTGGTGCTCATTAGCGGCGTTTTGTTGGCCGGTTCCTACATTCCTGCAAGCCGGGCAACGAAGATCGATCCCATGGTCGCACTGCGCTACGAATAGTTTCTGACGTCTCGAATGGCGGATCATATATGCCACGGCTCAATTCGTGCATAATCGCCAATGCGCGTTTCGAGCAACATGTGTTCTGGAGACGTTGGTCTGCCTGGAGTCGTACTGTTCTGGAGGCCTCTTTTACGGCTTCACTCGATCCACTCCGACTCATCCCAGTCACGCGGCTTTTCATTCGCCGCCTTCTGCCGTGTAGCCCAGGGAACACCGGCTGCTTTTGGACCGGCTTCTTTGGCGGTTCGTTCGAGCCTGCACTCGCTGCCTGTTGAGCGTTGACCGCAGCGTGCTGTATGGCAACGGCACGCGGCGATACCGACACAGTTCTCTCAACGAATCGCGGTTGCTTCTCTATCGGAGTGACATACGGAAAGCGTACCCGGACGACGTAGTTCTCCTGCTGATGTAGCCGTGCAATGGTTCCAGTCCGGCAATCTCCGAGGCCATGACAAGCGGCTGAGTTGTGATCTCAAGGGACGGGCCTCGCCGACGTATTTCAGCACGCATGCGACCGCCCGCTCCCCGATAGGAACCATCCTGTCCTTGCGGCCCTTGCCTGCCGGATCAGCAGCGTCCCGCCGTCGAAGTCCAGGTCGTAGAGCTTCAGTCCGGCGACCTCCATGCGCCGCATCCCGGTCGAGCAGAGGACTTCCAGCAGGGCGCGATCGCGTAGCCCCAGCGGGTCGCTGATCTCCGGCTGTTGCAACACCTGTTCGGCCTCCCGGAAATTCAGAACATGCCGGGGCAGA
>JAQGOE010000019.1 GCA_028293725.1 Gammaproteobacteria bacterium | reverse complement strand
AAGCGCGCGGCCACGACAGCGACCTTGCGGCCCTGTGCGGTCACCTGGCCTTCGACGATCGGAGAAGACTCCATCTCAGCTCTCTTCCCCGACGTAGCCTTCGATTTCGAGATCGAATGCGGAGATGCCGTGCATCTGTTTCGGGGCGGATAACACCCGCATGCGCCGCACGCCAAGGTCTTTCAATATCTGCGCACCGACACCGAAGGTTCGCAACACCGCCCCCTCGCCTTCCGTCTTGTCAGCACGCTCGGACTGCGTGGCCGACTGTGCGGTCGACGCGAGCCAACGCACCGAGTCCGTGAGGTCGCGAGGAGATTCCTGCTGCCGAAGTATGACGACCACGCCATTGCCAGACTCGGCAATGCGTTTCATGACGGCGCGCAATGTCCACGCCCCCTGTCGAGACCGGACTCCGAGGAGGTCTCGAAGTGTGTCAGGGAGATGCACACGCACAAGCGGTGCTTCCGGCCCGTCGAGGCGTCCACGCGCCAGCGCCAGGTGCACGTCCTGATTGACGCGGTCTTCGTATGCGTAGAGCCGAAACTCACCGAGATCCGTTTGCACCGTCTGCTCGGAGATGCGCTCGACCGAGCGCTCGTTGCGCAGGCGGTGGCGAATGAGATCGGCGATGGTGCCGATCTTGAGGTTGTGTCGCTTAGCGAAGGCTTCCAACTCCGGTCGGCGCGCCATCGTGCCGTCGTCGTTCATAATTTCACACAACACGCCCGCGGGCTTCAGCCCTGCGAGACGGCAGAGGTCCACGGAAGCCTCGGTGTGTCCGGCCCTCACGAGGACGCCGCCCTTGCGCGAGCGGAGCGGGAAGATGTGGCCAGGGCGCGCGAAGTCCGCCGCGGCGGCGGTGGAATCGGCGAGCGCCCGAATCGTCGCGGCGCGGTCCGCCGACGAGACGCCGGTGGTCGTACCCGCTTTCAGATCCACCGACACCGTGAACGCGGTCCGATGCGACTCGCTGTTGGCCATGACCATCTGCGGAAGGTCGAGGCGCACGAGGCCTTCTTCCTCCATGGGTACGCAGATGATGCCGCTGGTATAGCGGATCATGAATGCAACTGCCTCGGGAGTCGCGCGATCCGCCGCCATGATGAGGTCGCCTTCGTTCTCGCGATCCTCGTCGTCCATGATGATGACCATGCGCCCCGCGCGCAGATCGGCAAGGATTTCCTCAACGGAATTCAGGCCGGATGAGGTGGGCACGGGCTTACCCGAGAGTGGCAGAACATTGGACATGGCGGGCCGCCGGAGGCACAGAAAAGGTGCGCGGAGTATACCTTAGGGGCCTTTCGGCCATAGCGCCGCAAAGCGGTAAGGCGCTGTTTTAAGGCCGTTATGTCGCTAATTTGGAGCACACGCGAGCGCGCGCATGCCGCGAATGAACCCAGAAGCGCGGGGGATGCCACTCACCCTCTCCCGCGTTTTTGCCGAACTGCGCCGCACCCTCACAGGCGCCTGCCGTTCCGCGGCGCGCCGCCCCGTTAACCCCGTGCCCGCCGCGGCGGCGACCTTAACAAATGCGCAGGCCGCGCCCGCCCTCTACGGCTTATATCCCGGGCTCAGCGTCCCCTTCAGCGTGGCGATACTCAGCAGTGTTGGATAGAACTGCACGAACGTCGTATCAACCGCGGCGTGCTGCTGGTGACAGGAGTAGCAATCGGCGGTTGCCGGAATCCGCTTCGCCGCCCCGGGACTGTCGAACGAGAAGAACGCCCATCCACCCTGAAAGCGCTTCGTGTCCTTGACGTGTATTTCCACGCCCATGACATCGCCGTTCTGAAATTTTCCATGCTGGTTGATCGAGCCCTTGCTGGTAGCGCCGCGCGCTTCGAGCAACAGCGACGTCCCGTCAGGCCAGGTCCCGGTGCGCACGAACTCCCGATACGCCGTGGGCTCGGCAAACACATTATCGAACATCGAGTGATCCGCTGCGCTGGGAGCCGAATAACTCATGTCGAGACCCGAGCTCAGAAAGATCCATTCGCGGTAGTTGGCGGGAAGTTTCAACCGCCCGTCAGACTCGTACACCGGCCCCGACTCAGTGGAGATCGTCGCGACACGTGCCGCATTCTCCGTGGACCACTCCTGAGCGGATGCCGCCGGCTCCAACCCCCCGAAGTTAGCCGCTACCGCGACCAACGCGAGACAACAGAACGGCAACCGATTGAGCAACGAGCGCTTCATTCCATCCCCTTGGCGAGCATCGGACGCCAACGAGGATACCACCCTCAGGGGCTAGTCACTTTCCACCCATCGCAAGAATCCGCTCGACATACCGCGCAACCTGATCGATCTCTAGATTCACGCGAGAGCCAGCCACGAGCTTCCCAAGCGTCGTTACCGTCTGCGTGTGCGGAATGATGTTGACGCCGAAGGTGGCAGATTCGACTTCGTTTATGGTGAGGCTCACACCGTCCACGGCGACGGAGCCTTTGCGAGCTATGTAGCGCGCGAGATCGGAGGGCACCGCGATCTTGATGCGTACGGAATGAGCGTCACTGCTGATGGACACAACTTCCGCGAGGCCATCGATGTGGCCCGATACGAGATGACCACCGAGGGCATCGCCCACTTTGAGCGACGGCTCCAGATTCACGGGCGAACCAACAGCCAGATCACCGAGAGTGGTTAGCGAAAGAGTCTCGCGCGAGACATCAGCGGTGAAGGCGCCGTCGAGGAGTTCCGTAGCGGTCAGGCAGCAGCCTTGCACGGAAATGCTGTCGCCAACGCGAAAGTCGCTGGACTTCATATGATTGAACGCGATGACAATACGCGCATCGCCGCCGCGATTATCGCGGGCCCGCACCTTGCCCACATCCTGCACGATTCCAGTAAACACGATCCGGCCTCCAGGGGCGCGCGCCGCTCAACGCGGCCGCAACCTCAATCTCAAGTCATCTTCCAGCCGCTGCACCCCAGCGACTGTGAATCCCAGCGCATCCTGCAGGTCGCCCAGCTCCGGCAAATCCACAAGCGGCAGCCCTTGCGGACCGAGCAGCTTCGGCGCCACGTACAACAGCAACTCGTCAATCAAACCCTCTCGCAGCAGCTCGCCAGAAAGCGTAGGACCCGCCTCCACCAGCACCTCGTTGGCTTCCAGCTCACCCAAACGCTGGATGACAGCGGCGAGATCGAGCCTCCCCGACGGCGCCGGAATGGCCTCCACGCTCACACCCATGTTGGCGAACGCGGCGCCGCGCGTCGCGTCTTCCGTGAGAATCAGCACCTCGCCACCAGTGGCAAAAATACGTGAGTCAGGAGGCGTGCGCAGCCGGGTATCCAGCACCACGCGCAAGGGCTGCCAAGGCTCGTTCTCAGGCTTCTCCGGCGGCAACCGATTATCGAGCCGCGGATCATCCGCGAGAACGGTGCCAACGCCGGTCAACACCGCCGAACTGCGGGCGCGCCAATGCTGCACATCGTTTCTGGCAGCCTCGCCGGTAATCCACTGACTAGCCCCATTCGACAGCGCCGTACGACCATCCAGGCTCATGGCGAGCTTCAGCCGAACCCACGGCCGACCGTAGGTCATACGCTTCATGAAGCCAATATTGAGGTCCACCGATTCGGTTTCCATGAGGCCCGACTCGACGGCGATGCCCGCCGCACGCAGGGCATCAGCACCCTGACCACTGACCTGCGGATTGGGGTCTTGCACTGCGAAAACGACGCGTGCGACGCCAGCCGAAATAAGAGCGTCGACACAGGGCGGAGTCCGTCCATAGTGGCTACACGGCTCGAGCGTCGCATATACAGTGGCACCGGCAGGTTGCACCCCCGCTGCGCGCACCGCCGCTAAAGCCGCCACTTCAGCGTGCGCCTCGCCGGCACGCTCATGCCAGCCCTCGCCGATAATCTTCGTTCCCTGTGCAATCACACACCCCACGCGCGGATTGGGATGAGTCGTTTCAAGTCCGCGCGCCGCTAACACGAGGGCGCGATTCATTGCGAAGCGGTCGAAATCAGTGATCATGAGGTGGTGCTACTTCGTCTTCCGTGGGCTCAGCCGGACTCCCACTCTTACCCTGCCCCTCCACTGGAAGCAACGGCAACTGATCCCGGTTGGCGTCGCGCCCGGGCTCGCGCTTCGGCGTGCGCCGGCCTTCCCGGCCCGTCGGCGTGAGTGTGCGTTGGCTGCGGAGTCGTTGGATCTCTTCGTGAAATGCTTCGACGTCCTCGAAGTGCCGATAGACGGAAGCGAAGCGCACGTATGCAACTTCATCCAACTGCCGCAGCTCATCCATCACGAGCTCGCCGATCGCGCGCGATTGCACCTCGCGATCGCCGAGGCTGCGCACCTTGTGAGTGATACGGCTCACCGCTTCGTCTAACTGCTCACGCGGCACGGGCCGCTTCTCGAGCGCCTTCTCCATGCCGGAGCGCAACTTCGCTTCGTCGAACACCTCGCGGCTGCGGTCGCCCTTGACCACCATGGGCATGACGAGCTCGGCCGTCTCGAAGGTGGTGAACCGCTCCTCACACGAGAGACACTCCCGCCGCCGGCGGATCTGACGCCCCTCACCCGCGAGACGCGAGTCCGTCACCTTGGTCTCAATGTGGCCGCAGAAGGGGCAATACATGCGGCGGGTGCCTGGTAGTTGCGGGCGGCTCGAGCTGCCCGCGTTCCCTTACGCCCCGTACACCGGGAAGCGACGGCAAAGTTCGATCACCTGCGGCCGGACTTTGTCGATGGCAGCCTGCGAGCCTTCAGCATCGACGATCGTCGTGATGAAGTCCGCCACCTGCTCGATCTCCGGCTCCTTGAAACCGCGGGTCGTCGAAGCCGGCGAGCCGAGACGCAGTCCGCTGGTCACCATCGGCGGCCGCGGATCGTTGGGAACGGCGTTCTTGTTCACAGTGATGTTGGCTTTACCGAGGGCCGCGTCGGCGTCCTTACCCGTGATGTTGCGATCCGCGAGGCTCAGCAGGAACAGGTGATTGTCAGTACCGCCGGAAACGATCTGGAAGCCGTTCCTGGCCAGCCGCGCCGCCAGCGCCCGCGAGTTCGCCAACACCTGCCGTTGGTAATCCTTGAACTCCGGCTGCAGCGCTTCGAGGAAAGCGACCGCCTTGGCGGCAATGACGTGCATCAGCGGGCCGCCCTGGGTTCCCGGAAACACGATCGATTGCAGCTTCTTGGTGATTTCGTCGTTCTTGCGCGCGAGGATGAGCCCGCCGCGAGGTCCGCGGAGTGTTTTATGCGTCGTCGTGGTTACGACATCCGCGTGCGGCAAAGGATTCGGGTAAAACCCGGTCGCGACCAACCCGGCGACGTGGGCCATGTCGACTACGAAATAGGCGCCGACACTCTTGGCAATCGCCGCGAAGCGGGCCCAGTCGATGACACGCGAGTAGGCCGAGAATCCGGCAATGATCATCTTCGGCCTGTGCTCGTCGGCGAGCCGCTGCACCTGGTCGTAGTCGATCTCACCCGTGTCGGGACGGATCCCATACTGGGCGGCCTTGAAGAACTTGCCGGAGAAATTCACCTTCGCGCCGTGAGTCAGGTGGCCGCCGTGATCGAGGCTCATGCCGAGAATGGCGTCACCCGGCTGCACCAGGGCGAAATAGGCCGCGGCGTTGGCCTGCGAGCCCGAATGCGGCTGCACGTTCGCGTAGTCGGCACCGAAGAGTTGCTTCGCCCGATCGATGGCGAGCTGTTCGGCAATATCCACGTATTCGCAACCACCGTAGTAGCGCTTCCCGGGGTAGCCTTCCGCGTACTTGTTGGTGAGTACCGAGCCCTGTGCCTCGAGCACCCGGGGGCTGGTGTAATTCTCGGACGCAATGAGCTCGATGTGCTCTTCCTGGCGACGCTTCTCGCCTTGGATGGCCTTGGAAAGCTCAGGGTCGAACCCTTCGATAGTCATCGTCGTCCGGAACATGCGCGGAACCTTTAGTTAGCGGTGCGGAAGGGAGGCTGCGGATTGTACCGGAACCCTGCGCGGGCCGTGGGCGACCTCGCTAAGAAAAGCCCAATTGGCGCGTGAAAGCGACCCCCGCCTGCGCATTCGCGTCAGAGCAGGTTTTCAACCACCGCGGTCCATGCCTGCGCGATATTGACCCGGTTGTAGCCGCCCCCACCGAGCGCCAGCACGCGCCCGTGACCGAGGCGCTCGGCGAGTTCCATCAATTCGCGCGCCGCGAAGCCGTGAGTCTTCGACGAAAAGCGCAGGTGGGTAATCGGGTCACCTTCCACACTGTCGGCGCCACACTGGAGAATGATGAACTCAGGCGCAAAACGCTCGAGGTGCGCTATCACCTGAGGCCACACCCGCGCGAAAGCGGCGTCGTCGGAACCCGGCGCCATCGGCAAATTGAGCTTCGTTCCCTGCGCAGCGCCACGTCCCGTCTCATCCGCAGCGCCGGTGCCGGGATATAGATAACGCCCATCCTCATGCACGTCCGCGAAGATGACAGCGGCATCGTTCTCGAACGCGTAGAACACGCCATCGCCGTGATGGGCGTCGATGTCGACGTAAGCGATGCGGTCGAGCCCTGATTTCTTCCGCAACAGCTCGATGGCTACACCGCAATCGTTAAAGACACAGAAACCGGCTGCACGATCCCGCGCGGCGTGATGAAGTCCCGCGATAGGCACGAAAGCGCGGCGGCACTCGCCCTGCATAATTGCGTCAGCGGCATTTAGGGTGGCGCCCACAACGCAGGCGGCCGCTTCGTAGACACCTCGAAATGCCGGCGTGTCGCCCCCATCCAGCAATCCTTGGCCACTGGCGGAACGCTCTCGCACAAAGTCCACGTAAGCGGGTGTATGGAAGGAGTGCAGCTCCTCTTCAGTTGCAACGCGTGGCTCGAGGATGCGAACGCGTTTATCCAGGCCACGCGCCTCGAACTCGCGTACGAACGCAGCGTGGCGGTCCGTACCAAAGGGATGGCCGTCACCGAAGCCGTAGCGAGCCAGGCGGTCGCTGACGACGACTGCCACGGGGTACGACGCCGGCCCTGAGGCGGGCCCGTTGGATTTCATGAGGTCGGCATTCCGCTGACAGGCGCTAATGAATGAATGTGACTCGACCTGGCGCGCAGAAGCGTAGCACAGCCTCCCAGCACAACGGTCGCCAACCGGGGCTTAGTCGATGATAATGCCGCCCCGATGCCGGACTTTTACAGTTCGTCACGGAAGGCAACCGCGACGGTAGTGATCAGCAAGCATGGCTCAATACATCTATACGATGAACCGGGTGTCCAAGGTGGTACCGCCGAAACGGACCATCCTCCGGGACATCAGTCTCTCCTTCTTTCCCGGCGCCAAGATCGGCGTGCTGGGTCTCAACGGTTCCGGCAAATCGTCCCTGCTGCGCATCATGGCCGGAACGGACCCGAGCTTTGACGGCGAGGCCCGTCCGCAAAGCGGTATCCGTGTCGGCTTCCTGCCGCAGGAGCCCGAGCTCGATGACGCGAAAGACGTGCGCACCACGGTCATGGAAGGGGTCGGCACCACCTTCAAGCTGTTGGAAGAGTTCAACCAGATCAGCGACAAGTTCGCCGAGCCCATGTCGGACGACGAGATGACGGCGCTTCTGGAAAAACAAGCCAAGCTGCAGGACGCCATCGACACCGCCGGCGGCTGGGAGCTGGAACGCAAGCTGGAGATCGCCGCCGACGCCCTGCGCCTGCCGGCCTGGGAGGCGAAGATCGGCCCCCTGTCGGGAGGCGAGAAACGGCGCGTTGCGCTGTGTCGACTACTGTTGTCGGCCCCCGACATGCTGCTGCTCGATGAGCCGACCAACCATCTCGACGCACAGTCCATCGCCTGGCTGGAACGCTATCTCGAGGAGTATCCGAGTACCGTCATAGCGGTCACCCACGACCGCTATTTCCTCGATAACGTGGCCGAATGGATTCTCGAGCTCGATCGTGGACACGGCATCCCCTACCAGGGGAACTACTCCTCATGGCTCGAGCAGAAAGAGAAGCGTCTCGCCCTGGAGGAGCGCGAGCGCGAAGCATTGCGTAAGACCCTGGAACGTGAGCTCGAATGGGTGCGGCAGAATCCCAAGGCGCGCCAGGCGAAGAGCAAGGCCCGCCTGCAACGCTACGAAGAGCTCGCCTCGAAAGAGTTCCAGGAGCGCAACGAGACGAACGAGATCTATATTCCGCCGGGCGAGCGCCTGGGTGACCTGGTCGTCGAAGTGAAGAGCCTGCGCAAGGCCTATGGCGACCGCCTGCTCATCGACAACCTGACATTCAACCTGCCGCGCGGCGGCATCGTCGGCATCATTGGCCCGAACGGCGCGGGTAAGACCACACTGTTCCGTATGCTCACCGGTGTCGAGAAGCCGGATTCCGGCGAGATGCGCCTGGGACCCACGACGAAGCTCGCCTACGTCGATCAGTCGCGCCAGGCCCTCGACGACAAGAAAACCGTCTGGCAGGAAATCTCGGGCGGCCTCGACATCATCAAGGTCGGCAACTACGAGACTCCCTCGCGCGGCTACGTGGGCCGCTTCAACTTCAGGGGCGCGCAGCAACAGCAGGTGATCGGCGACCTCTCCGGCGGCGAGCGCAACCGCGTCCATCTCGCGAAAGTGTTGAAACAGGGCGGCAACGTCCTGCTGCTCGACGAGCCCACCAACGATCTCGATATCGAGACCCTGCGCGCCCTGGAGGATGCACTGCTGAATTTCCCCGGCTGCGCCGTCGTCATCTCGCACGACCGCTGGTTCCTCGACCGTATCGCCACTCACATCCTTGCCTTCGAGGGCGATTCGCAGGTGGTCTGGTTCGAAGGCAACTACCAGGAATACGTCGAGGACTACAAGCGTCGCACCGGAGACGATGCTTCGCAGCCTCACCGTATCAAGTACAAGCCGCTCACTCGCTGAGCGACCTGCCGAAGCGTTGACTGTGTCATCGACACCCGCAGGTGAGCGACCGGGCGCGGAAGACCGCAGCGGTTTCCGTTGGATCGGGCCCATTGCGGCTCTGCTGATATTCGCAGGCGGCGCGTGGGTTTTGCGTCGCGAAATGGCGCACCTGCATATCCGGGACGTCTGGGCCCACCTGCACAACATCCCGCGCCGGAATGTTGTTGCGGCTCTCTGCTTCACCGCGCTCAGCTACTGGCTCTTGAGCACCTACGAGGTGCTCGCGCTTCGCTACTTGCGTAAGAAGATCCCTTACGGACGTATCGTCTTTACCTCATTCATCGCCTACTCGTTCGGCCATACGTTGGGTTTCGCTGCATTCACAGGCGCGGCGATCCGTTTCAGGTTGTATGCGACCGCGGGCGTTACGGCGATCGAGGTAGCGACCATCTCCGCCTTCTGCAGTCTCTCGATCGGCATCGGGTTGGCGACGATCGCGGGATTCTCGCTCGTGTTCGCGCCCAACCAGGCCGCGTTGGTCCTGCACCTGGGCCGCTCCTGGCTGATGTTGATCGGAGCGCTGTCTCTGGCAACCGTTGTCGCCTATGCCCTGTGGGCTTCGCTATCGAAGAGCACGCTGGAGATCCGCGGCTGGGCGTTGCGCGCGCCCGGCCCGTCGATCGGACTCCCACAAGTCGCCCTCGCCATGATCGACCTGAGCCTGGCTGGGGCGGTGGTCTACTGGCTGTTGCCCGATGATGCCAACATCGACTTCCTCACCTTCCTCGGGGCCTACGCGGCCGCCGTAATTGCGGGGATCGTGAGCCACGTGCCCGGCGGTATCGGGGTGTTCGAGACCGTAATGATCCTGGCGTTACCTAACGTCCAGCCAGAAGCGCTCCTCGGCTCCCTGTTGGCCTACCGCGCGATCTACTACCTCGTCCCCATTCTGTTCGGAGCGGTGCTGTTCGGGGCCAAGGAGCTGAGCGCAGCGAGCACCCGGATCGCGCGCGCGCATGAGCTCGCCTCGGCTTACATTGCGCCGGTCGTTCCGCAAGTCGCGAGCGCCCTGGTGTTTCTGGCCGGCACCGTGCTGTTGATTTCCGGGGCCACCCCTGGGATCAACGAGCGACTCGCCTTCCTGGACCGCTTCCTGCCGCTCACGGTGCTCGAGGTGTCGCACCTCGCAGGAAGTCTCATCGGTCTGGGCCTCATCATCCTGGCGCGCGCCCTTTACCGCAGGGTGCAGGCCGCCTATCACATCGTCTTCTGGCTGCTCGTCGCCGGCATGGTCGCGTCGCTGCTGAAGGGGTTGGACTTCGAGGAAGCGATCATCCTCGCCCTGGTACTGGGTGTCATGGGCCTTGGCCGCCGGTCCTTCTACCGTCCGACAGCGATTCTCTCGGAGCGGTTCACGCCGGCGTGGATCGCGAGCATCATCGGCGTCATCGTGATGGCGGTCTGGGTCGGGTACATGGCACACCGGCGTGTCATCTACTCGCAAGAGCTGTGGTGGACGTTCGACGTCGACGCTCATACACCGCGCATGTTGCGGGCCTCGCTCGCAGTCATCGTACTCGCAGCCGCGTACCTGCTATTGAACATGCTCCGACCGGCGCGACCCGAGCCTGCAGTGGCGGGCCCGGATGACATCGAGCGCGCCCGCAGGATCATTGCGACCTCGGATCTGACAATGGCAAACGCCGCACTGGCGGGCGACAAACGGCTGTTGTTCTCCGAAGCCGGCGATACATTCGTCATGTACCAGATCGCCGGGCGCAGTTGGGTCGCCCTGGGCGATCCAGTCGGGTCGGACGCGGGCGCGGAGGAACTCGTGTGGCGCTTCCGCGAGATCTCCGATCATCACGGCGGCGAGACGGTCTTCTACCAGACGAGCGCCGAGAGCCTGGCGCTGTACGTGGATCTGGGCCTCGCGGCACTGAAGATCGGCGAAGAGGCCCGCGTGCCGCTGGCGGATTTCGGACTGGAGGGCTCCGCACGGGCGGACCTGCGCCAGGCGCATCGCCGCGCGGAGCGCGATGGGGCGAGCTTCGAAGTGATCACGCCGGAGCGCCTCGATGAGATCCTGCCGACGCTGCGGCAACTGTCGGATTCGTGGCTCGCGAGCAAGTCCACCGGCGAGAAGCGCTTCTCGGTGGGTGCCTTTTCGCCCGAATATCTTCGGCACTTTCCGATCGCGCTCGTCTATTGCGAGGGCATGCCGGCCGCGTTCGCCAACCTGTGGACCACGGGCACGAAGGAAGAGCTGTCCGTGGACCTGATGCGCTTCGGCCCGGACGCGCCGCGCGGCGCCATGGACTACCTGTTCATCGAGCTCATGAAGTGGGGCCGCACGCAGGGCTTCCGTTGGTTCAACCTGGGCATGGCACCGCTGGCAGGTCTCGAGGTGCATCCCCTCGCCCCCGCCTGGCACCGTGTTGGAAATTTCGTGTTCCGCCACGGCGAGCACTTCTACAACTTCGACGGCCTGCGCCGCTACAAGGCGAAGTTCGATCCCGTGTGGGAAGCGAAGTACCTCGTGGCCCGCGGCGGCATCTCATTGCCCCGCGTGCTCGTGGACGTTTCCGTGCTGATCGCGGGCGGGATGAAGGAGTTGTTCGCAAGATGAGTCGCAGATGCCTTGCAGGGGTCGTAGCGCTGTTGCTGGCCGTCACGGCAACGGCCGGTGCAGCCACCGCAGAAGCTCCCCAGGCCAGCACCGCCTCCGCGCAAGCCAACAAGCCCACCGCGACCAAGGCCCCCGTCGACCCCACCGAAGGCGAAACCCATCTCCCCGCCGGCCGCTTCGGCACCGTCACGGTCTACATTCCCGAGGGCACGCCCAAGAGTGTCGCCATCTTCCTCTCGGGTGACGGCGGCTGGAATCTGGGCGTCATCAGTATGGCGAAGGCACTCGTCGACATGGGCGCGGTCGTCATTGGCGTGGACATCCGCCAATACCTCGGTGCGCTCGGCAAAGCCGCGCAGCGTCCGAACGCACCCTGCCAACTGATCGCGGGAGACTTCGAGAATCTCAGTCACCAGATCCAGAAAGAGATCGGCATGTTCGTGTATCACGTGCCCGTTCTCGTCGGTTACTCCTCCGGCGCCACGGTGGTCTACGCAGCCCTCGTGCAGTCCCCACCGGGCACCTTCGCCGGCGCTCTGAGCCTCGGCTTCTGCCCCGACCAGGATTTCTCCGGCGCCGCACTCTGCCCGGGCGCCGGCTTGCACTACACACCCGGCAAAAAGACCGACCTCGTTTTTGAGCCTGCCAAAAACCTCAAGCAGCCCTGGATCGCCTTCCAGGGCCAGAAAGACGAGGTGTGCGGCCCCGCGCCCGTGGACCTATTCGCCGCACGGACCAACGGCGCCCAGGTCGTCAAGCTGCCACTCGTGGGCCACGGCTTCTCGGTCGAGCGCAACTGGATGCCGCAGTTTCGCGAGGCCTACGCCAGCATCAGCGCTCATACCGAAGCGCCCGCCGCGCGTCCGCAGGAAATCAGCGACCTGCCTGTGAACGAGGTCCCGGCGGCGGAAGGCCATTCCAGCTCGGATGAGATGGCGGTCCTCCTCACGGGTGACGGCGGCTGGGCGGGGCTCGACCAGGAGTTGGCCACACAGTTGGCCGCGAGCGGCGTGCCCACCGTGGGCCTGAACTCGCTGAAATACTTCTGGACCGAGCGCACTCCGGCCGAAACCGCGAAAGACGTCGCCCGCGTCATGAGCCATTACCTGGCGGCGTGGAACAAACAGCGCGTGCTGCTCGTTGGTTACTCTTTTGGGGCGGACGTGTTGCCGTTCGTAGTGAACCGGCTACCGCCCGATCTGCGCCAGCGTGTTGCAACTGTCAGCCTGTTGGGCGTCGACTCGAACGCCTCCTTCGAGATTCGGATCGCCGACTGGGTCGGTTCCGATGACGGCGGACCGCCTACCCAACCCGAGGTCGCGGCCATCGGTGGCGTGCCGGTGCTGTGCGTCTACGGCGAAGGCGAATCGGACTCGATCTGCCCCGGACTGCCCAAAAGTCCCGAGCACACGAAAATCACACTCGCCGAAGTCGGCAAGGGCCATCACTTCAGCGGCGAATACTCCACGCTCGCCGAGCGCATCCTGGCCTTCGCGCGCACACCGCGCCCCACGACCTGACCCATTACATAACGCAGGCGTGTGCGTAGCAGTACAGCCGGGGCGACCGGAGCGTAGCGGAGGGAATCCCGCGAAGCGCCCACGGCGCGACGTGGGGCGACCCGAATGCGGCAATGACGTGCCACGTCATGAGATAGAATCGCAGCTCGTTCCGGACACAACAACAAGCTCAGCCGGCACAACATAATGTCGGTCTACATCGATCTCGCCAGCCGTCTCAATCACGACCAGGCCGAAAACCTCGCCGTCACGTGTCCCCATTGTCAGGTTGTGTCGCACATCACACCCGTCGCGGTGCCCCGCTTCGAAGACCTCGCGGTTCACAAGCCACGCCAGGTGGGTGTCGTGTATCTCTGCGACAACTGCCACGCGCCCATTTTTCTGCGCTTCACCGTGCGCAGTTACGGCACGGCGCGCATCGAGCTCGCGCCACAGTTCACCGAAGTCGAGCGCGCGCGCGAGAAATTCACCTACACCTACCTTCCCGAGGAAGTCGAAATTCTCTTCAGGGAAGCACTGGTGTGTTTCTCGAACGCGGCCTACAACGCGTTCGCCTCGATGTGCCGCCGCACCGCGCAGGCGGCGTTCGCCGATCTCGGCGAGCCTGGGAAAATGCGGCTTTTCGACGAGCTCAACAACGTGCGCGAGCTCGCCGGCATCGCCACGGAGCCCTTCAACAAGCTGCGCACGATGTTGTTCGGCAACGAGACCGACCCACGTCCCAACATGCCGCTGCTGGACAGTTATGAAGCCGGCATCGCGCTCGAGGTGGTCAAGGATCTCCTGTACGAGGCTTACGTCCGCAAGGGCAAACTGCAACAGGCGATGATGGTGAGGCGCTTCTTCCTCGACGAGACCGCCAGCAACCTGACATCGCTGGCGAACACGCGACCTGACACGGCGACCACGGACTGACAGACCGAAGTCCTAACCGTTCCCGCCGCAGGCGGGCGTGCCCCCGCCTTAAGTCCATCCGCCTAAAGTTGCCCCCGTAGCTGGCCGATACCGGGAGCAACGGCCATTGATCCCGACAGACCGCCCCCATGCCAGCGACCCTCACATTCCGCGCCAGCCACGGCTCCCGACTCGGTCAGGGGGGTCCGGCCGTAGGTCCCTACGGAATTGCCCGGCTGCTGATGGACGGCGCGCTCGAGCGGATCGAAGCCGCCCGGGAGCGCCTCCTGGACGGGGATGCAGCCGGACAGTCCCAGCTGCGGTCCGCGGTGATGATCATCACCGAGCTGCGGGCCGACCTCGACCTGCCCCGGGGCGGTGCCATCGCGGCAAACCTCGATGACCTGTACGATTACATGTGCCGGCGGCTCGGAGCTGCCGATCTTCAGAATGGAATCGCGGCACTGGACGAGGTGTCGCATCTGCTGGACGCGCTTCAATCGGCCTGGAACTACATGCCGGTGGAAGTTCGCGTAGCGTCAAGGAACTAGCACAGCGCCCCCTTGGCGCGGCACGGAGACTCGAATGTTCGACGGCGCGGACACAGTCGTTCTATACGAAGAGCTGGCTTTCCAGGACGTACTACCCGTCGTCTGGCGCCAGATGCCCAACCCTGCCGATCGCGATATGGCCGCGGGCTTCACCGAGCGTAACCTGCAGGTGCTGCAGGCCTGGGATGCCATGGACGAGCATGGCCCGGTCGACAAGCCGGACGAGGCGGCCCCGTACGCGGCGGACATCCTGCGCCTGGACCTCAAGATCAACCTGCTCCTGGACATGGTGGGGCAAATCCTTGCCGCCAACCGGCCGCGACCGCCCGCCGTGTCCGTTCGCTTCAATGCCCTGGGCGGCATGTGGCGCGGCACGACCCCTCTGCCGGAAGCCGGAGAACAGGGCGTCGCCGAAATCTACCTGCACGATGCCCTCGCGCAACCCCTGCGGTTGCCCGGACGTGTGACGAACGTCACACCCGACGGTCATGTCAAAGTGAGGTTCGCTCCAGTCGGAGAGGCTGTAGCCGACCTCATCGAGAAGCTCGCCTTCCGTCGCCACCGCCGTCAGATCGCTGGCAGCCGGCAACCCCGGCGCGGACAAGGTTAAGTTTAGACAATTGTCGCGGCGGGTGTGAATGGCATCACGCTAGCGTTGCAGTGCACACGGCCCAAGTCGGATGTGCTTCACAGCTTTTACGCTCCCCCATCAGCAACATAGCCCTCGTCGCTGAGGCTTGCAGTCGGACGCTGTCTCGCGGGTAGAGAACTAAAGCAAAAAAACGTTGATGAAGGGCTGGAGATTCAATGGCGGCGGTGGAATCACATTTGGCGTCCGAGCTCATCGGCAGCGAAACAAGAACGAGCGTGGTGACGCCCATCACCGCAGGCGTGCGTTTACCGACCGGCACGTCCACGGCCATCCGCGACGTTATTGCTCTCATACGCCAGGTAGCGGTTTTCGACTCCACAGCGCTCGTGCTCGGCGAATCCGGCACCGGTAAGGAAGTCGTCGCCCGCGCCATCCATGATTTGAGTCCGCGTCGCGGCCGCCCCTTTGTGGCGGTGAACTGCGGCGCGATCCCCGCCGATCTGTTGGAATCCGAGCTGTTCGGCCACGAAAAGGGCTCCTTTACCGGCGCCATCGCCGCCCGCAAGGGCCGTTTCGAGATCGCCGAGGGCGGCACTCTCTTCCTCGACGAGATCGGGGATATGAGCCCGTCCATGCAGGTGAAGCTGCTGCGTGTCCTGCAGGAGCGAGTGTTCGAGCGCGTCGGCAATCATGCGTCGATCCGCTGCAACGTCCGCATCATCGCCGCAACGCATCGCAATCTCGAAGACTCCATCACGCGCGGTACGTTTCGCGAAGACCTCTTTCATCGCATCAACGTATTCCCCATCGAGATGCCCCCGCTGCGCACGCGCAGCGAAGACATCCCGCTACTCATACGCGACTTCGTAGCGCATAACATGTCTGAAGGCCGCGGCCGCCTGCAGCTCTCGCAGCGCGCGCTCGCAGCCCTCGCACTGCACTCGTGGAGCGGCAACGTCCGCGAGCTCGGTAATCTCATCGAGCGGCTGTCAATCGTCTGCTGCAACCGCGTGGTCGAAGTTCGCGACCTGCCGCCGAAATATCGGCCGCCAGAAGATTGGACGCTCGAAGTCAAAGCTCTCGACAGCTCACTGTGCATCTCCGCTCTCGATGATGCCTCGCAGGCCATCGCGGTGGAGGAGCAAGTGTCCCTGAGCGACGAGAACGCTCTGACGATGTTGGAATCAGAAGCGTTCGAGCCGGAGCCGCTCGAGCCGAGCCGACTCGCCCCGACGGCGATCCAGGCTGCCACCATGGATCCTTTCCACGCTATGACCATCCTGCCGCAGGAAGGCATGGACCTGCGCGCCCATCTGCTCGCCATCGAGCGCCGGCTCGTCGAGCAGGCTCTCGCGCGTTCCAACGGCACCGTTGCACACGCGGCCCGTCTCCTCAACTTGCGGCGCACGACTCTCGTCGAGAAGCTCCGCAAACTGGGCATGGCGACGGACGCGACGGAGACCGTGACGGAAGATTGACGCTCGCGCGGCGGTTTGTTGCCGCGCCTGTGACGCCTCTCACGCTTTGCGGCCGAATCCAACCCGGCACGCCTTTTGCACCTCCTACTCTACGAAGTACCCACAGATGTGGGAGGTCAAATGACAGACGACTCTCTCGACAAACAATCTGCCGCTGCCTGCGCGACCCGCGCGGAGCCGCAGCCTGTTGCTTATGCACCCAGCTCGCAGCGCCTCGTCGAGGTCGCCCGGCGCGTGGCCGCAAGCGACTGCACGGTGTTGATCGTCGGTGAGTCCGGCACAGGCAAGGAAGTACTGGCGCGGTTCATCCATCGCCGCTCGCCGCGCGCCGCGCAACCGTTTGTAGCAGTGAATTGCGCCGCGATCCCGGAAAACATGCTCGAAGCCATGCTGTTCGGTTACGAGCGGGGCAGCTTCACCGGCGCGCAGGCCGCGCATCCCGGCAAGTTCGAGCAGGCGCAGGGCGGCACCCTGCTCCTGGATGAGATCACCGAAATGCCGCTCGCATTGCAGGCGAAGTTGTTACGCGTCCTGCAGGAGCGCGAAGTCGAGCGCATCGGCAGCCGGACTGCGATCACACTCGACGTGCGCGTGCTGGCGACGACAAACCGTCGCCTACGCGAGGAAGTCGCAGCCGGGCGCTTCCGTGAAGACCTCTATTACCGACTCAACGTGTTTCCTCTGGCGCTGGCGCCACTGCGACTGCGGCGCGACGACGTGTTGCCGCTTGCGATGCAGCTCCTCTCCGGACGTTGCCGTCCCGGAGAGCCGATCCCGGCTCTCAGCGCGGAAGCCGCACACCTGCTCCTCACCTATCCGTGGCCGGGCAACGTGCGCGAGTTGGATAATCTGCTGCAACGGGCTCTCATTCTCGTGAACGGGCCGGTGATCCGTCCCGAGCACATCCAGTTCGAGCTTGCCAACGACGCCGCGGGTATGACGGGAGGCGGAATCATCGTCGCCCATCTGCCCGTACGGAGCGCTGCGAAATCCGCGCCTGCGGGCGTTGTCAGCGCGGACAGCGCCGCGACCGGCTCACTGGCCAACTCACTCGGCCAGACGGAGCGCGATTTGATTCTCGATGCGTTACGCAGCGGCCAGGGCAACCGGCGCGAGGCCGCGGAGCGGCTGGGAATCAGCCCACGCACCTTGCGATACAAGCTGGCGCGACTGCGCGAGGCCGGCATTGATGTCCCCGCCGCCTGATCTGCGATCCAACTCAAGAGCACCATCATGAGCCAAATGGAAATCAACCAGGTCCTCGCACAGATCCGCTCGCTGTCAGCGCAAACGAAGGTTGGCACCTCGCCGGCGACCCAGACACAGCAAACCGGACCGAGCGAGTTCGCCAACATCATGCGCCAGGGCCTGGACTCCGTGAACCAGAACCAGATGAAGGCTGACGAGCTCTCGGACGCTTTCGCGCGCGGCACGCCGGGCGTCGAGCTACCGCAGGTCATGTTGGCAGGAGCGAAGGCGAACATCTCGTTCCACGCGCTGAACGAGGTCCGTAACCGTCTCGTGAGCGCGTACCAAGACATCATGAACATGCAGATGTGATCTAGTCCATGGCCGAAGCGAACACATTGCCTGCTCCCTCTGCTCTCACCGCGGGCCTGAAACCCATTCTGCTGCTCATCGGCATTGCCGCTGCCGTGGCCGCCGGTGTCACCGTCGTCCTGTGGACGCGCGGTCCGAGCTACAGCCTGCTCTACGCCAACATTGCCGCCGGAGATCAGTCGCAGATCGCCCAGGCGCTAGAAGCGGCGCAGATCCCTTATCGTATTCAACCGGGCTCGAACAACATCGAAGTCCCCGCGGAGCGTGTGAGTGAAGCTCGTATGAAGCTCGCCGGCCAGGGGCTGCCCGAGAGTGGCGGCGGCTTCGCGCTCATGGACAAGGACCCCGGCTTCGGGGTCAGCCAGTTCATGGAGAATGCCCGGTACCAACACGCATTGGAGACCGAGCTGGGGCGCACGATTGCGAACCTGCGTCCCATAGAGGCAGCGAGGGTTCACCTCGCCATTCCACGCCAGTCCGCGTTCGTGCGCGATCACCACCCCGGCAGCGCCTCGGTATTCGTACAAGTGAAGCCCGGCCGACGTCTCGAGCAGGGCCAGGTGACGGCCATTGTGAACCTGGTGGCCTCCAGCATCCCTGAAATGGAAGCCAGCCAGGTCACGGTGGTCGACCAACAGGGCCGGCTACTGTCCTCCCCTGAAGGCCATGACGAGTTCGCCCTGCGTGAGCAGCAATTCGACATGGTTCACCGGCTCGAGGAAGACTATACGCAGCGTATCGAAGCGTTGCTCACGCCGATGATCGGCGCCGGCCGCATCCGCGCGCAGGTCGTTGCTCAGATGGACATGGCAGTGAGCGAAGAAGCTCACGAGCAATACCGGCCGGAAAGTCAGATCGTGCGCAGCGAGCAGATCTCGGAGCAGAGCAGCCGCGACGGGTCCGCCTCGGGCGGTGTGCCGGGCGCGCTGACCAATCAGCCCCCGCCGGCGGGCGTCGCCCAGGCGCCACCGAACACGGCTGCCCAGAACAACACGAACGCAAGCAACGCCAACGGTCCTGCCAATGCCGCCGCCGGCGCCGCAGCGAGCAAAGCACCGGCAGGCGCTACCGGCCTCACGCAACCGGTCGGTGGCGCGGCGAGTGCCGGGAGCGATGCCTCTTCCTCGAAGAGCACGACCCGGAACTACGAAATCGATCGCACGCTCGCCTACACACGCCAGCCCGCGGGCAAGCTGAAACGCCTCACGGTCGCTGTGCTCGTCGACAACATGCGCTCGACGGACAAAGACGGCAAGGTCAAGGAAGTCGCGCTCAGCGCGCAGCAACTCGAACACGTGACGCAACTCGTCAAGGACACAGTAGGATTTGACGAGTCGCGCGGTGACAACGTGAACGTGGTCAACGCTTCGTTCACGACCGAGCCCGCGCCGCCCGAGGGCGAGTTGGAGAGCCCGCCGTTCTGGGAATCCCCGCTGTTCCTCAACATGGCGAAGCTGGGTGCCGGTCTGGCCGTGCTCCTCGTTCTCGTACTGTCGGTCCTGCGACCGATGGTGCGCACCCTGGTGGGCCCGACTCGCCCGCCCGTGCAGATCTTCCCCCGTGTCGCCGGCGAGACCGTGGATAACGAGCCACTTCAGGCCGGCAACAACCCGGCACTCCCGGGGGCCGATCCGAAGGCGATTGCGCTCACCCACGACCAGCAGGTTGCGGCGGCCCGCACCTTGGTCAATCAAGACGCGAAACGGGTTGCGCAGGTGGTGCGCGGCTGGGTCGGTCAGGACGAATAGGACCAGTCCATGGCGAAGGAAAAAGGCGACACCCCTCGCAGCGGTACCGAGCGTGCCGCCATTTTGCTGTTGACACTCGGAGAACAGGAAGCCGCCCAGGTGCTCAAACACATGGGCGCTAAAGAAGTGCAGCGCATCGGCTCGGCGATGTCGAAGCTCTCGAACGTCTCGAGGGAGGAAGTCCGCGGTGTCATCACGCAGTTCACCTCTTCGGTGGAAAGCGAGACCTCGGTCGGCGTCGGCACCGATGAATTCCTCCGCAAGGTCCTCGTCGACGCGCTCGGCCAGGACAAGGCGGCGAGCATCATCGACCGCATCAACATCGGCCGCTCGACCAAGGGGCTCGAGGCCCTCAAGTGGATGGACGCACGCGCCGTCGCTGAGCTCATCCGGCTCGAGCACCCGCAGATCATCGCGATCGTGCTCGCGTATCTCGATGCCGACCAGTCGGCGGAAGTGCTCACCCATCTGCCCGCGAATATGCGCTCCGACGTCGTAGTGCGCATAGCGACACTCGATGGCGTGCAGCCGAGCGCGATCAACGAGCTCGACGACATCATGGAAAAGCAGTTCTCCGGCAAGACCGGCGGCGGCGGCAAGACTTCGGCCATGGGCGGCGCCAAGGCCGCCGCCAACATCATCAACCTCCTGGAGCCCAGCCAGGAAGGCATGATCATGGAGCAGATCACCAAGACCGACCAGACACTGGGCGCGCGCATCCAGGATCTCATCTTCGTCTTCGACAACCTCCTCGAGCTCGACGACCGCAGCATGCAGGAGCTCATGCGCCAGGTCCCGAGCGACCGGTTGCTGCTCGCCCTGAAGGGCGCCGACGAGCCACTCAAAGAAAAGATCTTCAAGAACATGTCACAACGTGCCTCCGAAATGCTCAAGGACGACCTCGAAGCCAAGGGACCGGTGCGCATCTCCGAAGTCGAAGGCGCGCAGCGAGAGATCCTGCAGATCGCCCGCAAGCTGGCGGACTCCGGCGCGATCGCGCTAGCCGGCAAGGGCGAAGCGTATGTCTGATCCGCAGCGTACGTTTTCATCCGGCGCCGCTATCGAGCGCTGGTCGCTGCCGCTGGTCGAAGGCAACGTCATCGGACGACCGGTCGACGAGCGCAAGGCCAAGGCCGCGGCGGAAGCGATTGCCCGGGTCGCCCGCGAGCAAAGCGAGGCGCGCGGCCACGAGGCCGGCATGGCGAAGGCGCAGGCCGAAATGCAGGGGCGCATCGCGGAGTTGACCGCGCACGTGCAGCGGCTCGACTCGGTGTTGCAGTTCATCGCCCGCCCGCTGCAGGAGCTCGATGCGGAAGTCGAGAAGACTTTGCTACAACTGACACTCGCCGTCGGCAAGCAACTGGCGCGGCGCGAGCTGCGCATCGACCCGTCGCAGGTCATTGCCATCATCCGGGAGTCGCTCCAGGAGCTACCCACGGCCGCCCGCGAAATCCGGGTTCATCTACATCCGGAAGATGCCGCGATAGTACGCGAGCGCCTCGCGGCGCCGTCCAACGAGCGGGCCTGGACGATCGTTGAAGACCCCGCCATGTCTCGCGGCGGGTGCGTCGTCAAGAGCGAAACTTCGCGGATCGATGCACGCCTGGAAAGTCGCATCAACACCGTGATCGCCAACGCCCTGGGCGATGAACGCTCGCCGGACCGGACCGACACGCAGCCGCCGGAGGGAGCGGCATGACGGCGGCGGACCTCAACACCGCGCGCGGCTCCATCTGGAGCAGCAAGCTCGAGCGCCATGTACGCAAGGTGGAGCTCACACCCGCGCCGCCGGTCGAGGGCTCACTGACCCGCATGGTCGGGCTCACTCTCGAAGCCATCGGCTGCCAGGCCTCGATGGGCGACACCTGCGACGTGATCGCGGGAGACGGCTCGCGCGTCGAGTCCGAAGTCGTCGGATTTTCCGGCGAGCGGCTCTATCTCATGCCCACCGGCGACGCGCATGGACTCGGACCGAACGCACGCGTAATCCCGCGCCCCGGCGCCGGCACCGTGCCTGTTGGACCCCAGCTCCTCGGAAGAATCATCGACGGCGCCGCGAACCCCCTGGATAACCTCGGACCCCTCGAGTGCGAGACCCGGGTCAGACTGTCGGGTAAGCCCATCAACCCGCTGGCGCGTCAGCCGATCTCGGAACCTCTCGATGTCGGGGTTCGTACAATCAACTCCATGCTCACCATCGGCCGCGGCCAGCGCATCGGCCTGTTCGCCGGTAGCGGTGTGGGTAAAAGCGTGTTGCTCGGTATGATGGCTCGCTACACGAGCGCGGACGTGATCGTCGTCGGCCTGATCGGTGAGCGCGGTCGCGAAGTGAAGGAATTTGTCGAGCGCATCCTGGGTCCGAAGGACCGCACACGCGCTGTCGTGGTAGCGACTCCTGCCGATCACCCGCCCCTGATGCGTCTGCATGGCGCATGGCTGTGTACGGCCATCGCCGAGTATTTCCGCGACCAGGGCCGCAGCGTATTGCTGCTAATGGATTCGCTGACACGCTTTGCACAGGCGCAGCGCGAAATCGGCCTGGCCATCGGTGAGGCGCCCGCCACCAAGGGTTATCCGCCCTCGGTGTTTGCCAAGCTGCCGCAACTCGTCGAGCGCGCTGGCAACGGCGTGGAAGGCGGCGGCTCCATCACTGCCTTCTACACCGTCCTCACGGAAGGCGATGACAACCAGGATCCCATCGCCGATGCGGCGCGCGCCATTCTCGACGGACACATTGTGCTGTCGCGCCGCATCGCCGAAAGCGGTCAATATCCCGCTATCGATGTCGAGGCCTCGATCAGCCGCGTCATGCAGGAAATCGCCAAGCCGGACCAGATCCAGGCGGCGCGCCAGTTCCGCCAGACGCTCTCGACGTACCAGCAGAATCGCGATCTCATCTCCATCGGTGCGTATCAGCCCGGCACCGACCCGCGTATCGATAACGCCATCACACTTTGGCCGCGAATGCAGCGCTTCATGCAGCAGGACATGCGTGAGCGTGTCGATTTCGCGGCCAGCCTCTCAGCGCTCAAGGCCGTACTGGCCGACAGTGAGCCTGGGAAGACCAAGTGATGGGTAGCGTTATGAAGCGCAGCGAAAGATTGGAGATGGTCAAAAAGGTCGTCGACGATTTCGAGCGCCGCAAAGCGGAAGCCCTCGCCGCGGCGGAGCGCCGCGTCAACGAAAACGAAAAGAAGCTCGCCGACCTCGAAGCGTACCGGGACGGCTATGTCCGTGACTTCGCCCTCCGCGCCAGAGCCGGTATCGGCGCCGCGGCCGCTCGCGACTACCAGGTATTTCTGACCCGGCTGGATGATGCGTTGAAACAGCAGGCGCAGGCCGTTACGGGCGCGCGCGCGCAACGCGATTCGGAGTGGCAGAACTGGCAGGACGCGGCGCAACGCGCCGAAGCCATTGGCCAAACCGTTAAACGCTGGCAAGGCGAGGAGCGCTACGCGCTCGACCGCCGCGAGCAACATGAATCCGATGAACGTTCACAGCGCATCTGGGCGCAAGGAATGATTTCGCGTGGCGCTTGATTCCATTCTGCCGACTCCCACTCCGCAGCCACCCAAGGCGGCGGCGCGCTCGCAATCCTCTTCGTCGGGCTCATCCGGCACGGCCAGCAGCTTGGGAGGCCCCTCGTCGTCGGGAGCTTCAGCCAGCTCGACACCCGGCTCGGCAGCCGGATCTAACGGATCGGGCGGCGGATCGGATGGCAGCGCCAGCAGCGCTAACCGCACTGCAGCAAAGAATTCGGGCAAGTCATCCAGCGGCTCCTCGAACCGCGGCGCGAGCTCAACGCGCGGTACAACCGCAAGCACGCAATCCAAGGACGCCTCCGCAAGCTCGCAGTCGAAGCAGAACACTGCGTCGTCGGCTCAGACCCAATCCACCGCAGCGGGCTCGGGCCCTGGCGCCCCAACAGCTCCAGGCGCGCCGAGCAACTCCGACGGACCCAGTTTCATAGAGGCACTGGCGCAGTCACAGGCGCAAGCCGCGGACAGTGTCAGTACCGTCGCAACAGCAGCCCCTGAAGAAGTCACCGGCGACGCAAAGCCTTCCAAAGGGGAGAAGAGCGACGACGCCGGTGCCTCACCTGCGTCTCTCGGCTTCCTGGCGCAATCGCTCGCCGCGGTCATGTCCGGAGTCCAGCAGCAGCCCGCCGCGGGGCAGGCGACCGCGGCCGCTGGCTCCAGAGAGGGCGCTTCGGTCGATGGCTCTTCGATCGATGGTGTCTCGCTCGCGAGCGGCTCTTCTATCCAGAACATCGTCGCGAGCCTGACAAAGGGCACCGCGGCCGAGTTGAAAGCCGTGACAGCGGCTGCCGGCCCGGACCCCAAAGGCAGTGCCGCAGCGACGGCCACTGGTGCTGCGGACGGCAGCGCCTCGGGCATGAGCGCCTTCCAGGCGCAAATGAGCGTTGGCTCACACTTTCAAACAACCGCCAACACCCAGACGACCAACGACAAGGTCAGCGCGCCCGTCGGCACGCCGGCCTTCAACGACGAGCTCGGTGGGAAAATCACCTGGATGGCGAATCAAGGGGTGCAATCCGCCTCTCTGCAGCTTTCGCCAGAGCATCTTGGACCGGTCGCCGTGCACATCTCGGTGCAGGACGGCTCGGCCAGCGTTGCATTCAATGCGAATCACGCGGACGCGCGCGCGGCCCTGGAACAAGCCCTGCCGCGCTTGCGCGAGATGTTTGCCACGCAGGGACTCACGCTGACCGACGCCAGCGTGTCGCAACAGTCACCTCGCGGACAGTCGCAGAAGCACGCCGTAGCAGCCATTGGCGCCATCGGCGGGGTCTCGAGCGAAGAGTCGACTTCTCCCCTCGCCGCCGTGGCAAGCACCCGCCTCGGGCTCGTCGACACCTACGCCTGAACGCTCTGGCGCTCGTCATACGAGCGCCAAGATTCCGTCGCATGAAGTCTCATGCGACGCATTTCACACTCTTCCAACAACCCCTAAAGTCTTATCCTACAGTGACTTAGAGGCGTCGCGACGCTCGTGGCATACACGTTGCACTTAACTCTTCGCAGTTGTGTGTGACGTATGCAGGAGTGACCCAGGCGATGGCTGACGTACCCGTACTTGCCCCGGCAGCGGAAGATGCTGCACCGGCCGGCAAAAGCAAAAAGACACTGATTATTGTGATGGTGTTGGCAGTCCTGCTGCTGGCGGGCGGCGGCGTCGGCGCCTGGTTCGCCTTCGCGCCCCACGGCAACAAGAAGCACCAGGCGGCGAAGCAGGAGCCGCCGGCACCGGCGCTGTATGTGGCGCTCGATCCACCCTTCGTCGTCAACTTCGAAGCCGACCAGCAGGTGCGCTTTCTCCAGGTGACCGCGCAACTCATGTCGCGGGATCCGGGCACCATCGAGCTGCTGAAAACCAACGACCCGGTGGTGCGCAACGACCTCCTCATGCTGTTCGGTGGCCAGAAGTACTCGGTCGTCTCCACTCGCGAGGGCAAGGAGGCGCTGCGGACCCAGACACTCGCCGCGGTTCGCAAAATCGTCGCGGGCGCCGGCGGCAAGCCTGAAAAAGTCGAGGCGGTGTACTTCACCAGCTTCGTCATGCAATAACGCGGAAGCTACCCGGTGAGCTCAGAAAAGATACTTGACCAAGCCGAGATCGACGCCCTCATCCACGGTGTCGACAGTGGCGCGGTCAACACCGACCCCGGTCCGGCGCCCGGCGAGATCCGCTCGTACGACTTCCAGAACCAGATGCGCATCGTGCGCGGGCGCATGCCCACGCTCGAGATGATCAACGAGCGCTTCGCGCGCCTGTTCCGTGTCAGCCTCTACAACCTGCTGCGCCGCTCGCCGGAAATTTCCGTGGCCCCCGTAGCGATCAAGAAATTCAGCGAGTACGTCCACACGCTCCACGTGCCGACGAATCTCAACCTCGTGAAAATCAACCCCTTCCGCGGCACCGCCCTGATCGTGCTCGATCCGAAGCTGGTGTTCGCGGTGGTCGACAACTTCTTCGGCGGCACCGGCCGCCACGCGAAAATCGAAGGCCGCGAGTTCACCGCCACCGAGCAACGCATCATCCACATGATGCTGCGAAACGTGTTCGCCGACCTCCACGAGGCCTGGTCGCACATCGCGCCGATTGAAGTCGAGTACCTGCAGTCCGAGATCAATCCGCACTTCGCCAACATCGTCTCGCCCTCCGAAATCGTCGTCATCACCAGCTTTCACGTGGAGCTCGACGGCGGTGGTGGTGAGCTGCATGTCACCATGCCCTACGCCATGATCGAGCCGCTACGCGAGGTGCTCGACTCGGGTATGGCGAGCGACCGCGTCGAGAAGGACGATCGTTGGAACGTATGTCTGCGCGAGGAAATCGAGGACGCGGAGGTCCAGCTGACCACACTTCTCGGCCGCACCTCCGTGACCCTCGCGGAACTGCTGAACCTCAAGCCCGGTGACATTCTTTCCTGCGACTTCACCGGCAAGGTGCTGGTGCTCGCCGAGGATGTGCCCATGTTTCGCGGCAGCTTCGGCCTGTCGCGAGGCCAGCAGGCAATCAAGTTCGAAGAGCGTGTCCGCCGCAACAACCCTGCCATCGATCATCTGCCCGTCAAGAGAAGCTGAGAAGCACTATGAATGCCAACGTAGAGCCGCGCGCCGCCGAGTTCGACAACCTCCAGGACGAGACTCAGAAGGGTCCTCAGGACGTCAACCTGGACGTAATCCTCGACGTACCGGTCACTCTTTCGATGGAAGTCGGGCGCACCCGCATCCCGATCCGCAACCTGTTGCAACTCAACCAGGGCTCCGTGGTGGAGTTAGACCGCGCCGCCGGTGAGCCTCTCGATGTCTTCGTGAACGGAACGCTCGTGGCACACGGCGAAGTCGTCGTCGTGAACGAGAAGTTCGGTATCCGGCTCACGGATGTCATCAGCCCCGCCGAGCGCATCCGCAAGCTCAAATAAGCATGTTCGCCGCCCCCCAAACTACTGTTACGCCTCATCCGACCGGCATCGGCGGACTCGGCGAGGTCGCGCTCGCCCTCATCGTCGTGCTGGCCGCGATATTCGTGGTTGCATGGCTCTTCCGTCGGATGCGGATCGTGGGTAACCGGGTCGGCGGCGCCATAGACGTACTCGCCAACGTGCAGCTCGGACAGAAAGAGCGCGCGGTACTGTTGAAAGTCGGCACCACACAGATCCTGCTGGGTGTGGCACCCGGGCAGGTCAGCACGCTTCACGTCCTCACCGAGCCCCTCGAGCTGACGAAACCGCCCGGGGGAGTCTCGGGCGATTCCGGCAACGCGTTCCGCACGATTCTCCTGCGGAGTCTCGGAAAGTGACACGCACGCTGCGAAATACCTTGCTCGTCTGCGCCGCGGTGCTCCCGGCGGCCGCACTGTTTCCAGCTGCAGCGTTAGCCGAGCCCGGCCTCCCCGCTTTGACGGTACAGACCGCGGCCGGCGGTGGACAGACCTACTCGCTGACCATCCAGGTCCTGCTCCTGATGACGGCAGTCACCATGCTGCCGGCGATTCTTCTCATGATGACCGCCTTCACGCGCATCGTGATCGTGTTGGGCATCCTTCGCCAGGCAATCGGCGCGGGCAACACTCCGCCCAACCAGGTGCTGATCGGGTTGGCGCTCTTTCTGACCCTGTTCGTGATGTCTCCCGTCGTAGAGCGCATCAACGAGGATGCCTACAAGCCCTACGCAGCCGGGACGATCGAAGCGCCGGCGGCGCTCGACAAGGCCCTCGTACCCTTGAAAAAGTTCATGCTGGATCAGACCCGCGAGAGCGACATCGCGACCTTCGTGCGTATCTCCGGAGGCAAGGGCTACGCCACACCGCAGGACGTGCCCCTCATGATCCTCGTGCCGTCCTTTGTCACGAGTGAGCTGAAGACGTCCTTTCTGATCGGGTTTCTGCTCTTCATTCCGTTCGTGATCATCGATCTCGTGGTCGCGAGCGTGCTGATGTCGATGGGCATGATGATGCTCTCGCCCGTGCTCATTTCCCTGCCTTTCAAACTCATGTTGTTCGTGCTCGTCGACGGCTGGGCCCTCGTCATGGGCACGCTGGCCTCGAGCTTCTACTCCTGAACCGCTATGAATCCTGAAACCATCATGACCGTCGGCAGCCGTGCGCTCGAGATCGCGTTGATGATCGCGGCGCCGATGTTGCTGGTAGGCCTCGTCACCGGCCTCATCGTCGGCGCCTTCCAGGCCGCGACCTCGATCAACGAGCAGACGCTCTCGTTCATCCCGAAGCTGCTGGCGATCTCCGCGACCCTGGTGTTCGTCGGCCCCTGGATGTTGAAAGTACTCATCAGCTACACCCGCGAGCTGTTCGAGAGCATCCCGTCGCTGATCAACTGATCCATCTGACCCCCTACCACCATGCTCACTCTCACCACAGAACAGCTCGAAATCTGGATCGCCCAGATCTTCTGGCCTTTTGTGCGCGTGGGATCCTGCTTCATGGTGGCTCCCGCGTTCGGCGCCGCGTTCGTGCCGGCGCGGATCCGTCTCGTAATCGCTGGCGGGGTTGCTCTGATTATCGCGCCGCTGGTGCCTTCGCCCCCGGGCATCGCACCCTTCTCGGCGGCGGGATTCGTCATCACCGTGCAGCAGGCCGTTATCGGCGTGGCGCTGGGGTTCTGCATGCAGATCGTGTTCGACGCGGTAACGCTCGGCGGCCAGTTACTCGCCAACAGCATGGGTCTCTCGTTCGCCTACAACCTCGACCCGATGCACGGCGCGCAGACTCCGGTGCTGGGGCAGTTCTACACGCTGCTGGTCACGATGACCTTTCTCGCCCTGAACGGCCATCTGCGGCTGATCGAGATCCTGGTCGACGGATTCCATACTTTGCCTATCGGCACGAGTGGTCTCGGACCGGATGGGCTGTGGACGGTCGCGCAGTGGGGCTCGACATTGTTCTCCGGCGCGTTGAGCGTCGCTCTGCCCGGCGTGACCGCCCTTCTCATCGTGAATATCTCCTTCGGTGTCATGAGCCGCGCTGCGCCGACATTGAACCTGTTTGCTGTTGGACTTCCGGTATCGCTCGTCTTCGGCCTGGTGATCATGCTGGTGGGTCTTCCGACCGTGCAGACGGGCTTCGAGCGCCTGCTACAGGACGCCCTCATGCTGGTCCGTATGTTGACCGGGGTGGGCTGAGCCATGGCGGAGGGCGATAGTGACCAGGAACGGACCGAACAACCTACCAGTAAGCGGGTGGAGGAAGCCCGCAAGCAAGGGCAGGTTCCCCGTTCGACCGAGCTCAATGCCGCCGCGGTCATGTTACTAGCCGGCGGCGGGCTGCATTTCATGGGCGCGCATCTTGGCACACAGCTGCACGACCTCATGCGCTCGGGACTGTCGCTCTCACGTGAAGAGACTCTCGACGAATCACGGGCTCTCGGCATCTTCGCGAACGAGGTGCTGCACGCCCTCGTCGCGTGTGCGCCGATCCTGGGTCTCACGTTAGTGGCGGCTTTCCTTGCCCCCATCGCCATCGGCGGCTGGAACCTGAGCTTCGAGGCCCTGGCGCCGAACTTTGGCAAGCTCGACCCGACCGCGGGCCTCGCACGCATGTTCTCGTCTCGCAGTCTCGTTGAGTTGGCCAAAGCATTCGCGAAGTTCCTGTTCATCGGCTCGGTCGCGGCCTGGCTGCTGTGGAGTCACACGGGCGAGCTCATGGGCCTGGGCTCCGAGCCGATCGCCAGCGGGCTCTCGCATGCCGCGACACTCGCGGGTCATTCATTCCTGGTACTGGCCGGCACCATGGGGCTGATCGCCGGCATCGACGTGCCATTGCAGCTCTGGCAGCACAACCAGAAACTGAAGATGAGCCGCCAGGAAATCAAAGAGGAAGCGAAAGAGGCCGACGGCTCGCCCGAAATGAAGGGCCGCATCCGCCGCGTGCAGCAGGAGGTCGCCCGCCGCCGGATGATGCAGGAAGTGCCGAAGGCGAACGTCATCGTCACCAACCCGACGCACTTTGCCGTCGCGCTTCGCTACGACGAAAAGCGCATGCGCGCGCCGGTCGTCGTGGCGAAAGGCGCCGATGAGATCGCGGCCCGCATCCGCGCGGTCGCCACCGAAAACAACGTCCCGATCTTCGAGGCTCCGCCGCTGGCTCGGGCGCTACATCGCAACGTCGACCTCGGAGGCGAAATCCCGAGCAATCTGTACGTAGCGGTCGCACAGGTCCTCACCTACATCTACCAGGTGAAGGCCGCGCGGAATTATGGAGCGGTCATGCCGCAGCCCCCGGCCATCGATCCGGGACTCGATCCCGACCTCACGCGGCACTAAGGACTGACGAACTAACCCATGGCAACGACCCCCGCCACCACCGCAACTATGCCTACGATGCGCGAGCTGATCCGCACCGGGGTCGGCGTGCCTATCGGTGTGCTCGCGGTTCTCGCGATGATCGTAATGCCGTTGCCGCCGATGGCACTCGACATCCTGTTCACGTTCAACATCGCACTGTCGATCGTGATCATGATGGCCGTGTTCTATGTATCGCGGCCCGTTGAGTTCGGCGTGTTTCCGACCGTCCTGCTGGTCGCAACCCTGTTGCGCCTCGCACTGAACGTTGCTTCCACGCGCGTTGTGCTTCTCAACGGGCACAGCGGTCCGGGAGCCGCCGGCCGCGTGATCCAGTCGTTCGGCGAATTCGTGATCGGCGGCAACTTCGCGGTCGGTGTGGTCGTGTTCGTCATTCTGACCATCATCAACTTCGTGGTCGTCACCAAGGGCTCGGGCCGTATCTCGGAAGTCAGTGCCCGATTCACCTTGGATTCCATGCCCGGCAAGCAGATGGCCATTGACGCCGATCTGAATTCCGGCCTCATCACGCAGGACGAGGCACGCACACGTCGCGCCGACGTTCGGGCGGAAGCGGACTTCTACGGCTCCATGGACGGTGCCAGCAAGTTCGTCCGCGGTGATGCGGTCGCGGGCATCCTGATCATGGTCATCAACATCCTCGGTGGTCTGGCCATCGGCACGATCGGTCACGGAATGCCGATCGCGGAAGCCGGCAAGACCTATACACTGCTGACCATCGGCGATGGCCTGGTCACGCAGATTCCGGCGCTGCTGTTGTCGACCGCCGTCGCCCTCATCGTGACCCGCATGTCCCGCGCCCAGGATATGGGCGGCGAGCTCACCAAACAGCTCTTCGGTCACCCGAAAGCGCTCGGCGTCGCTGCCGGGCTCCTCGGCGTGATGGGCCTGGTGCCCGGCATGCCGAATGTGGCCTTCCTGTTCATGGCGGCTCTGTGTGGCTCGGCCGCCTACGCCGTGGCCAAGCGCCGGGCAACACCGGTTCCGGAAATTCTGGCGCCGGCCACGAACGCGGCACCCAACAACGAGACGCGCGAGCTGTCCTGGGATGACGTCAAGCCGGTGGACCTCATCGGTCTGGAAGTCGGCTACCGCCTGGTGCCGCTCGTCGACAAGCGCCAGAGCGGCGACCTGCTTGCTCGAGTGCGCGGCGTGCGCCGCAAGCTTTCGCAGGACCTGGGCTTCCTCGTGCCGGCGGTCCACATCCGGGATAACCTCGACCTCGCACCGAACGTTTACCGCATCAACCTGGGTGGCGTGCCGGTCGGCGAGAGCATCATCTATCCGGATCGCGAGCTCGCCATCAACCCGGGACGCGTGTTCGGCGCCATACAGGGCATCGCGACGAAGGATCCGGCGTTCGGGATGGATGCCGTCTGGATCGAGCCGTCGGCGCGCGATCACGCGCAGACCCTGGGCTACACGGTCGTCGATCCGAGCACTGTCATCGCGACCCACCTGAGCTTCATCGTGCAGGGGCATGCCCACGAGATCCTGGGCCACGAGGAAGTCCAACACCTTCTCAACACGCTGGCGAAGACGGCCCCGAAACTCGTCGAGGACCTCGTGCCGCGTGTGGTGCCGCTGTCCATCCTGGTGCGTGTCATGCAGGGCTTGCTTTCGGAGCGGGTGCCGATCCGCAACATGCGCACGATCATCGAAACGCTCGCCGAGCACGCGGCGAAGACTCAGGACGCATCGGTACTTCAAGGTCACGTGCGCGTGGCACTGGGCCGGCAGATCGTGCAGGACATCGCGGGTGTCAGCGCCGAGCTGCCCGTGATCACCCTGGAGCCCGATCTCGAGAAGCTGTTGCAATCGTCACTCGCCGGCAATGCCGCCAACCCGGGTTTGGAGCCCGGACTCGCGGAACGACTGCAACAACGTCTTGCTGAAGCGGCACGACGGCAGGAGACGGCGGGCGAGCCGGCAGTATTGTTGGTGCCCCCGCAACTACGCCACACACTCGCGAGATTCACACGTTCGAGCGTGCCTAACCTGCACGTGCTCGCCTGGAACGAGATTCCGGATAACCGCAAGGTCCGCCTGGTTTCGGCGGTCGGTAAATAAGAGGCCTAGCCCATGAAGATAGTCCGACACATCGCGCCCGACATGCGTCAGGCAATGCGTTCGATCCGAGAGCAACTCGGAGATGACGCAGTAATCCTGTCCTCGCGACGCATTCCGGAGGGAGTGGAGGTCACCGCCGCCATTGACTTCGACGCCACGAGTTTGCAAGGCGCGATGAACGCTCCGGCGGAGACTCTGACCGCCACGCCACTGCCAACACAACCGGCGGCTGCCTCGCGCGCACTGGCATCCTCGCGCACCGCGCCTGCTCCGACGCCCGCTCCGGCTCCCGCGCCTTCCTACTCCCACGCGGCAGCGTCACACTATTTCCCGGCTGCGCAGGCCTCCGACTCGCGACCGTTCGCTCACATTCTCGGTCAGGAGGCGACTGCGATATCAGCGCCCGCCCCCGCAGTCGCTGCTGCGACGCACCACGAAAGCGCCCCGGTGAAGGCCGCTGAGGCCGTGTCGCGCCGGGAGCCGACCCCCGCTGGGGGTTCCTTCGCCCCCGCTGGGGGTTCCTTCGCTGACCGCTCAGTCGCTGACCGCTCAGTCGCTAGCCGCTCGGTCGTACTCAACATCACGGCGCCGCCGAGCGAGGATCTGGCCGTCCCCGCTGGGGATTCCCTCGCTGACCGCTCGGTCGCCGCTCAGTCGAGCGACGCCATGGGCACTGAGATGAAGATGATGCGCCGGATGCTGGAAACCCAGCTCGCGCAACTCGCCTGGAATGACATGACACGCCGCGCGCCGGTTCACGTGGAGATCCTGCGGGAGCTCACTGAAATCGGCATCTCGCAGGAGCTCTCGGAGTACATCCTCAAGCAACTCCCGGAGAAGGTGGAATTAGGCTTCGCACGACGCTTCGCAATCGCCGGCCTCTCGCAATATCTCCTCGTCACCGGCGATCGCTGGCTCGAAAACGGCGGCCGGGTGGCTTTTATCGGTTCCACCGGCGTCGGAAAGACCACAACTCTCGCAAAGCTCGCCGTACGCTGGGTCTTGCGTCACGGACCCCGGGACATCGCACTAGTAGGCTCCGACACTGTGCGCATCGGGGCTCAAGACCAAATTCAATCGCTCGGGCAGCTGCTGGGTGTCCCCGTCTATACGCCGGAGAATTTCGAAAGTCTGCCCACACTGCTGGGGCGTCTCGGCGATCGACATCGGATGATTCTAATCGACACCCCGGGCTCGAGCCTGCGCGACGGCCAGCTCGCGCACCGCCTGGGTGTGTTGTCCAACTGCGCTTCGCAGATGGAAACCGCACTGGTGCTCGCGGCCAGCACGCAGGCCGGCGCCGTGGAGGAAACCGTGAAGCGCTACGCGTCGGCCAATCCCGCCTGCTGTGTGCTCACCAAGGTCGACGAGGCCGCCAGCCTCGGGGGTGCCTTGTCCGTGCTGATCAAAGCACGGCTGCCGGTTTCGTACGTGAGCGAAGGACAACGTGTGCCGGAGGACCTGCGTCCCGCGCGCGCCCTGGAATTGGTGTCGACGGCCGTGCGGCTCGCGAAGACGAGCGGTGCGGCGGCCGATGAAGATCTTCTGCGCCGTCGATTTGGAAAAGCCGCACATGCCATCATCTGATCTCAACCTCATCAGCAGCACCGACTTGAGCGGACTGGCGCAGCCCGTACAGGTCATCGCCGTCACCGGCGGGAAAGGCGGTGTTGGCAAAACCAGTGTTTCCGTCAACCTTGCCACGGCCCTCGCGGCAAGCGGCAAGCGTGTAGTACTGCTCGACGGTGACCTGGGACTCGCCAACGCCGATGTGTTTCTGGGCCTTTCGCCACGCTACACCCTGGCGCACGTCATGTCCGGCGAGCGGACGTTGGATGAAATTCTCGTAACCGCGCCCCAGGGCTTCCTGGTCGTGCCGGCCGCTTCAGGAGCGGCTGACATGGTGAATATGAGCGCCGCCGAGCACCTGGGCCTGGTGCAGGCGTTCAGTACCCTCGCCGCGCGAGTTGATGTCCTGATCGTCGATACGGCCGCCGGCATCGCCCATAGTGTGCTGCAGTTCTCACAAGCGTGCCAACACGTTGTAGTCGTGATCTGCGATGAGCCCGCGTCGCTAACTGACGCGTATGCACTCGTCAAGGTGCTGAGTCGCAATCACGGCGTGAATCGATTCCGCGTGCTGGCCAACCAGATGCGTATTCCAGGCGCCGGCGCCGAGCTTTTCCACCGTTTCGAGCGCGTCACAGCACGCTTCCTCGATGTAGTGCTTGAATTCGCAGGCGAGATTCCTGAAGACGAGTACCTGCGTCGCTCCGTTAGAGAGCAACGTCCGGTTTGTGATGCATATCCGTCTAGTCCGGCGTCGCGCGCGTTCAAGAAACTGGCAGCGCGGGCCGATACATGGCCAGTGCCAGCGGGCCCACGGGGAAATATTGAGTTCTTCGTGGAACGGTTAGTGCGAAGGAGCGCGCCCCGGCTGGAAACCGTGACATGAATGCAGCGAGCGCATACGGGGCGCATCGGGGAGCGAGCGAGGCGGACGCGCTGATCATGCAGCACGCCGAGCTGGTGAAGCGCATCGCCTACCACCTCGCGGGAAGGTTGCCGCCGTCGGTGGAGGTCGATGACCTGATCCAGGCGGGGATGCTGGGGTTGCTCGAGGCGGCTTCGCACTACGCGGCGAACCGCGGGGCGAGCTTCGAGACGTACGCGGGAATCCGGATCCGCGGGGCGATGATCGATGCCTTGAGGAAGTTGGATTGGGCGCCACGGTCGGTCCATCGCAAGGCACGGGCGGTGGCGGCGGTAGTGCAGGAGATCGAACGCCAGACGGGACGCGATGCGCGGGACGCCGAGATCGCGGAACGAATGGGTGTGCCGTTGAGTGAGTATCACTCGATCGTCCAGGACGCGGCGAGCTGCCGGCTCGCGACGCTCGACGATATGACGGCGGCGACGGCGGCGGGTTCCGCGGATCCATTCCGCGAGACCTCGGACGACCGGTTCAGATTGGCGCTCGCGCAGGCGATCGACAGCCTGCCGGAGCGGGAGAGGTTGGTCATGTCGTTGTACTACACCGACGGGCTGAACCTGAAAGAGATCGGGGCGGTGTTGAAAGTTACGGAATCGCGCGCTTGCCAGTTACATGGCCAGGCGCTCGTGAGACTGAAGGCGCGGTTGGCGGATTGGCGCGATGGACGCGTAGAAGCGCAGGCGTAAGTGGCAGGAGAATGGTTGTGAGCAAAGATCTGAAATTCCTGGTGGTCGATGACTTCTCGACCATGCGGCGTATTATCAAAAATCTGCTGCACGACCTCGGCTATCCCAACGTCGATGAGGCGGACGACGGCAAGACCGCGCTGCCCATGCTGCAGGCGGGCAGCTTCGACTTCCTGATCACGGATTGGAACATGCCGGGCATGCCCGGCCTCGACCTGATCAAGGCGGTGCGCGCCGATGCCAAGCTCGCCAAGATGCCGGTCCTCATGCTGACGGCGGAAGCCAAGCGCGAGCAGATCATCGAAGCCGCCCAAGCCGGAGTCAACGGCTATGTCATCAAGCCCTTCACGGCGGAAACGCTGAAAGAAAAGCTCGACAAGATCCTGGGCCCGGGTAAGTGAGGTCAACATGTCGAGCTTTGCGGTACTGAAACTTGAATACAGCGCCTGCGTCGAGGCGCTCACCGACGCCTTGCGCACCGAGGACGAGAAGGCTTTCTTCGCGGCGGTCGACCACATCGTGCACATGCGCGAGCCGGGAATGTTTGGCGAGCTGCGCAAGCTCACCGGCGACCTGCAGAAGGCGCTCGAACGCTTCAGCATCGAGTCGAAGCTGACGGATATCGCCGAGAACGAAATTCCGGATGCGCGTGCGCGCCTCAACCACGTCATCAGCATGACGGACGAAGCCGCCCATCGCACTCTCGACCTGGTCGAGCAGTCGGGACCGGTCGCGGAGCGGACTTCGAAGGCGGCCGGCACGCTCATCGACATGATCAACGCGTACCGCGCGCAATCGACGGGTGTGCAAGGATTCGAGGGAGTCGCACGCTCGATCGACGCCTACGTGCCGGTCGTGCGCGCCGTCGAGGCATTTCTCCCCGCCGCGCGCGCCGACTCCGAGCTCATCCGCCGGAATCTCGCGGACGTGCTGATTGCCCAGGGCTATCAGGACCTCACCGGCCAGATCATCCGCAGCGTGATGAAGCTCGTCGAGGAGCTCGAAATCGCTCTTACCGATCTCTCGCGACTCTCGGGCGACGTGGTCGAGCACGCCTCCATGGGTGAGAGCGCCGGCCACGGCCCGGCCGTGCCTGGTGTCACCAAGGGCGAAATCGCCTCGGGCCAGACAGATGTGGACGCACTGCTGTCGGGTCTCGGAATGTAAGGGGCCTTCGTGGACATTCTGAGCATCGTCGGCCTGGTGCTCGCCCTGAACGCCATCCTGGTCGGCGCCGTGTTGAAAGGCGCCGGCCTCATGGCGCTCGTCTCGTCGGCCGCTTTCATGATCGTGGTCGTGGGGACCATCGCAGCCATCTTCATTCAAACGCCGCTGCCGGTCATGCGGCGCGCGCTCAAGATTTTCCCGTGGATCATGCGTCCCCCGGCCAGCAACGGCAACCTGCTCATCACCAAGATCGTCGAGTGGAGCAACACGGCGCGCAAACAGGGGCTGCTCGGGCTCGAGCCCACGATCGCCAAAGAGCCGGACGATTTCGTGAAGAAGGCGCTGCAACTGGTCGTCGACGGCAGCGAGCCAGATAGCATCAGCGCCGTGATGTACGTTGAACTCAACATGCGGGAGCACGCCGACACGAGTGCGGCGAAGGTGTTCGAAGGAATGGGCATATATTCACCGACCCTGGGCATCATCGGAGCGGTGCTGGGTCTCATGGCAGTACTGCAGAACCTGGCTGATCCGAGCAAGCTCGGGCATGGCATCGCCGCGGCGTTCACCGCCACGGTCTATGGCATCGGCTTCGCGAACCTGTTCTTTCTGCCCGTCGCCTCCAAACTCAAAGCCATCATTCACCGGCAGACACAATTCCGGGAGATGGTGATCGACGGTATGTTATGTATAGCGCAGGGCGAGAATCCGCGCTCTATCGAAGCGAAGCTGCAGGGATACCTGCACTAGCGCGTGTCATGAGTCGCAAGAAGCCTGTCATGACGCGGCGTATCCGGCGCCACGACGAGCATACCAACCACGAAGCGTGGGCCATCCCCTATGGCGATCTCGTTACGTTGCTGCTCGCGTTTTTCGTGGTCATGTACGCGATTTCCTCCGTCAACGCCGGCAAGTACCGGGTGCTGTCGGATTCGCTGTTTGCCGCGTTCCGGGGCGCCCCGCGCACCATGGACCCGATCCAGGTGGGCGAAAAGCCCAATGGCTCGGGCGCGGAGATCGATGCCTCCATCGTCCAGTCCACACTGCAGGGACAGCAGCGCTCGTCACTCGCGCCAGTCCCTGTCCAGGGCGGCAACCAACAGGCAGGCGCCTCGCCGATAGCAAACCACCTGTCCGGGGCAGGCGCCGCCGCCGCGGCCGCACTCCAGCGCCTGGCCGACGAAGTCACTCGCGCCATGGATGACCTCGTCAAGCAGAACCTCGTCGTCGTGCGTCGCACGGAGTTCTGGATCGAGGTCGAGATCAAGACGGACATCCTCTACCCCAGCGGTAGCGCGCACCTCGCTCCCTATGCGGTGGACGTCATCCAACGTCTGGGCGGCGCACTGGCCCCATTCCCGAACCCGATCCGGGTGGAGGGACACACGGACAACAAGCCAATCAGTACGGTAGCGTTTTATTCGAACTGGGAGCTTTCAGCCGCCCGCGCCGGCAGCGTAGTACGGGTGCTCCAGGCACAGGGCGTCGGCCCCGAGCGGCTCGCCGTAATCGGCTACGGCGACACGCGCCCCGTGCAGCCCAATGACACCGAGCCGGGACGCAACGCCAACCGGCGCGTGGTAGTCGTGATCCTGTCAACGGAGTTGCAACGGCAGAAGTCCCCAGCCGACCAACCGGGCGGCCCGAGCCCGATCCCCTCCTCGACGGGCGCCCCGCCAGCGGCAGCCACAAACAACGCAACAGCACTGCAACCCGGCGCGGCAGCTAACGCCATGCCGTTCCTGCCAGACCCCGCGGCGTCCGCCGGCACTGCAACGCCTGCCGGTGCCGCGACGTCCGCCGGTACCGTCACGGCCCGGCAGCCGGCATCAGACGGTGGCACCCCGGCTACGGCCTTCCCGGCCCCCGCCACTCAAGCAACATTGGCCGCCCCCGGCGAGCCGGCCCAACTCCCCGGTCGTGTGGCGCCCCCACGGGCCGCGCCTACTGAGGCCACGGCGGCGCGGGCAACATCAAATGTGACGCTGTCGACATCCGGCGCGCACGTCGCCGGCAATGGCATGGTTCCTGCACCCTGAATAACACAACTGCCTGACCGCGCCGGTTTTCCGACATCTGACTCGAGCCTGCGCGGCAAGTGTGAACGTGTTCACAGGAGCTAAGCGCCCATGAGTCTGCCAGCCGCCGAATTGACCTCCGTTGAATTCCTGCTCGTCGCCGGGCGCGCCGTTTTTCTGTTGTTTTCCTTCGTCGTCGCCGCCTTCGCCTTCACCTCCTGGCGGCGCGCCATACAGGTGCAAACGGCCCAGGTGCTGTCCCAAACAAACACCGTGCTGCAACGGCTCGCGTCCCTGGAAGCCCGGGTCGACGCGACCAAGACCACGATTTCCCAGCTGGGAGACCGGCTCGAGCGCCCAGCGCTGCCCCCCACGGGCAACGGTCCCTCGGCCAGCTACCAGATGGCCATCCGCCTCGCCAAGGGCGGCGCATCGCGCGAAGAGCTCATGGCCGGCTGCGGCTTGTCGCTGGCCGAGGCCGAGTTGGTGCGGCGCCTGCACGGATCTTCGGGCCCGGTACGTATTTGAGCCAGCCGTAACGGCGAGCGGAACTACGTCTACTTTCCGCAACGCACCCTCAAGGGGCGAGCCACGGGAGCCGATACTGAGTGTGCAGCCGTAGCAGCGACCTTTTTCATAATCCACTGCCATGAACAAACGCAAGCAAGGGGCCGCGACTCGCACCACCCGCCGTGGGCGCGCCGCCAAAACGCCTGGCGCGGAAACCGAACATAACGCGGCAAGCGGTGCGTTTGCCGTTGCCGCCGAATGCACGGTCGCGGATGCCAGCACGCTGAAGTCCGGACTGGCGAAGCTGCTCGACGACACTGGTGTAGTCACTCTCGACATCGGCTCCGTACAACGCATCGATACGGCCGGCCTGCAGGTCATCGCAACATTCGTTCGTGAGCGCGAGTCGCTCGGGCGGCAGGTGCAGTGGCGCGGTGCAGCGCCCTCCCTGGCAGCGGCGGCGAAGCTCCTCGGTCTGAGCTCCCTCCTCAAACTTCCGACGACCGCCCCATGACGATAGACCTGACACAGTTTCACGACGCGTTCTTCGAAGAGAGCTTCGAGGCGCTCGACTCGATGGAGGCCGCCCTCCTCAAGCTCGACATCGGCGCGCCCGAGCCCGAGCTGATCAACACCATCTTCCGCGTCGCGCATTCCATCAAGGGTGGCAGCGCGACCTTCGGTTTCTCCGACATCGCCTCCTTCACGCACAGCTGCGAGACGCTGCTCGATGAGCTGCGCAGCGGCGGCATGCAGGTCTCACTCGATATCTCGGACCTGCTGCTGAAGACCGTGGACGTCATGCGCGCGATGTTGCGCTCGACGCAATCCAAACAGCCGCTCAACATGCAGCGGGTCTCCGACATCCAATTCGATGTCGAGCTCATAATCGCGCAGAAAAATAACGCGCCGGCGAAGCCTGCTGTGGTGGCGCCGGTGGCGGTTGCTCCTCCGCCGGCTCCGTCGCCCGCGCCGGTATCGGTCGCCCCCGCTGGGGATTCCCTCGCTGGCCGCTCGGTCGCGCCGGCGCCCGTCGTCGCGGCGGTAGCCAAACACTGGGAAATCTCCTTCCGCCCGTACCGTGAGCTGTTCGCCCGCGGCAATGATCCGTTGCGCATGATGCGCGAGCTCGCCGAACTGGGTGAGCTGAAGGTAGAAGTCGACACGAGCGCCCTGCCCGCCTTCGCCGCTCTCGACGCGCAAAGCTGCTATCTCGCCTGGAAACTCGAACTCGCCGGCGACGTCAGCGAAGACGCCATCAAACAGGTGTTTGAGTGGGCCGAAGGCGACTGCGATCTCGAGTTGCGTCGCGTCGGTGCCGAAACGGCCGCAGCGCCTGTCGTCGCTGCCGCGAGCGCCAGTGCGCCAACCGAGGTGACCGCCAGCAACATCGTCGCGGACGCCATCCTGTCCGGCAACACACCCCCGCTGGGGATTCCCTCGCCCCCGCTGGGGGTTCCTTCGCTGACCGCTCAGTCGCTAGCCCCCGCTGGGGGTTCCCTCGCTGGCCGCTCGGTCGCCGCTCGGTCGCCGGCCGCCGAAGAACCCAAACACGAACCCGCTGCGCCCGCTGCCGCAGCGGCTGCCCCGACCGCCACCGCGCCCACCCTGACAGCCGTCCCGTCAGCCAAGCCCGATGCTTCCATCGGCGCAGTCGGCGACTCCGGCTCGATCCGCGTCAGTGTCGAGAAAATCGACGAGCTCATGAACACCGTCGGCGAGCTCGTGATCACCCAGGCGATGCTCAGCCAGCTCGGCGCCGCGTTCGAAGGCGCAAACGCCGAGAAGCTGCGCGCCGGCCTCGCCCAGCTCGAACGCAACACCCGCGAGCTGCAGGAAAGCGTCATGCGCGTGCGCATGTTGCCCATCAGCTTCGTATTCAGCCGCTTCCCCCGCATGGTGCGCGACATCGCGCAGCGCCTCGGGAAGCAGATCGACCTCAAACTCACCGGGGAACAGACGGAGCTCGATAAAACCGTCCTCGAAAAAATCGGCGACCCGCTCGTACATCTCGTCCGAAACAGCATCGACCACGGCATTGAAATGCCTGACGTGCGGATCGCCGCGGGCAAGGGCGCGGCCGGCACGGTGCACCTCGATGCCTGCCATCGCGGCGGCAATATCGCCGTCGAGGTCAGTGACGACGGTGGCGGACTCGACAAAGAGCGCATTCTCGCGAAAGCGCGCCAGCGCGGCCTCATCGGCCAGAACGACGTGCTCACCGATGACCAGATTCACGACCTCATCTTCCTCCCGGGCTTCTCCACCGCCGAGAAGACCACCGATCTCTCGGGACGTGGCGTCGGTATGGACGTCGTGCGCCGGAACGTGAAGGAGCTCGGCGGCAAGATCGAGCTTCGCAGCGAGCGTGGCAAAGGCTCGCGCTTCATTATCACCCTGCCCCTCACACTCGCCATCGTCGATGGCCAGTCAGTGGCGGTCGGCAGCGAGACCTACATCATTCCGCTCATCTCCATCGTCGAGTCGATGCGACTCAAGGAGACGAGCATCAGCCGCCTGTCCGGACACAATGAAGTCTTCTCGTTCCGCGGCGACTACCTCCCCATCATCCGCCTCCATGAGCTGTTCGGTATCGAGCCGCGCGCCCGTGCGCTGCACGAGGGCCTGGTCGTGATCGCCGAGGGCGACGGCCGCCGCGTCGGACTGTTCGTGGATGACCTGCTCGGCCAGCAGCAGGTCGTGATCAAGTCTCTGGAAGCCAACTACGGACATGTCGAGGGTGTTTCAGGAGCCACCATCCTCGGCGACGGCTCCGTCGCCCTGATTCTCGACGTGGCGGGAATCATCCAGGCGGCGTCGATGCGGGCGACCGAGCGGCCAGCGAGGGAACCCCCAGTGGGGGCTGCCGCATGAACCATCAAGAGTCACACGTCCCCATTGGGCCAGTCCAAATGACAACTTTCGAGGCACTCATTCAATGTCTACCAACGCGGTGAAACCGGAGCAGGCCGGCGCCGGCTCGCACCAGGTGCTGACTTTTGTACTCGGCAACGAGACGTATGGCGTCGATATTCTGCGCGTGCAGGAAATCCGTGGATGGTCTGCAGTGACCAAGATCCCGCACGCCCCGTCGCATGTTCTCGGCGTGCTGAATCTGCGTGGCTCCATCGTCCCGATAGTCGACCTGCGGATGCGGTTCGCCCTCGATCGCGCGGAATACACCGCGATCACGGTGATCATTGTCGTGTCGGTGCTCTCGGCCGCCGGACGGCGTGATTTCGGTGTGGTCGTCGATGGCGTCTCGGACGTGGTCGATGTCAACACCGCCGAAGTGAAGCCCGCTCCGGAGCTCGGCTCGCGCGCCGCGACCGACTACATCCGTGGCCTCGTCTCGGTCTCCGACCGCATGGTCGTGTTGCTCGACATCGATCGCCTGATCGCGACCGACATGGCTCAGTTCTCAGGAAACCTATCTCAGGGAGAGACTTCACTGGTCGCGGGCGCCGCTGCCTGACCGCAGGTCAATACTGATGATCACTCAAGTCCTCAACCGCCTGAAGCTCTGGCAGAAACTCGGATGGCTCGTCCTCGCGATGGCCATTCCTGCCGCGCTGGTTGGCTTCTTCTACCTGCGTCTCGCCGAAACGCAGGTGAGCCAAGCCCGTGATGAGCTGGAAGGCGCGCGCTATCTGCAGGGTTTGAGTGCCGTGGAGGGAGAGATCCTCACTCACCGCAGCCGCGCGTTCGTCTTTCTGAGCGGTGACGCCGCGCGCCGCGGCGACGTCGTCGCGCAGCAGGAAGAGGTTGAGAAGCAGATTTCCGCCATGGACACGCTGAACGCCGACCTCGGCAAACAGCTTGGCGTGTCGGATGCCTGGCAGAGCGTAAAGGCCGAATGGGCGGCACTGAAGTCCAAGGCCCTCACACAGTCCGTAGCGGAGAGCGACGCCGCGAACGTGGCTCTCACCGATCACCTGCAGCAGTTGATGCAACTCGTGGGCGGGCGCTCGAAGACTTTGCTCGATCCAGAGGTGAAAACGCACGCGCTCATTCACATGGCGTCCGATGACACACCGAAGGCGTTGATTTACGCGGGCAACATGCGCCGTTTTGCCGTGAAGGCGGCCTCCAAGGGCTACCTGGGCGGCGACGATCGCATGGGGATCCAGATCTATCGCGACCGTTTCCATGCTGAAATCGAGCAAGCCCGGACCGCCCTGGAACAGTTGCCGGCGGACGCGCAGGCCGAGCTACGCCCTTCCTTCGATGCCGCGGTGTCAACAGCCGCTGAATACGACTCGGTCGTACAGGCGAAACTCATCGCTGCGGCCACCATGTCAGTGACCGGAGCAGAGTTATACGACGCCGGGGTCGCCACGAATCGCGCTGTCAAGAAACTCTCCGCCGCGAGCTTCGAGGCAACTGTCAAGTCGCTGCAGCAACGTGTGACGGACCTGGCCTTACATCGGAATATCTCCGCCGGAATCAGTTTCCTCATGCTGGCGTTCGCACTGGCGCTCGCGTGGATGGTTACCCGCTCCCTGACGCAGCCGCTCACACAGGCCATAACGGTATTCGGCAGCATCTCCTCGGGCCACTACGACAGCAAGATCGACACCAGCTCCAACGATGAGGCCGGCCAGGTGTTGCGAGCCCTCGATGAGATGCAGGGCAAGCTGCGTACCCAGATCGAGACCGAGCGCTCGGTTGCGGCGGAGAATACCCGCATCCGGCAGGCGCTCGACAAAGCTTCGACGAGTGTGGTGCTCGCGGACGAGAAGCACCAGATCATCTATGTGAACGAGATTGCGCAGGCGAGCTTCACACGCAATGCGCAGGAAATCCGCACCTCGCTGCCTAACTTCGACGCGACCCGCCTACGTGGCTCCGGCCTCGAGTCCCTATCAGCCGACCCGACGAGCCAGCGCCGCCTGCTCGACAACCTGGCGGGCGCCGACGTACAGGAGCGGGTGCTGGGTGAATTCACCTTCCGCACCGTGACGAATCCCGTCATTGGCGACCGGGGCGAGCGGCTCGGCACCGTGATGGAATGGTCACAGCGCACGCAGGAAGTGCGTGTCGAGAAGGAGCTGCAGACCATGCTCGCCGCTGTCAACGGCGGCAACCTCGGCAAGCGCATCGACCTGGCCGGCAAGAACGGCTTCTTCGAGGCCATGAGCCGCGGCATCAACCAGCTCGCCGACAACATCACCGCGACCGTGTCGATGGTGAAGAGCGCGGCGGTGGAAATTCATCGCGGTGCGCAGGAAATCTCCGCGGGCAACTCCAACCTGTCGCTGCGCACGGAAGAACAGGCGGCCTCGCTCGAAGAGACCGCATCGTCAATGGAAGAGATGACCACGACGGTCAAACAAAATGCCGACAACGCCGGCCAGGCGAATCAACTCGCCCTCGCCGCGCGTGACCAGGCCGAGCAAGGTGGCATGGTGGTCGGCAAAGCCGTGCAGGCGATGTCGGGTATCAACGACTCGGCCCGCAAGATCGCGGACATCATCAGTGTGATTGACGAGATCGCCTTCCAGACGAATCTCCTCGCGCTCAATGCGGCGGTCGAAGCAGCGCGCGCCGGAGAACAGGGCCGCGGCTTCGCGGTCGTGGCGTCGGAAGTCAGGAATCTGGCCGGCCGCTCGGCGACCGCCGCGAAAGAGATCAAAGACCTCATCCAGGACAGCGTCAAGAAGGTGTCCGACGGCTCGGTGCTCGTGACCCAGTCCGGTCAGACGCTGGAGCAGATCGTCGTCTCCGTGAAGAAGGTGTCCGACATCGTCGCCGAGATCGCTGCCGCCTCGCGCGAGCAATCGCTCGGCATCGAGCAGGTCGGCCGCGCTGTCATGCAGATGGACGAGCTGACACAACAGAACGCCGCGCTCGTCGAGCAGGCGACCGCCGCTTCCCAGGCAATGACCACAGAAGCCGGCGGCCTCAACGAGATGATGGCTCGTTACGATTTCACCGGTGTCCCGACGGGAAATAACGGTACGGCCTACGCTACCGTCCACAGCTCGGCCGTCACGAGCGACACCGCTCCAGTAAAAGACGCCTCAGCCGAAAAGAAGCTAGCGACATCCGGCGCAACTTCGCGCGCCGAGCGCCGCAAAGCCACTCGTCCCTGGGTTAATCAGGCGAATCGTAAACCAGCGCCAGCCGCGCCCCGACCTGAAGCGGCTGTTGCCTCCGCCCCCCGCGTGCCCGTCCGTGCCGAAGCCGGCAAGGACAGCAGCGAGTGGCAGGAATTCTGATCAGGTCGGTACAACAAGGATTGAAGGTCATGCAGTTCCTGAATCGCTTGAAGCTCTGGCAGAAGCTGGCATTGCTCGTTGTGGCGATGGCCGTGCCGACTGCGCTGCTGGGAGTCTTCTATCTGGGTGGTGCCAACGCACAGGTGGCGCTGGCGTCGGATGAGATTGAGGGTGCCCGCTACGTGCAGTCCGTGGGCGCGGTACTCGCGGAAGCTTCCAACCATCGCAGCCGCCTATTCGCGCTGTTGACAGGCGATGCGGCGCGGCGTGACGAGGTGAGCACCTCCGAGAGCGAGATGGATAAGCTCGTGGCGGCCGTCGATTCGAGCGATGCCAAGGTGGGCTCCAAGTTCAAGGTGTCCGAATCCTGGCAGACCATCAAGACGGACTGGGAGCGTCTCAAGGCCGAGGGTCCGAAGCTCTCGCCGGATGAGGCTGTCGCACGCCACAACGCGCTCATCGACCGCATCTTCAAATTGAGTGAGACGATCGCGGCGCGCTCGGGACTGAACGTCGATCCGTCCTCGGAAACGGCGGTTCTCATTCAGATCGCCACGCGCAACGTGCCTAGCGCCCTGATCGCCTCGGGCAACATCCGCTGGTACGCGACGCGCGCCAGCATCAAGGGCTATCTCGGCGGCGACGACCGCATGGCCCTGGGCCTGTATCACGATGAGTTCATCGAACACTTCGACTCCGTGGCCCGGGACCTCGATCGCGCCTCCGAGGACGCCAAAGCGAAGGTGCGGCCGGCGGTGGAATCGGCCCGGAACGCCTTCAATTCGGCTTACGGCACCGTGAAGGAAAAGATTCTCGACACGCAGAAAATGGAGATCACGACCGCGGAAGTTTATAGCGCGACTCGTGAGATCACCTCTTCGTTGCAACAGCTCTCCGACGTCAGCTACAGCGCGATGAACGCCGCCGTCCAGCAGCGCCTCTCGGAAGTGACGACCTGGCGCAACCTGACAGCGGGCATCACCGCCCTCGCCCTCGCCTTCGCGCTGGCGCTCTCCTGGTTGATTACCCGTTCGCTGTCCGCCCCGCTGGCCCACGCCGTTGCGGTGTTCGGCAACATCTCGGCCGGCAAGTACGACAATCAGATCGAGCGCGGTGGCACCGACGAGGCCGGACAGGTGCTGCAGGCAATCGATGAGATGCAGGGCAAGCTGCGCACGCAGATCGAGACAGAGCGTGCCTTCGCGGCTGAGAACTCACGCATCCGCCAGGCGCTGGACAAGGTCTCCACGAGCGTGGTGCTCTCGGACGCCCAGTACCAGGTCATCTATATCAACGACACCGCGCAGGCGATGTTCGCGCGCAATCAGCACGAGATCCGCAAGACACTGCCGAATTTCGATGCGGGCCGGCTACGTGGGCAGAGCATGGAGGTGCTGTCGATCGACCCGAACAACATGCGCCGCGCGCTCGACAACCTTACCGGTTCCGACATGCACGAGCGCGTACTCGGCGCCTGCACGTTCCGCACCGTTGCCAACCCGGTCCGCAACGACAAGGGCGAACGCATCGGTACGGTCGTCGAGTGGACGGACCGCACGCAGGAAGTCGCCGTCGAGAAGGAGATGCAAAACATGCTCGCCGCCGTTGTGGGTGGCGACCTGACCAAGCGTATCGACCTCTCCGGCAAAACGGCCTTCTTCGAAGCGATGAGCCGTGGCGTCAACCAGCTCGCCGACAACATGGCCGAGGTCGTCTCGAAGGTGAAGCTCGTGGCTGCCGAGGTGCATCGCGGCGCCGACGAAATTTCCTCGGGTAACGCCAATCTCTCACAGCGCACCGAAGAGCAGTCCTCGTCGCTGGAGGAAACAGCCTCCTCGATGGAGGAGATGACGACCACCGTCAAGCAGAACGCCGACAACGCCGGCCAGGCGAACCAGCTCGCCATGGCTGCGCGCGACCAGGCGGAGAAAGGCGGCTCGGTGGTCAGCCAGGCCGTCAAGGCGATGGCGGATATCAACGACGCGTCGAAGAAGATCGCCGACATCATCGGTGTCATCGACGACATCGCGTTCCAGACCAACCTTCTCGCCCTGAACGCCGCGGTGGAAGCCGCCCGGGCGGGCGAGCAGGGCCGCGGCTTCGCGGTCGTCGCCAGCGAGGTCCGCAGCCTCGCGGGCCGCTCGGCCACGGCAGCAAAAGAGATCAAAGAGCTCATCCAGGACTCGGTCAAGAAGGTCGAGGACGGCTCGGTGCTCGTCACCCAGTCCGGTCAGACCCTCGAGAAGATCGTGGCCTCGGTGAAGAAGGTCTCCGACATCGTCGCCGAAATCGCCGCCGCCTCACGCGAGCAGTCTTCGGGCATCGAGCAGGTCAACCGTGCCGTCATGCAGATGGACGAGCTGACTCAGCAGAACGCCGCCCTCGTCGAAGAAGCGACCGCAGCTTCCCAGGCCATGGCCGAGCAGGTGCGCGGACTCAACGAGATGCTGGCGCGCTACCGGATCGCCGAGGCCGCCCTCAATTCAACAAGCAACAACGCTGCCGTCCGCGCCAGTGCGGCGACAGCGAAATCCCGCGCGGACACGTCTGTACGTGCGGACCGTCGGGGGGGCCCTCGCCCCTGGGCGGGCAAAGCGGGCAAGTCCGGTGCCGCCACGGCGGTAGCGGATGTGGCGCTGTCACCCGCGCGCCAAGCGGTCGCCCGTGCGACCGGCAACGGCGCCGATACCGACTGGCGGGAGTTCTAAAAATGATCGGGACAATCAACGGAGAGCGGCGATGGCCCGGATACTAGCGGTAGATGACTCGGCGGCGATGCGCCAGATGGTGGGCATTACGCTCGCCGGCGCGGGTCACCAGGTAGAGCAGGCCATCGATGGCTGCCAGGCCCTGGAGATCGCCGAAAGGACGAAGTTCGATCTCGTGATCACCGATGTGAATATGCCGAACATGGACGGCATCACGTTGGTGCGCGAGTTGCGCAATCGCGCAAGCTACAAGTACGTGCCACTCCTGGTGTTGACGACAGAAGCGACGACTGAGCGCAAGCAACAAGGGAAGGCGGCGGGGGCGACTGGTTGGCTTGTGAAACCCTTCAACCCCGAGAGGCTGCTGGCGACCGTCGCCAAAGTGCTCGGCTAGCCTGTTTCGTTTTCTATTTTCAATCACTACACAGAGGACATGTCATGAAATCCGCAAAGAGGATGCTGCTCGCCCTGGCCGTCGCTTATTCCGTGAGTCTCGCGGCTCACGCGGACTGCGTACTGCCACCGGCACCGAGCAAAATTCCCGACGGCAAAACCGCGAGCGAGCAGGAAATGGTCACCGCGATGCAGACGTTGAAGGAATACAACGGCGACGTCGACACCTACCTCAAGTGCCTGGAGTTCGAGGCGAAGCAGAATCGCCTGAGCGCCGGCGACCAGGAGAAGATGCACAACCTGGCCGTGGACACGCTCACGAAGGTGGCCGGCAAGTTCAACGAACAGGTCCGCACCTTCAAGTCGAAGAGCGGCTGAGGTTTGAAGCTGCCACAGTTGCAGTCCTAACTACGTTCCCCGGCGCGGCTGCACGTCCGCGCCGGGCTTCCCGACGCGCACGGAGGAGAACGCGAAGGACAGTAGCTGCCGAAGGTGACCCGCAGAAAATGAAGCGACATACAGACGTTCCGCGTCGAGACGCTCCGGCCGATAAAAGGAAAAAGGTCGACGTGCCTTCTCAACCCCACCATGCTGCATCGCATGATGACCGCCCCGGACGAGCCCCGGTCGATACCGGTGTAACCACCAAGCTCCGCGCACTGCACACCCGAGCCGAGCCGGCGACCCCGGTAGAAGCCGCCGCAGCGCTGATCGAGCTGTGTCTGCACGAATCGAACGGACCCGTGGAGGAGCTCAGCGGCGCGCTGGCGCGCATGGCGCAGCTCGTGCAAGGCAGGCCCGGTGACAACGATATCCAGGCCCACCGCGCGCAACTGGCGCGGGAGGTCGCGGTCTGCATCGAGAACCTGCAGTTTCACGATCGCCTGACACAACAGCTCACCCAGGTGCGCAATCTCCTGGCGACCCTGGCGTTCAGCGACGTGCCCACGGACATGGCGGGCCGCCCGCTGGCGGGCCATCCGCACAACTGGCAGGTGCTGCTCGAGAACCTGCGTGCCCGCTTTACCTCGGACTCGCATCGGATTCTCTTCAACCTGCTGTTGCCTGGCACCGGAGGGCGCACCACGGTTCCCGCGCTGCATGCCAACGAGGGCAGCGTTGAGTTGTTCTGACAGGTCTGCGCCATGATATCCAACCAGCTCCGCGAAGCGCTTTCGGCCCCCAGGGTGCGTGAGTTCGACTTTGGCAACGATGATTTCGAGGCTTTGCGCAAGCTGGTCAAAGAGATCACGGGCATCAATCTCTCGGATCAGAAGCGGGAGCTCGTGTACGGACGGCTGGCGCGGCGCCTTCGCGTGCTGCACCTGCGCACCTTCGCCGAATACCGCGACCTGCTGGCCAGTGATGGCGGCCGCGAGATCGGCGAGTTTTGCAATGCCATCACCACGAATCTCACCTCGTTCTTCCGCGAGTCGCATCATTTCGAGTATCTGCGCGACCAGGTGTTGCAGCCCATGGTGGCAAATCGCACCGCATCACGCCGGGTGCGCATCTGGTCCGCGGGCTGCTCGACCGGGGAGGAGGCTTACTCGCTCGCCATCACCGTGATCGAATCGATCCCCGATCTGCGCACCTGGGATGTGAAGATCCTGGCGACCGACCTCGATTCGGACGTGTTGGCCAAAGCGCAGCGTGGCATTTACGCCGCCGAGCGCGTGCGTCCCCTCGGCCCGCAACGACTTTCACGTTTTTTTGCAGAACGGCGCGGCGGACGCGAAGGCGCAACCTTCGAGGTCAAGCCGGAACTCACGTCACTCATTACCTTCAAGCAGCTCAACCTCATGCACCCCCTGCCGATGAAGGGTCCACTGGACGCCATCTTCTGCAGGAACGTCGTGATCTATTTCGACAAGGACACCCAGCGCGAGTTGTTCTCCCGCATCGCGCAACTGCAGCGCCCCGGTAACCTGCTATTCCTCGGCCATTCCGAGAGCCTCTTCAAAGTGTCAGAGAGCTACATCCCGATCGGCAAGACCGTGTACCGGCGGGCATGACATGAGCGCTTTTCTCAACCGCACCGCACCTGTCGAGCCGGGCCCGATGCTGCCGGCGTTTTCGCACATGACGCGTCACTGGGATCCGGACAACGAGCGCTGGGCCGTGAAAATCCTGCCCGGTGAGTATTACGTGACCAAGGGCGACGAGGCGGTCAGTACAGTGCTGGGCTCCTGCATTTCCGCCTGTATCCGCGATCCGCGCATCAACGTGGGTGGCATGAATCACTTCATGCTCCCGGAAGACAAATCCGTCGGACCCAACAACTGGCTCGATCCCGCCGTGGGACTCGCCACCCGTTACGGCTCGTACGCGATGGAAAGCCTGATCAACGATCTGCTCAAGCTGGGCGCGACGCGCGAGCGGCTGGAGATCAAACTCTTCGGCGGCGGCCGTATCCTGGCAGGGATGACGGACGTCGGCGAGCGCAACATCGATTTCATCAAGAGCTACATACAGCTCGAAGGGCTGCGCATCGCAGCCGAAGACATGGGCGGCACGCAACCTCGCAAGGTGATCTACTTTCCGGCCAGCGGGCGCTGCAAGCTGCGCAAGCTGCCGCAGGTAGAGAACCGCACCATCAGTCACCACGAGCAGTTGTACCGCGACAGTCTCAAGAAGCAGGCTACGGACGGCGGCGACGTCGATCTGTTCGAATAGGCGCAACCCATATGAACAGCACAACAGCCGCATCCGCCAGCGCCGCAGGGCGCCGGATCAAAGTTCTCATCGTCGACGACTCCGCGCTGGTGCGCAGTCTGCTCACCGACATTCTCAAGGCGGACCCGGGCATCGAGGTCGTCGGTGTCGCGAGCGACGCGCACATCGCGCGCGAGAAGATCAAAGCGCTCAACCCCGACGTCCTGACACTGGACGTCGAGATGCCGAAAATGGACGGCATCACCTTCCTGAAGAACCTCATGCGACTGCGCCCGATGCCGGTCGTCATGGTCTCGTCCCTCACCGAGCGCGGCGCGGATGTTACGTTGGACGCGCTCGCCCTCGGCGCGGTGGATTACCTGTCGAAGCCGAAGATCGATCTCGCCGCGACGCTGAAGGACTACGGCGACGAGCTCATCGAGAAGATCCGGGCGGCCTCCAAGGCCAGCGTGCGGGCTCTCGATCCGCAGCGCGCCGCGATGATCACCGCCAAGGCGGCGCACAGCACCGACGCGGTGTTGCGCAAGGCTCCGCCGCCCAAACAGCTGCGTACCACGGATCGCATCATCGCGATCGGCGCCTCCACCGGCGGCACCGAGGCGATCAAGGAAGTCCTCATGCGGCTACCGCCGGATACGCCCGGCGTGGTCATTGCCCAACATATTCCGAAGGCCTTCAGCGGCCCGTTCGCGAAGCGAATGAACGACTGCTGCCAGGTCACCGTGTACGAGGCGGAGGACGGGCAGCAGGTTCTGGCCGGGCATGCCTACATCGCACCGGGGGACAAGCACCTCCTGGTCGTGCGCGATGGCGCGCGCTATGTCTGTCGTCTCGACGATGGTGTGCCCGTAAACCGGCATAAGCCCTCGGTGGACGTCCTGTTCCGCTCGGTCGCACAGAACGCCGGTCGCAACGCCATCGGCGCCATCCTGACCGGCATGGGCAAAGACGGCGCCCGCGGTTTGAAGGAGATGCTCGACGCGGGCAGCCGCACGATCGCGCAGGACGAGGCGACGAGCGTGGTCTGGGGAATGCCTGGCGAAGCGGTCACCCTGGGGGCCGCGCAGTACGTCCTGCCGCTCGAAAATGTGGCAGGAAAGATCCTCTCCCTGGCCGACGCGATGGATATCACCCGCGACGCACGCGAGGCGTGAACCGGTTACGGGACTTAGTTCTCAAGTGGACGGAGGATGAGCCGCTACCGATTCAAGAGGGAACCCGATGAATACCGCTGCTGCCCAAGCCCAGAAGAGCACCGTCGACGCGGAAGCGTTCGCTTTCGTGCAGGCGTTGGCCTCCGAGCTATCCAGGGGCAAGGTCGACCTTCCCAGCTTTCCGGATATCGCACTGCGTGTCCGAAAAGTGCTGGGCGACGAGGAGGTCACCCAGGAACAGGTGGTACGCGTCGTCGGCTCGGAGCCGGCGCTGGCCGCGCGTCTCATGCAGATTGCCAACTCAGCGGCGCTCAACTTCACCGGGAAGCCGATCAACGATCTGCGTACCGCCATCAATCGCATGGGCCACAACATGGTCCGCAGTGCAGCAATTGCCTTCGCGATGTCGCAGCTGAAGAAAGTCGATTCCCTGAAAGGCCTGGAGAAGCCGCTCGACGACCTGTGGAAGAGCAGCGCCGCCGTGGCGGCGATGTCACACGCTGTTGCGAAGCGCTACAGCAAGGTCAACCCGGACACCGGCATGCTCGCCGGCCTGCTGCACGGGATCGGCAAGTTATACATCCTCACCCGCTCCAGCAAACACCCGGCCCTGTTCGCCGACCAGGCGACCTATAACCAGATCGTGCGCGACTGGCACAGCCCGGTGGCGAAGGCGCTGCTGGAGAACTGGGACATGGCCGAGGAAATCGTCGTCGCCGTGAGCGACTACGAGGACCTGGAGCGCGTGCACAGCGGCCCGGTGGACCTGACGGATGTGCTCACCGTGGGCAACCTCCTCGCCGCTTTCAAAGAGCACCCGGAATCGCTCGAAATCAACATGCACGACGTCGCCGCCTGCAAGCGCATGAATATCGACCGCGCCAGCTACGAGAAGCTCATCGACGAATCGGAGCACGAAATTGACGCCCTGAGGCAGGCGCTCGGAGTTTGAGTGAACGCATCAGCTTCCATAAGGCCCGGCGACACCAAGTCCTCCACTGAGGACAACAACGTCGCTTTCACCTTTGTGCAGGCGCTCGCGGCCGAGCTCTCGGGCGGCAAAGTCGAGCTGCCCGGATTTCCGCACATTGTGATGCGTGTGCAAAAAGTGTTGGCCGATGAATCCTCCGATGCCCCGCGCATCGTGCGTGTCATTGGCAGCGAGCCGGTGCTCGCCACGCAGCTCGTGCGGATGGCGAACTCCGCGGCCCTGAATCCCGGTGGGGCCAAGGTCATGGATCTGCGTGCCGCGGTCGCCCGAGTGGGACTCGACACCGTGCGTTCCGCGACGATTGCCTTCGCCATCCAGCAGTTGAAAGAAGCGCCCGCACTGAAAGGCCTGGAAAAGCAGCTCGGCGTGCTCTGGCGCCACGGCGTACAGGTTGCGGCTCTGAGCTACGCGGTCGCGCGCCGCTTGACGAGTGTCAGCGCGGACACCGCCATGCTCGCCGGCCTGCTGCAGGGAATAGGCCGCCTCTACATTCTGACGCGCGCGAGCCGCCATCCCTCACTGTTTGCCGACCCCCTCACCTACCAGACGATCGAGCACGACTGGCACCTGAGTATTGCGGCGGCACTGCTGGAGAACTGGGGCATCGCCGATGAGATCGTCCAGGCGGTGCACGACTCGGAGAATTTCGATCGCGAGACCCGCGGCACGGCGAATCTCGCCGACGTGTTGGTAGTCGCCACGATCCTCGCGGATCTGCAGGGTGAGCCGGCGGTATTGCAGGCGCAGACTCAGTGCTCAAAGCCCCTGCAACGACTGCGTCTGGACTATGCGGCCTGCGATACGTTCCTGAAGGAATCGGCGCAGGAGCTGGCAGCGCTGCGCGACGCGCTAGGCCATTGATCTATTGGCGGCACTCGCGTGCCGCGATTGCCGCGAGCGCGCCTAGAGCTGTGACCGCACGCGAGAAAAAGGCGTGGCTTTTTCTCGCGAATAGTATGCCGGTTCGGGTCTTGAGCGGCTCAGATCATCAGGCGGCGCCTAACACGCGGCCCGGGCGCGTCGGTGCGTTCGAGCCATTCGCGTTATAGGTGTCGGCCGAGCTGGTACGCCCTGTCAGCGCTCCTAACAAACCCTCCACACGCTTCAACTTCGCGGCCACCAGCGTTCCGTTGCGCTCGTTCAGATCGCGGCAATCGGCGGCACGCTTGGCACATTCGCGCAGGCGCGAAACCAACGTCCCCTGGGGGTCGCACCAGACTAAGAGGCCCTCGAGGCCCGCGTAGTCGGCGGAGTAACCGTGGAGGCTGCAAAGGCGGCGGCGGTGCTCTTCGACGCGGGCGAGAGCGCCTACGCGCTCCTGGCGGGCGAGAACGGTCTGCTCCACTGCGATAGCGTCTTTGGTGCCCAGTACTTCGTATTCGCGCTCGAGGAGAGTGCGCAGCTCACCCAACAGGGCTGCCTCTTCGGCGAGCACCTCTGCAAGGTGTTCGCGGCAGACGTCCCGGTCCAGGGCATTGGCGTCCACGACGGCTATTCCGCGTCAGATTCCGCTTCGGGCTGATGTTGATTCCCCAGGTGCGCGAGCTCCTTCTCCATCTGCACGAGCTTGTCGGCGATGCCCTGGGCGTTGACCGTATAGGTCCCCTGCTCAATCGAGCTGCTGATCTGGGCCACCCGGGAGCTATTCACCACGGGGGCATCACGAACCGCCTGCTCGAGGGAAGCGAGCTGTCGGGCGACCCCCGTAATCTGGACGTTGTCCTGGTTCCCGCCGGACGACGCGTCAGAGCTTTGGGCACCGCCGGCGGCTGCGTCCTGCGGACGCTGCACGGCACGGCCGGCGCCTACTGGGGCGGTCGGACTACTGCCGGCGAATCCACCGATTTTGCTCGACACAGGAACTCTCCTGGGACTTCACTACCTGCTGTAGCGGCCGCCATCGGGAGAACTTTAGGGCTGAGATCAAAATCACGTCACCGTATGACGGCGGTGCGTTATGCAACGCGGCGCGCTGACCGCATGACGGTCATAACGCGCCGCGGCGAGTCGGGTCAGGCCTCGGTGGCCAGCATCCGGCCGACCGTACCCTGGCCGTAGGCACCATTGCGACGGTAAGTGAGCGTCTCGCGGCCGGACTGGATGAGAGTCCCCAGCCGGGCCCGGACGTGCTGAAGCTGCGTTCCCACCAGGGCCCCGTTGCGATCATTGAGCATGCGGCAACGCGCGGCCGCGGCGGCGCATTCGGCCCAGCGGGTGGACAGTGTTCCGGCTGGATCGCACCAGCGCAGCAGGCTCTCCAGCCCCGGGGCGTCGAGGGAATAATTTCGGGCGTGGCACAGGGCGCGGCGCTCATCGTCCACGCGGGCAATTCGTGCGACACAGCGCTGGCGCTCATTGATGGCCGTCCCGAGGGCTACCGCGTCACCGGCCAGCAGCAGGCCGTGCTCGTGCTCGAGCAGGTCCATGAGCTGGGCCAGGCCCGTGGATTCCTCGGTGATCAGCTTGCCCATCTTCTCGCAACACTGTGCCTGATCCATACCTCAACTCTCTTTTATAAGCCCATCTGCGCCAGCGCGTGGTCGGACTGCAATAGTCCGCTGGCGATCTTCTCCGCCGAAATGCTGTAGCTACCATCCGCGAGCGACTGCGTGATACGCGCGACGCGATTCTGGTCGACCGCCGGCATCGAGCTCAGTTTCTGCCCGAGGCTGGCGAGTTGCGCGGCCGTGCTGGTGATCTGCACCTCTTCATTGCCACCCGACTGCGGCGGATTGCCGGTCGTGGCGGGCGAGGTGTTGTCCCGAGCGGATTGCGGGGTACGGTTCGTCGCCCCCGATGTGGGGCCGTTCCCCTGGAAACTATCAATTGTGTTGGTCACTGGCGGCTCCCCGTGTCTCGTACTGCGAACTGGTTATCGACCGGGTTCGCCAGAACTGTAGTGGCCGTCTCAGATTCCCGACAGGGATCATTGCGCCACCCTCACCAGATCGGGTCCTTCCACCACTCCCTCCACCACTTTCAGGGAGCTCAGATTCTGTACCTTGAGCCGTGTGCCCCCTGCTGCGTCCGCAAGAGCCCTGCCGGCCGCGCGTACTTCGATCCCGCCACCCGCGGCGACCAACGTGACCTCCTGGCCATGGCGGATCACCATGTCGGGTTTGAACATATCCATGGTCAGGGTCGCGCCCATGGGCAGCGGCCGCTCCACCGAGCGCGCCCGCAGATCGCTCACATCGGTGAGGAAGGCTGTGGCGAGTCCGGTCACCTTGCGGGACTCGACAGTCACATCTTCTATAGTGAGGCGCGCATCGCGCGGCACCGGGTGTTTGAGAACGAGAACCGTGATGCGGCTCTCGACCGTGACCGGCACATAGACTTTCCAGCGCACCGGCCCCTGGCAAGCGACTCCCACCATGGTTCGCGACTGGAGCGCCGCGCCTGTCGGAAGTTGGGCCTGCAGGCCCTCCGTGCAACGAACCAGACGTAAACGGCTGTCCAAAGCGCCCGCGGTCACGCTCGCCACATTCGCGTCGCGCGGCATCTGTGATTTCACGAAGGACTCGGCGGCAGCGCGAATCGATTCCGGTGACTCCGTACGGGCGGCGTCCTGGGCCACGACCGCTACAGTTCCGGCCAGCCAGGTCGCTAACAACAGCACTGCGGCGCGACGGCTTTCTGTCACTTTCATTGTCATGACAGGGTAGTTGCAAGTGGTGGGCCAATTGGCGCGCCGCTTTTCGGCCGCTCTCCCGGCGGCAGCCTCTTGCCGCCCGCGTGACCCGTCTCACACCCCAACGCACCCTGGAACGCCCACAGCGGCCTTCCACGTAATTGGCATGCGTATTGCTGTTGCTTTCGCCAAGTCATTCTTTTGACGGAAGCACGCACATGCCACTCAGCCTGGATTCGTACTTGGGAGTACAGCAAGACGCACTCAAAGTGCAGTCGAAGCGTATGGAAGTGCTCGCGAAGAATCTCGCGAACGTCGATACGCCTAACTACAAGGCGCAGGACATCGATTTCAAGACCGCCCTCGCCCAGGCCGGCGCGCCGGGAGGGGCGTTGCCCCTGGCGACGACGACCTCCAACCAGATAGGCAACAGCGCGACCAGCGGCGACATAGATACCTCGGGCGCGCTCAAATACAGAGTCCCGCTCGCTCCCTCGCTCGATGGCAACACCGTCGACGCGCAGATGGAGCAGGCGGCGTTCGCGGACAACACCGTCCGCTACCAGGCGACCCTGACCTTCCTGTCGGGCAGCCTCAAAGATCTCATGACCGCCATCACCGGGCAGTAAGGCCCCGGCCGCAGGAGCAATCGACATGTCCTCATTCAAGATATTCGATATCGCCGGCTCCGGGATCTCAGCCCAGTCGGTACGACTCAACACGGTGGCGAGCAACCTCGCCAACGCCGACAGCGTCAGTGGCGACCCCTCCACGGTCTACAAGGCGCGGCACCCGGTGTTTGAAAGTGTGAAAGCCTCCGTGGCTGCGCAGGCCATCGGCACGGCCAACGGTACCGACGCCGGCAGCGCAGCGGTACGTGTCCGCGGCATCGTGGAAAGCACGGCGCAGCCAAACGAGCGCTACGAGCCGGGCAATCCGCTCGCCAACGCGGACGGGAACATCTACTCGCCCAACGTGAACGTCATCGAAGAGATGACCGACATGATTTCGGCCTCGCGCGCCTATCAGAACAACGTCGAGGTCATGAACACCTCGAAACAGCTGATGCTCGCGACCTTGAAGCTCGGCTCCTGAAGCACCGTCAACATCTGATCGTTAGAGGTCTCGCATGTCATCATCGACAAACCCGGTCGGCTCGAGCACGAGCAATAACAGCAACAGCTCGTCCAGCTCCGCCCTCAGCAGCGCGCTGAACATCACGCCGGCGGATTTCCTCCAGCTCATTACCACACAGCTGAAGGATCAGAATCCGCTGCAGCCGACCGACCCGACACAGTTTCTCGGCCAACTCGAGCAGATGAGCCAGGTGTCGAGCATGCAGTCCATGCAGACCTCGCTGTCGGGCCTGCAGACCAGCCTGCAATCCACCCAGATGGCCAACGGCGCCGCGCTTCTCGGCCAGACCGTACTGGCGCCCAGCACGACCGCCATGCTGGACGCCAGCGGTGGCTCGGTGAGTGGCGCTGTAAACCCCCCAACGGGCGCCACACGCGTAACAGTGACCGTCACGGATTCGAAAGGCTCACTTATCAACACCTTCCAGGTCGCGCCCGCGGACACGGGGCTCACCAACTTCACGTGGAACGGCACCACCAGCACCGGCGCAGCCGCGCCGGCGGGACAGTACACCATCGCAACGACGTCCAGCAACGGCTTGACGAACACGAAGCTCACCCCGCTGATCGCCTCCAAGGTCACGAGCGTGATAGTCGATCCGTCGACCCAGGCGCTCGATGTCACGACCGAGAACGGCACTGTCCCACTCAGCAGCATTGTCAGCATTCTTTAAGGAGAACCCTTCATGTCATTCAACGTCGCCCTCACGGGCCTGAACGCCGCCACCCAGGATCTCGCGGTCGTCTCCAACAACCTGGCGAACTCCGCCACCGTGGGCTTCAAAAGCTCGCGTGCCGAGTTCGGCGATATCTACGCCGCGACTGCGACCGGCGTGTCCTCGACCGCCGTGGGCAACGGCGTACGGGTCCAGGAAGTGGCTCAGCAGTTCAGCCAGGGTAACGTCGAGACGACCGGCAACAGCCTCGACCTCGCCATTAACGGCAACGGCTTCTTTACGCTCAGCAATGGCGGCGCGCTCTCCTATACGCGCGACGGCCAGTTCCAGCTCAACAACGCGGGACAGGTGGTCACCTCCTCCGGCGCGGATCTGCAGGTCTATGCGCCGCTGCCCACCGGCGGATTCAACACCGGCGGCCTGTCGAATCTCACTCTCACGACGAACGAGAGCGCTCCGCAAGCGACCGCGACCGCGTCGATTACCGCGACGTTGCAGGCGAACGCCACGGTACCGACCACGACGACCTTCAGCCCCTCGGATCCGACGAGCTACACAGACACGACCTCGCTCACCGTCTATGACTCGCTGGGCGCGGCACATACGGCGTCGCTCTACTTCACCAAGGGCGCAGCCGCCAATGACTGGTCGGTGCAGACCTATGTCGACGGCAACGCCGTCGGTACCCCGCAGGACCTCCAGTATTCGAGCTCCGGTGTGCTGACAAGCCCGGCCAACGGCCAGGTCACTTTGCCGGCCTACACCCCGGCTACGGGCGCGGCGGACATGAACATGACGTTCAATTTCAACCAGACGCAGCAGACCGGCAGCACCTTCGCCGTGACGGCCGTACAGCAGGACGGCTTTACGACCGGCACCCTCACGGGCATCAACATCGATTCCTCGGGTGTCGTGCAGGCGAGCTTCACGAACGGCCGCTCGGTGGCCCTCGGCCAGGTCGCCATGGCGAACTTCGCCAACACGCAGGGCTTGCAGCAGAACGGCAATGCCACCTGGACAGCCACGACCGCCTCGGGATCGGTGGTACAGGGCATTGCAGGCGGCTCCGGCTTTGGCTCCATCCAGTCCGGCTCGCTCGAGCAATCGAACGTCGATACCACCTCGGCCCTGGTCAGCATGATTACCGCGCAACGCGACTTCCAGGCGAACGCGCAGATGATCCAGACGCAGGACCAGATCACCCAGACGGTCATCACCGTGACCCAGAACGGTTAAGGCGCGTAAGCGCGCGAGCCGACCATGGACAAGCTGCTATACGTTGCAATGTCGGGTGCGAAAGAGACCCTGCGCGCCCAGGCTGCCAACAACCACAACCTCGCGAACGCGAGCACGACCGGCTTCAAGGCCGATCTGAGCGCGTTCCAGAGTCGTGCGGTCAGCGGACCGGGCTATGCGTCGCGCGTCTATGCGCAGGACAATGTGGTCGGCTGGGACTCCTCGGTCGGATCACAGCAAGAGACCGGCAACGCGCTGGATGTGTCCGTGAACGGTACGGGCTACTTCGCCGTACAGGACGCGACCGGAAACGAAGCCTACACGCGCGCCGGCGACCTCCATGTGGATCCGAGCGGTCAACTCCTGACTGCGACGGGGCATCCTGTGTTGGGCGACAACGGCCCGATCAGTGTGCCGCCTTATAGCTCGATCACGGTGGCAAAGGACGGCTCGATCTCGATCGTGCCGCTCGGCTCGACCGCGCAAACGAATGCCATCGTCGCGCGCCTCAAACTCGTCAACCCGCCGGCCAATACGCTGCAGCGGGGAGCGGACGCGCTCTTTCACAGCACGAGTACCGACCCGGTGGAAGCCGACGCCGCGACGACGGTGACTCCCGGCACGCTCGAATCGAGCAATGTGAACATCGCCAGTGCGATGGTGAACATGATCGAGCTGGCGCGACAGTTCGACATGCAAATCAAGGCGGTGCATTCCGCGGACGAGAACGCGCAGTCGGCCACGAAACTGCTGCAGTCGCAGGGCTGACGCGCGCGCTATATCTAATCCTCTGACAGGCCTAATCCTCTAACAGGTACATCCTATGGAACCCGCACTCTGGGCCGCCAAAACCGGTCTCGACGCACAGCAGACTCAAATGACGGTCACGGCGAACAACCTCGCCAACGTCAGCACGACCGGCTTCAAGGCCAGCCGCGGCGTATTCGAGGACCTGCTGTACCAAAACGTCACGCAGGTGGGCGCCAACACTTCGCAGACCACGCAGTCGCCGTCCGGCCTGCAGCTCGGCACGGGCGTGCGCGTGGTCGCCACGGAAACCGTGAATACGCAAGGCAGTCTCAACCAGACGGGTAACTCGCTCGATCTCGCGATCCAGGGACGCGGCTACTTCCAGATCCTGTTGCCCAGCGGTACCCTTGCCTACACCCGCGACGGCAGCTTCCAGGTCACCAACACTGGACAGCTCGTCACGGCGGAGGGCTACCAGGTGCAGCCCGCGATCACCATTCCGTCGGGCACACAGAGCGTCACCATCGGCAGCGACGGCACGGTCAGCGTGCAGCTCGCCAACCAGGCGGCGCCCACGACGGTCGGCACGCTGCAGCTCGCCGACTTCATCAACCCGGCCGGCCTGCAGTCCCAGGGCGGCAACCTGTTGACCGAATCCGCCTCGAGCGGCACGGCGACCACGGGCACGCCTGGCGTTTCGGGCCTGGGCACGCTGGTGCAAGGCTCGCTCGAGAGCTCGAACGTCAATGTGGTGGAGGAGATGGTCAACATGATCCAGATCCAGCGGGCCTACGAGATGAACTCGAAGGCCGTGCAGACCTGCGACCAGATGCTGCAATACGCCAACCAGAACATGTAACCGGATCCGATATCTAAATGCGACATCCGACCTTTTTCATCGCGTGCCTGTGCGCTACCGCCCTCCTGGCCGGTTGCGGCACGTTGCATCCCGCGAAGAAAGAAAAGAAAGACGACGACGACGGCCTCAGCTGGCTCCAGGAGCCCGTGCCGCCGGCCTCCAACGGGTCTATCTACCAGGTCGGACGCGACGTGGCGTTGTTCGAGAATCCCATAGCGCGGCACATCGGCGACGTCGTTACGATCATCCTCAGCGAAGCCACCGCCGCGCAGAAGAGCGCAACCACATCGACCTCGAAGGCGACGACCGACACCATGCCCGGCGTGTCGCTGTTCGGATCGCCCGTGACGATTCACGGCGCCTCGGTGCTGAGCGGCAGCGTAAATGATGCGAGCAAGTTCGATGGTGCGGGTAACAGCGCGCAGAGCAACAGTCTGACCGGCTTCATCACCGCTACGGTGGCGAAGGTATTGCCGAACGGCAACCTGTATGTGAAGGGCGAGAAGAAGATCTGGATCAACCAGGGGCAGGAGAACGTCATGCTCAGTGGCGTCATCCGGGCGATCGATGTCGCTCCCGACAATTCGGTCCCCTCCTCGCGCGTAGCTAACGCCCGGATCACCTACGGCGGCAAGGGAGCGATCGCGGATGCGAACGCGGCCGGCTGGCTGTCGCGCTTCTTCAATTCACCGTGGACGCCATTCTGATGCGCCAACTCAAAGCACTGCTGTTGGCCTTCGGCATACTCGCCGGCGCCAGCGTCACGGCGCACGCCGAGCGCATCAAGGATCTCGCCACCGTGGCGGGTGTACGTACCAACCAACTCGTGGGATACGGCCTCGTCGTCGGTCTCGACGGCACCGGCGACCAGACCAGCCAGGCGCCATTCACGATCCAGAGTATCACCAACATGTTGGCGCGCTTCGGCGTGCCCATTCCCCCGGGCACCAATCCGCAGCTGAAGAACGTAGCCGCGGTAACGGTCACCGCGGACCTGCCGGCGTTCGCCAAGACCGGGCAGACAATCGATATCACGGTGGCTTCCATCGGTAATGCTTCGAGCCTGCGCGGGGGCAGCCTGCTCATGACACCGCTCCGCGGCGTCGACGGGCAGGTATATGCTTTCGCTCAAGGAAGCATGGTGGTAAGCGGCTTCGGCATCTCCGGTAAGGACGGCTCGAAGATCTCCCTCAACGTGCCGAGTGCCGGCCGCATTCCGAACGGCGCCAGCGTGGAGCGCGAGGTACCGGTGAAGTTCGGCGGCGACGGACACCTGGTATTCAACCTCAATACTCCCGACTTCACGACGGCCTCGCGCGTAGTGAATGCCATCAACAAGATTCTCGGCGCCGGCACTGCGGACGCGCTCGACGCGGTGTCCATTCGTGTCGCGGCCCCTGTCGACGCAAACCAGCGCACGGCTTATCTCGCGACCCTCGAAGGGATCGACGTCGACCCGGGTGATCCTCCGGCGCGCGTAATCATCAATTCGCGCACCGGCACGGTCGTTATCAGCTCACACGTGCGAGTCATGGCGGCGGCGGTCGCGCACGGCTCGCTCTCAGTGACCATCACCGAACGCGACCAGGTCAGTCAGCCCAATCCATTCACGCAGGTGCAAACGGCGACGGTCACCCCGAAGAGCTCGATCAACGTGAAGGAAGGGGATGCGCGCATGTTCGTATTCCAGGCCGGCGTGAATCTCGATGAGATCGTGCGAGCGGTGAACCAGGTAGGGGCGGCTCCCAGCGACCTCGTGGCGATCCTCGAAGCACTCCAACAAGCCGGCGCTCTGCGCGCCGAAATGATCGTCATATGACAGTGCCAGTCGGCAGCAGCTCGGCGGACGTCTACACCGACTTCGCGGGCCTCACCGCCCTCAAGAAGGATGTGCGGACCAACGACCCGAACGCCCTGCGCCAGGTCGCGAAGCAGTACGAGAGCCTGTTCGCCCGCATGATGATCAAGAGCATGCGTGACGCGGTTGGTAAGGACCCGATCTTCGGCAGCGACGAAGGGCAGACCTACCAGGAAATGTACGACGACCAGCTGTCGATCGAGATGACCAAGGGGCGTGGCCTCGGGCTCGCCGACATGTTGGTGCGACAGCTGCAGAAAATCAGCGGGGGCGCCAAGACAGACGCTTCAGAGGATGCGAAAGGCGCCAAGGGCGCGGCCGCAGGCGCTTCGGCTATCACGCCGCAAATGGGCGCGAAGTCCGCCCTGAGAAAATTTCAGGGTGACCCCCAGGGCAACCGCAACGGCGGCTCCTCGGGCGAGGCCGTCGCCCCGATCGCATCGCCCCAGGCGAAGGCGAGCTTCATCAGCGATCTATGGCCCTCGGCCCAGGCGGCCGGCCAGCAACTCGGCGTCGATCCCCGCAATCTCATCGCCCAGGCCGCTCTCGAGACCAACTGGGGCACGCGCGTACCCCGCGATGTTCAGGGTCGCTCCACCAATAACCTTTTCGGTGTGAAAGCCGCGGGACAGTGGAACGGTGCGTCGGTGACGGCCGGCACCCAGGAATATCAGAACGGCGCAGCGGTGAGCACGACGGGTCAGTTCCGCGCCTATGACAGCAAGGAACAGAGCTTTCAGGATTATGTAACGCTGCTCCGCAGCAATCCGCGTTACTCCGCCGCGCTCAACACCGGAAGCAACGTCCACGCGTTCGCCAGCGCGTTACAACGCGGCGGCTACGCGACGGACCCCGACTATGCCAGCAAGGTCGCCGCGATCGCCGCATCGGTCGACTCGCGCAGCGCAATGCTGGAACAGTCGTTCAAGTCCGCGAGCATCGCGCCGATAACCCCATCGACTGGCATTCTCTGAGGCGCACCGCATGGGCAACATACTTTCAACCAGCGTCTCCGGCCTGCTCGCCTTCCAGCAAGCGCTGAGCGTCACCAGCAATAACATCTCGAACTCCGCGACCCCGGGTTACAGCGTCGAGAACATCAAACTCGGGGAGCAGCCCGGCTCGGGCACCGGCGGCGGCTACTTTGGCAACGGCGTCGACGTCAAGAGCGTCACCCGCTCATACGATGAGATGCTCGCCGCGCAGGTCCGGTCGTCGCAATCGAGTTACTCGAGCTTCAGCACGCTCTCGACCCAGGCGGCCCAGATCGACAATATGTTGAGCTCGTCGACTACCGGGCTCACGGTAACCCTGCAGAATTTCGTCAACTCCCTGCAGAGTCTGTCGACCGCACCGGCCTCGACCGCCCAGCGGCAGGTCGTGTTGAGCAAAGCACAGGCCCTGGTGACGCAGCTGAAGTCCTACCAGTCGCAGCTCTCGGCCCAAAGCCAGGATCTCGAGGCGCAGGTCGGCAGTACCGTCACCCAGATCAACACACTCGCCAAGAATATCGCGCTGCTCAACGGGCAGATCGCGGCGGCCTCCGGCGGCGGGCAGACGCCGAACCAGCTGATGGACCAGCGCGACAGCCTGGTCGACCAGCTGAGCCAGTATGTGAGCGTCAACGCCATTACCCAGAGCAATGGCGAGATGGACATTTATGTCGGCAGCGGCCAGCCGCTAGTCGTCTCGGGCACGGCACAAACGCTAGTGGCCACTCCCAATCCAAACGACGCTTCCGAGTCCAATATCGGCATCGCGGCCGGTAACGGCACCGCCAGTGACATCACGAACGAAATCAACGGCGGCACGTTGGGAGGTCTGCTCACTACGCGCAGCCAGGTGCTCGACCCGACCGAGAGCGCACTCGGCCAGATCGCCATCGGTATCGCGACGGTCATGAATCAGCAGCAGGCGTCCGGCATGGACCTGACCGGCGCGCAGGGCACCGCCATGTTCGCGGTGGGTCCCCCACAGGTGCTGCCGAGCATTACCAACACGGGAAGCGGGACGGTCGACGTCACAGTCACGGACTTGAGCCAGCTCACGCCGGACAACTACAAGATCACTGCTTCGGGGGGTGCCTGGCAGCTACAGGACACCACCACGGGTCAGTCGGTCACCATGACCGGCACCGGCACGACCGCGGACCCGTTTCAGGCGGTGGGCTTATCCATAGTCGTGAACGGACTGCCCAGTGACGGCGACAATTATGTCATCAAGCCGACCGCGGGTGCCGTGGACGGGATGTCGGTACTCCTCAGCAGTCCGACGCAAATCGCCGCCGCCTCTCTGGGGACGTCGGCGGCGGCGACGGGAAACACTGGCACCGGCACGATAGCCACCCCCAGTATCACGGACCCTGCGAACTGGACGAACGGCACCTATTCCGTCTCGTTCACTTCCGCCACCCAGTACCAGGTTACCGATAGCGGCGGCAACGTCGTGACCTCGGGGACCTACACGAGCGGCAGTCCAATCAGCTTCAACGGCGAGCAGGTCAGCATCAGCGGCGCGCCCGCCAGCGGCGATACCTTCACCGTGGGTCCGAACAATAAGGCCAACACCGGCGACAACACGAATGTGTTGGCCATGGCCGCGGACATGACGTCCTCCGTGCTCGATGGCGGGACCACCTCGCTCAATGCCGCCGCGAACAATCTCGTCAGCGCGACGGGCGTGCTCACGCAGCAGGCACAGGCCAACACCACGGCACAACAGTCGGTCAACCAGAGCGCCACCAACGCGCGCAGCAACCTCTCCGGCGTCAGCCTCGACCAGGAGGCCGCCAAGATGTTGCAGTACCAGCAGGCCTACCAGGCCTGCGCGCAGATGATCCAAACCTCGCAGACCATCTTCAACTCTCTCATCAGCGCCATCACGAACGGGTAATCATGAGAATCTCCACCGCGACCTTTCAGAACAATGCCGTCAGCCAGATGGACGCGCTGACAGCGGCCATGCAGCAGACCCAGCAGCAGTTGTCCACCGGACTGAAGATCCAGAGCGCCGCGGACGATCCGACCGGGATGGCGCAGGTCAACCAGATGAACGTGGAGATCTCGGCCTCGACCCAGTACGTCACCAATAGCAATACGGCGCAGACGAACCTGCAGCTCGAGGAGCAGGCGCTCACGAATGCGACGAATGTCCTGCAGAATGCGAACACGCTCGCCGTCGAGGCCAACAATTCCGCGCTCAGCGCCTCGAACCGGCAGGAAATCGCCACCCAGTTGCAGCAGGATCTGCAGAGCCTGATCTCCATCGCCAACTCGACGGACGGCAACGGCAATTACCTGTTCGGCGGCTACGCCAACACAAACCCCCCGTTCACTCAGGCCGGCGGCGTCGTGAGCTACAACGGCACGGGTCAGGTCACGCAGGTGCAGATCAGCTCGAATCAGAGCATCTCCGCCGGCGACACCGGCAGCGCCGCGTTCATGAATATTGTCAACGGGAATGGCACGTTTACCACATCGGCCGCCGCCACCAACACCGGCACCGGCTCGATCGGCGGCGGCAGCGTCACCGACCCGAGCGCGTGGGTCCCCGACACCTATACGATATCCTTCACGGATTCGACCAACTACCAGGTCACCAACAGCGGCGGCACGGTGGTGGGCTCCGGTACGTACACGAACGGCGATACCATTTCGTTCAGCGGCGCGCAAGTCGGCCTCAACGGCACACCCGGCGCCGGCGACCAGTTCACGCTCGCGCCGTCGGGAACGACCAGCGCGTTCAGCGCATTGTCAAATCTGATCGCCACGCTGACCTCCACGACACTCAACGGCGGGCAGCTCACCACGCAGATCAACTCCGCGGTGCAGCAGATCCAGAACGTGACGACGAATTTCAGCAACGTCTCCGCCTCAGTGGGCGCGCGCCTCAATGCGATCACCGCGGCACAGTCTTCGGCGACGACGACCCAGACGAACCTCAAGACCAATGTCGGGACGATTCAGAATACGGACTATACGGCCGCAACCACCCAGCTGAGCACGGAGGAACTCGCCCTGCAGGCCGCGCAGGAGTCGTATGCCTCCATCGAGAAGCTCTCGCTGTTCAATTACATCCAGGGCTGAAGTGTGACGGAGCTCATATTTCGGATTAGCCGGTCTCTCAAGTTCCAGCGACTAGCACCGATATAGCTGATACCTGGAAGCGGCATAGGTCGCCAGCCAGCAGTGCGACGGACCGGTGTCCGGCGTCTGAACAAACTTTAGGAGTTACAGGCAATGTCACTAGTCCTCAACACAAACGTCAATTCGATGGTCGCGCAGAACAGTCTGACGTCATCGGGAACACAGCTGGCCAGCGCCCTGCAGCAGTTGTCCACGGGTCTTCGCGTCAACACCGCCGCCGACGACGCGGCCGGCTACGCGATCGCCCAGGGCATGACCTCGCAGGTCAACGGCTTGAACCAGGCCGCGCGGAACGCCAGCGACGGCGTCTCGCTCACGCAGACCGCCTCGGGTGCGATGACCGAAATCACCAACGACCTGCAGACCATGCGCGACCTCGCCGTGCAGTCACTCAACGCGACCAACAGCGCCAATGACCGAGCGGATCTGAACGCGCAGTTCACGCAGCTGGCTGCCGACATCAACAACGTTGCAGCCAACACGCAGTTCAACGGCGTGAACCTGCTCGACGGCTCTTTCCAGGGCGCGGACTTCCAGATCGGCGCCAACGCCGGCCAGATCATCAGCGTCTCTTCGATCTCCAGCGCGTCCACCAGCAAAGTCGGCAACTACTTCACGACTGCCGCCACGGCGGGCACCTACGCGGGTACGGCCGCTGACGCCGGCACGACGGCGTCGTTCGACATTACGATTGCCAATGCTGCGGGTGCCACCACCTCGACCGTCACGACCGGCGCCATCACGCTGACGGGCACCCAGGCGACCGACCTGGCCAACGTCGTCAGCGCGATCAACCAGTCGCTCGGCTCCAGCGCGGGCATCGTGGCGACAGTGAACGCCGCCGGCACCGGCATCAACCTGAGCACGGCTACGGGTGCGACGCAGACTGCCACCATCACCATGGACGCGGCGTCGACGACCACTCAGACCGTCGGCGGCCTTGGACTCGACGGGACCTACTCCCTCGGCTCCACCGGCGGCACGGCTCAGAACCTGTCCAACACGAGCGTGACGACTGTCGACAATTCGAACCTCGTACTGATCTCGGTGGACAACGCGTTGCAGCAGCTCGCGACGTCCAGCGCGCAGCTCGGCGCGTATCAGAACCGGTTCCAGGCCGCTATCACGGGCCTGAATACGACTGCCACCAACCTCAGCAACGCGAAGAGCTCGATCGTGGACACGAACTACGCGCAGGCGACCTCGGCCCTGTCGAAGGCCCAGATCCTGCAGCAGGCCGGCACCGCGATGGTGGCGCAGGCGAACACGATCCCGCAGAACATTCTGACGCTGTTGCAGAAGCTGCCGTAAATGGAAGCGACTTGATGCAAAACGAGCTTAAAACACTCGTGATCGTAGGGGAGGGCGGGCGCCGCAAGGCGCCCGCCTTCGCACGTTTTTAGCACGGAGTAGATCGCCATGAGCTCGACATCAACAACCAGTCCGGTATCCGTCGCCAGCAGCTCCAGCGCCGGCGCGGCAGGCGGCTCGGTCATCAACGTGAGCTCGCTGGTGTCGCAGCTGGTGGCGGCCTCACAGGCGCCTCAGCAAAATCTGATCAACAATCAGACTCAGGCCGTCACTGCGCAGATCTCCGCGCTGGGCGCGCTCAAGAGCGCTTTGGCGACATTTCAGTCTTCGCTGAGTGCGCTGGACACGTCGAGCGCGTTCAACGCCGAGACCGCCACGACGAGTTCGACGGCGTTCACGGCCACCGCGACCTCCGCCGCTCCCGTGGGCACCTACAATGTGACTGTGTCGCAGTTGGCGCAGGCGCAGCAGCTGCTATCGGGGCATTTCACCGGCGACGGCACTTCGGCCGTCGGCACCGGCACCTTGAAGCTATCCCTCGGAAGCACCAGTTTCTCGGTCGACATCGGCAGCAGCAAAGACACGCTGAACGGCATTGCCGCGGCGATCAATGCCGCGACCGATAATCCCGGCATCACGGCAACGGTTCTGCAGGGTACCGACGGCGCTCACCTGCTGCTTTCGTCGTCGCAAACCGGCGCTGCCAATACGATCCAGGTGAGCGAGACCGACGGCGGGACGGGACTGTCTGCTTTGACTTATGACAGCAGCCAGGCCGATAGCAACGGCAATACGACGACCTACACCCAGGAGGCCGCGGCGCAGGACGCGAAATACAGCATCGCCGGCGTGGCCGGGACGAGCTCGAGCAATACGGTCAGCAGTGCGCTCACCGGCGTTACGTTGACTCTGACGGCGAAGACCACCACCGGCACCCCCGCCACGCTGACCCTCAGTACCAATACCTCCACGGTCCAGAGCAACATCAGCGCGTTCGTCACGGCGTACAATACGCTCGTGGGCGAGTTCAACTCGCTCGGCGGCTACGATTCGTCGACGAATACGGCCGGCCCGATGATGGGCAACTCTCTGCTCTCCAACACAGAGAATCGGATCCACAACGCGATCTACAGTGTGGTCAGCACCGGCTCGTCGACCTATAACTCGCTGGCCAGTATCGGCATCACGAGCGGTAGTGGCGGCACTCTGAGCCTGGACAGCACGAAGCTGGCCAACGCGCTGTCGACCAACTTCAGCGCCGTCAGCGCGCTCTTCAGCGCCAAGGGTGGCATTGCAACGAATCTCAACTCGCAGCTGTCCACTGAGCTGGGTACCACCGGCTCGATCGCCTCCAGCAGCGCGTCGCTGACCAAGCAGGAAAACGCCCTGACCAAGCAGACCACGGACCTCAATACCCAGATGGCCGCCCTCTCGGCGAGCCTGACGCAACAATATTCCGCCCTGAACAACCTGCTATCCGCCCTGCAGACAACCTCCTCGTACCTGACCCAGGCGTTTGCCAGCCTGCCGCAAATCCAGGGGACGTCCAACGCCTGAGTCCCGGCGCTACTCAAGTTCGACGGCGTCGCGCCGTTACAGAGCGTAGGGAAATTGAACGGAGCACGGTGTTTTGAGCAGCTTTGCACGCAAATCGAGCCTTGCGGCCTATCACAGTGTGTCGGTGCACGGTGGCGTCGCGAACGCGGACGCGCACGGCATGGTGCAGATGCTCCTGGACGCCGCGGCGGAACGCATGGCTACGGCTCGCGGCTGCATTGAGCGCGGCGAGATCGCGCGGAAGGCCAGCCTGCTCCATAGCTGCGTGACCCTGATCGCAGAGCTGCGCGGCAGCCTCAACATGACGGACGGCGGTCCGCTGGCCGAGAACTTAAGCAGTCTGTACGACTACATGGCGCGGCAGCTTCTGCTGGCCAATGTCGAAAACGATCTTCAGAAGGTAACCGAGGTCCTGGGTCTGCTGAACGAGATCCGCGGTGCGTGGCTCGCTATCGGGCCGGAAGTGCGTAAAGCCGTACCGCAGGCCCCTCCGGTCGCAGCGATGGGAGCTGTCGCGTCACATGGTTGAGAGCGAGGACATAGGCTCAGTCGGAGCGCTCGGCGATGCCGATCCTGCGCCGACGTATGACACCGCGCCCAGCACGCCGGCCTCGCCGGCTATCAACATTGCGCAGCGCTCGGCGCGTCAGCCCAGCGCGCAGGAAATCCAGGGCGCGGTGAAGCAGGTGAACGATCGCCTGTCGGGCAGCAGTCGCGTATTGCAGTTGAACATAGACGCGGGCACGGGCCTGACGGTCGCCACGATCAAGAACTCACAGACCGGCGAAGTGTTGGGACAATTCCCCAGCACCGACAGCATCCATCTCGCGCGGATGCTGGCGGACTGGTCGTCAGGCAAGAACGTCCTGCTCGATCTGATCGCCTAACCCACAAACTTCCTGGCATTGCGGAACAGGCGTGTCCAGCCGCTGTGTTCCCCTACTTCCCGCGGGTGCCAGGAATTCTGGACATAACGCGACGAGCGCTCGGGATGCGGCATGGTAATGGTGACGCGGCCATCCGTATTCGTCAGCGCCGCGATTCCAAATGGCGAGCCGTTGGGATTCAAAGGGTACTTCGTCGCGACACTGTGATCGTGATTCACGAAGCGGTAGCCGACGAGACCGCTCTTCGCGCACGCCTCCGCGGCGGCCGAGGATGCAAACTCCGCGTAGCCTTCTCCATGCGCCACGGCGATGGGAAGGAACGATCCCGCCATACCGTCGAGAACCACAGACGGCGAACGCAATATTTCAACCAGCGTGAAACGCGACTCGTACTGCTCACTGCGATTACGCACGAACCGGGGCCAATGCTCGGTACCTGGGATGATGCTCTTCAATGCCGCGAACATCTGGCAGCCGTTGCAGATACCCAGCGAGAAGGTGTCTGGCCTTGCGAAGAATCGCTGGAACTGCGAGCGCACGGCCTCGTGGAACAGAATCGACTTCGCCCACCCCTCCCCTGCTCCCAACACATCTCCGTAGGAGAACCCGCCGCAAGCCACGAGTCCCTTGAACTCTTCCAGCGAGCGCCGGCCGGAGAGCAGGTCGGTCATATGTACATCGTGGGGCGTGAACCCCGCGCGGTCGAAAATCGCGGCGGTCTCGGTGTTGCTGTTGACACCCTCTTCGCGAAGGATGGCGACCGCCGGCCTGACGCCGCGCGCGATGTAAGGTGCGGCGACATCGTCCTCGGGGTCGAAGCTCAGATCGATCGACAAGCCCGGGTCGTTCGCATTGATTTGTGTCGCGAACTCCTCATCGGCGCACTGCGGATCATCGCGCAGACGGCGCATACGCCACGACGTCTCGGACCAGGCGCGGCGCAGGTCGACCCAGGACTCGTCGAATTCCACGGTGCCGATCTTCATCTGCACCCGCATGTCGCTAGTCGGCGCGCCGAGATAGAGAGCGGCTTTGGCAAGGCCGTGCTTCGCCAGGATCTCCGCGAACCGCGGCTCGTCGACAGCCATGATCTGCACGACGACACCGAGTTCCTCCGAGAAGAGTTGCGCGGGCGCCGAACCCGCGGTCGCGGGCAATGCGACGTGCAGTCCACAGCTGCCGGCAAACGCCATCTCGAGCAACGTGGCAAACAGGCCACCGTCGGAGCGGTCGTGATAGGCGAGCAGCAGATTCGCGGCGCGCAGTTCCGACAACGCCGCCGTGAGGCTCAGCAACCGCTGCGGATCATCGAGATCCGGGGGTACGTCACCCAACTCTCCGTATACCTGTGCCAGCGCGGAACCGCCGAGACGATTGCGACCGCCACCGAGATCGATGAGCCACAAGGAGGTAGGCCGCTCGTCCATCAGCAACGCCGGCGTAAGCGTGCGACGCACGTCTTTCACGGGCGCGAAGGCCGAAATGATGAGCGACACCGGCGCCACGACACTCTTATTCCCGTCGCCTTCGCGCCATACCGTCTTCATCGACAGCGAGTCCTTGCCGACCGGAATCGCGATGCCCAAAGCGGGGCACAACTCCTTACCCACCGCATGGACGGTCTCGTAGAGCGCGGCGTCTTCGCCGGGCTCGCCGCACGCGGCCATCCAGTTCGCCGACAGACGGACCTGGCTGAGTGAATCGATATCGGCCGCGAGAATGTTGGTGATCGCCTCGCCTACGGCCAGGCGGCCCGACGCGGGAGCGTTTATCACCGCGACCGGCGTGCGCTCGCCCATGGCCATCGCCTCGCCGGCATGTCCCTGGTGATCGGCAACGGTGACCGCTACGTCACTGACCGGAACCTGCCAAGGCCCGACGAGTTGGTCGCGGCTGATGAGCCCGCCGACCGTACGATCGCCGATGGTAATTAGGAAAGTCTTATCTGCTACTGCAGGCAGGCGCAACACGCGGTAGGCCGCCTCGCGCAGATCCAGAGCGCTGACGTCGAAAGGCCGGCTCGGCGGCTCGACACTGCGGACGTCCCGCGTCATGCGCGGCGCTTTGCCGAGCAACACTTCGATGGGCATATTCACGGCGTCGTCGCGGAACAGCGGATCGGTTACGACGAGCACGCCGCTGTCATCGATTTCGCCTATGACAGCAAACGGGCAGCGCTCGCGCTCCGCGATTGCGGCAAATTCTTTCAATGCCGAGGCCTCGACCGCGAGCACATAGCGCTCCTGCGCCTCGTTGCACCAGATCTCCATCGGCGACATGCCGGGCTCGGCACTCGGGACCGCGCGCAGATCCACCCGTGCGCCCCGATTGCTGTGCGCTACCGCTTCGGGTACCGCGTTCGAGAGACCGCCAGCACCGACGTCGTGAATCAGGGCGATGGGATTCTTGTCACCCAATTCCCAACACGTGTCGATCACCTCCTGCGCGCGCCGTTGAATCTCGGCATTGCCGCGTTGGACGGAGGCGAAGTCGAGATCGGCACTCGAGGTGCCACTGCCCACGGACGAAGCCGCGCCGCCACCCAGACCGATCAGCATCGCGGGCCCACCGAGCACGACGAGTTTCGCGCCGACGGGCACTTCACCCTTCTCGACATGGTCCCGGCGGATGTTGCCCAGGCCGCCGGCGATCATGATGGGCTTGTGATAGCCGCGCACACGTTCCGGAGCGTCCCCCGCCGCACGCTGCTCGAAGGTGCGGAAGTAACCGCAGATCGCGGGACGCCCGAATTCGTTGTTGAATGAGGCCGCGCCGATGGGCCCGTCGATCATGATGTCGAGGGCGGACGCTATGCGCGCCGGACGGCCGAACTCGTGCTCCCACGGCCGCTCGTAACCGGGAATGCGCAAGTGGGAAACCGAGAACCCGGTGAGCCCCGCCTTCGGTCGCGCGCCGCGGCCCGTGGCGCCCTCGTCGCGGATCTCACCACCGGAGCCCGTCGCCGCTCCCGGGAATGGCGAAATCGCGGTCGGATGGTTGTGCGTCTCGACCTTCATCAGGATGTCGATCGGCTCGACGCTGCCGCGGTAAATATGCGATTGCGGGTCGGCGAAGTAACGGGTGCCGACGCTGCCTTCGATGACCGCCGCGTTATCGCGGTAAGCGGACAGGACGCCACCCGGATTGCGCGCGTGCGTATAGCGGATCATGGCGAACAAGGATTCGTTGCGCTTGCGGCCGTCGATGATCCAGTCGGCGTTGAAGATCTTATGGCGGCAGTGCTCGGAATTCGCCTGCGCGAACATCATGAGCTCGACGTCGGAAGGCTCGCGGCCGAGGCGCTTGAAACTCGTGAGCAGGTACTCGATCTCGTCAGCGGACAACGCAAGACCCAATTCGCGGTTCGCCTTCTCGAGTGCGGCGAGTCCGGTCGCCAGCGAGATGCGCGCCAGTGGCTTGGGCTTCGCGTGACCAAACAAGCGCTGCACCTCCGCCGGCTCGAACAGCACCATCTCGGTCATGCGATCGAACAGTACGGGGGCCAGCGCGGCCAGCCGCTCGGGGCCCAGTGACTGCGCGGAATGCAGCCTGTAGGCTATGCCCCGCTCGATCCGCCGTATGGCATCCAGGCCACACACGTGCGCGATGTCGGTCGCCTTGCTCGACCACGGCGAGATCGTGCCCTCGCGCGGGACGACCAGGAGGAGCTCCCCGGTCTGTTCGGGCGACGAATCAACCCGGGGCCCGTAGGTCAGCAGACGCTCGAGCACCTCCTGCTCCGCGGCGGCCAGGGAACGCTCGAGGTCGGCGAAATGGATGAACCGCGACTCGAGCCCCGTGGTCCGCGGCTCGAGCTCCTGCAGACGGGTGAGCAGTTTTGCGATTCGGAAGGCAGATAGCGCGGGCGCGCCGGAAATCATCAGCATCGCGGGCCGGACCTCACTTCTTGTCGGTCGGGGGCGAGTTGTAGAGCGGCATCGGGAACTGCGCGACGTTGGCGCCACCGCCTTCCAGGGCCGTGATTTTGCTGGTTCCGTGCTTCTTCACCTCGTCGATGCGGAGCACGGAGTGCATGGGCAGAAACGTCCGTTTCACCCCCTCGAACTCGCTCTTGATGCGTTCCTCGGAGGGGTCCAGGACAACGCTGGACCGCTCGCCGAACACGACGTCCTCGACCTCGATGAATCCGAACAGGTCGCCGTGGCTAACCTTACGGGCGTAGATCTCGTAAACCTTGCCCTGATTCACGAACATAATGCGAAAAATGTGACTGGCTGCCATGGCTCCAAAGGGGACCGCTGCTAGTTTGAGGCTGACATTATATGTCCGCGCGGGCCGGGGAAGCTGCGCGTACAGATCGGAAACCCTTGATTGGATTGAATCGGCTCTTGTTTGGGGAACCATGACGCTTCGCCTGCGCGTCGTCAGTGATCAGCGGCGGTCGCTCGGGGACCGCAGCAGTATCGTCTTTACGGTCGATGGGGGCACTATCGGCCGCTCGGCGGATAACGACTGGGTCCTGCCGGATCCGCTTCGTTACGTCTCCGCTCACCACGCGCGCGTCGAATATCGCAACGGCCGGTTCTACCTGAAGGACGTGAGCACGAACGGCGTGTTCGTAAACGATGACGCGGAGGCCCTGGCGCGCCGCGGGGCCGAAGGCTACCCCATCCGCAATGGCGACGTGATTCGCATCGGGGATTACCAGGTCGTGGCGGCCCTCGATACCGAGATCGAGCAGCCTCCCGCTGACACTGGTGCCGCGGCGGTACCCACCAGTATTCATGCCCTGCATACGCTGGGCCGGGCCGGGCAGACCGATATCGGCGCGATGCTCAATCTCGATGATCTGCTGGTCCCGGACAGTCCGACCGGCGAGTCAATGCTGCCCGTCAATGCCTACGGCCAGGCCGTCATGCAGGCTCCGGTGCGCGCCATGGCCTCGGCGCCGCGCCCCGTCCCGAACACGGATCCGGACGAGGACTCGCTCGCGCGGCGGGTAGAACGCCTGGCAAGAGCCGCTAAACGCGATATCCAGAATCGGCCCAATGGGACGGCTCACGCCAACGGTGCCAATGGCGCGCAGCTCTTCGATGTGAGCACCGGATTGCAGGTGTTCTGCCGCGGCGCGGGTATCGACGCCGAGCGCCTGCCCGCCGACGCCCAGACCCGCTTGCTGCATCTGGCCGGACAGCTTTTTCGCGAGGCCCTGGTGGGCTTCAAAGACCTCGATCGCAGCCGCAGCGAGAGCCGCAACCGCTTCCGCATCGAACAACCGCCACCGGATCCCGATGATCCGCGGCCCTCGCTATCGCGCTCCACGGTTGAGGAGTTGCTGCTCGGCTTGTTCTTATCGCACGAGAATCGCCGCCTCGACGCCGTGCAATGGCTACGGGAATCGGTCACCGAAGCCAAGACTCACGAGCTTGCAACGCAGCAAGCGACCCGCGCCGCATTCGTGGAGTTTCTGGACCGACTCGATCCCGCCGAGCTCGAAGCCCGCTTTGAGCGGGCCGCGCGCCGCGGCAAAGCCCGCTCGGCCGACAAGGCGCAGTACTGGGAATTGTTCACCACTTTCTACCGCAATCTCATCGAGATGCCGGCCGATCACCTGCCGCATACATTCGTCGAAGCGTTCGCCGCCGCTTATCGCGAATATCTGAAGAAAGCCGCCGAGAAGCCCTGAGCGGTCTGCGGTCTTTCGATATGTCACGTTGCACCTGCGGCGTGTGACCCTGCTCACGCTTTCCCGTCACCGTTTAAAGACTCCCGCTTCCGCGCCGATAGCGCTACGACCGTCTGCGTAGCGTCGCCCCGCAAGGGCGATGTGGCTAAAGGTTTCAGGGGTCTCGCCGATGTCTGAGCGAGACTCGACCGGAAATGTTGAGTTGTTGGCGAAATCAGTAAGTTGCGGTGCGGGCATACAGCCGGCACCCGATCAGGAAATGGTGACCTAATGTCTTCGATCATCTCGTTGATGACACCGAGTCAGGTTGGCGCGCTGACAACCAGTCAGATTGGACAACTCGCGCCGTCTGATTTCGCTGCACTGAGCTCGGCTCAGGCGCAAGCACTGACAACGGGACAGATCCCATCGATCTCCGCCGCGGATGTCGTCAGCATCAGCACCGCCGCGTTCGCTGCCCTCAGCAGCTCGCAGGTCACCGCCCTCACGACACAGGCCATCAACGCGCTGACGACCGGCCAGGTCGCACAGCTGAGCACGACCACCCTGTCGTCCATGAGTACGGGCGAGGTCGCTGCGCTCTCTGCCAAGGACATCGGCGCTCTCACCAGCACCCAGATCGGTTCCATCACCACCACCGGCTTCGCCTCGCTCACCGCCTCGCAGATCGGTGCCATCACTTCCGCGCAGGTCTCCGGCCTGAGCACCTCTCAGTTGACCGGCTTGAGCACGGCGCAGGTCGCCGCAGTCTCCACCAAGGGCATCTCCTCGCTGTCGACCACCCAGTTGGGTGCATTGCACGTCACGGCGTTGAGTGGCACACAGGTTAGTGCGCTGACCACCACACAGGTCGGCTCGGTGATCTCGAGCCTCAGCACCGCGCAGCTCGGTTCGTTGACCACCGTGCAGGCCTCGGCGCTCTCGACCACGACCCTGTCAGGACTGAGCACCGCAGATGTCGCGGCGCTGTCCACCAAGATCGTCAGTGCGCTCACCAGCACTCAGATCGGCTCCATCAGCACCAGCGGCTTTGCCTCGCTCACCGCTTCGCAGATCGGCGCCATCACCTCCACTCAAGTCTCTGGCCTGAGCACTTCTCAGTTGAGTGGCCTGGGCACCGCTCAGGTCGCCGCGGTCTCCACCAAGGACATCTCCTCGCTGTCGACCACCCAGTTGGGTGCCTTGCACGTCACGGCATTGAGTGCCACACAGGTCGGAGCGATCACCACCACACAGGTCGGCTCGGTAATCTCCAGCCTCAGCACCGCGCAGCTCGGTTCGGTGACCACCGTGCAGGCCTCGTCTCTCTCGACCACGACCCTGTCAGGACTGAGCACGGCGGATGTCGCTGCACTGTCCACCAAGATCGTCAGTGCGCTCACCAGCACTCAGATCGGCTCCATCACCACCAGCGGCTTTGCCTCACTCACCGCCTCGCAGATCGGCGCCATCACCTCCACTCAGGTCTCCGGCCTGAGCACCTCGCAGTTGAGTGGCTTGGGCACGGCTCAGGTCGCGGCGGTCTCCACCAAGGACATCTCCTCGCTGTCGACCACCCAGTTGGGTGCCTTGCACGTCACGGCATTGAGTGGCACACAGGTCAGTGCGCTGACCACCACACAGGTCGGCTCGGTGATCTCCAGCCTCAGCACCGCGCAGCTCGGTGCGCTGACCACCGTGCAGGCTTCGGCTCTCTCGACCACGACTC
>JAQGOE010000114.1 GCA_028293725.1 Gammaproteobacteria bacterium | reverse complement strand
CGGAGATCGAAAACACGTCTTCCACCGGCATCAGGAACGGCTTCTCGATTTCACGCTTCGGCACCGGGATGTAGCGGTCCATCTCCGCCACCAGCTTCACCACCGCCGGCACGCCAATCTCGCTCTTATCGCCCTCGAGCGCCTTCAGCGCCGAGCCGATGATGATCGGGGTGTCGTCGCCGGGGAATTTGTACACCCCCAGCAGCTCACGGACTTCCATCTCGACCAGCTCCAGGAGCTCCTTGTCGTCGACCATGTCCGCCTTGTTCATGAACACCACGATGTACGGCACGCCCACCTGGCGCGCCAACAGAATGTGCTCGCGCGTCTGCGGCATCGGGCCATCGGCCGCCGACACCACCAGGATCGCGCCGTCCATCTGCGCAGCACCGGTGATCATGTTCTTCACATAGTCCGCGTGCCCAGGGCAGTCCACGTGCGCGTAGTGACGCTCGGAGCTCTGATACTCCACATGCGCCGTCGAGATCGTGATCCCGCGCGCCTTCTCTTCCGGGGCCTTGTCAATCTGGTCGTACGCCATGAACTGGCCGCCGTACGTCTCCGCCATCACCTTCGTCAGCGCCGCCGTCAGCGTCGTCTTGCCGTGGTCTACGTGACCGATCGTCCCTACGTTCACGTGGGGCTTGTTGCGCTCGAATTTCTCTTTTGCCATGAAGGTTTCTCGCCTAATTCTTGATGATGCTGTCTGAAACGTGGGGGGGCACTTCCACGTACTTCTCGAATTCCATTGTGAAGGTCGCGCGACCCTGGCTCATCGAGCGTACTGTCGTCGCGTACCCAAACATCTGCGACAAAGGCACTTCGGCCGTGATCACCTTGCCGGCCGCCTGCTCGTCCATGCCGGTAACCTGGCCGCGACGGCGGTTGAGATCGCCGATGACATCCCCCGAATATTCCTCGGGTGTCACCACCTCGACTTTCATGATCGGCTCGAGCAACACCGGATGGGCTTTGCGAAAGCCATCCTTGAAGCCGATCGAGCCCGCGATCTTGAACGCCATCTCATTCGAATCGACGTCGTGGTACGAGCCATCGATCAAGGTGACTTTCACATCGACGACCGGATAACCGGCAATGACGCCCGTCTCGACGGCCTCTTTGATGCCCTTGTCCACGGCGGGAATGAACTCGCGCGGCACGGTACCGCCGACGATGCCATTCACGAACTCGTAGCCTTTGCCTCGCGCGTTGGGCTCGAGCTTCAACCACACATGACCGTACTGGCCGCGTCCGCCCGATTGGCGCACGAACTTGCCTTCCGACTCAATGGTGCCGAGGATCGTCTCGCGGTAAGCCACCTGCGGCTTGCCGACGTTCGCCTCCACGTTGAATTCACGCTTCATGCGATCGACGATGATCTCGAGGTGCAGCTCGCCCATACCGGAGATGATCGTCTGACCGGACTCCGGATCCGTGTTCATGCGGAACGACGGGTCTTCTTTCGCGAGCCGCTGCAGGGCGAGGCCCATCTTTTCCTGGTCGACCTTGGTGCGAGGCTCGACGGCTACGGAAATGACCGGTACCGGGAAAATCATCTTCTCGAGCGTGATGACCTTTTCCAGGTCACACAGCGTATCGCCCGTGGTGACGTCCTTCAGACCAACAGCCGCCGCGATGTCACCCGCGCGCACTTCCTTGATGTCGGTGCGCTCGCTGGCGTGCATCTGCAGAAGGCGTCCGATGCGCTCTTTCTTGTCCTTCGTCGGCACGTACACGGTATCGCCCGAATTCAGCGTGCCCGAGTAGACGCGAAAGAACGTCAGGTTGCCCACGAACGGATCGTTGAGGATCTTGAACGCGAGAGCTGCGAACGGCTGGTCGTCGAGCGCCTTGCGAGTGGCCGGCGCACCGTTGCCGCCCGTGCCCTTCACATCCGGCATCTCGATCGGAGAAGGCATGTATTCGATGATCGCGTCCAACAGTGCCTGCACGCCCTTGTTCTTGAAGGCGGTGCCGCACATGCAGAGTACGATCTCGTTCTTGATCGAGCGCTCGCGCAGACCCTTGCGAATCTCGTCTTCCGAGAGCTCCTTGCCTTCGAGGTACTTGTTCGTCAGCGCATCGTCGCCTTCGGCGGCGGCTTCGATCATCTTCGCGCGGTATTCATCCGCCTGCGGCTTGAGAGCGGCGGGGATGTCGCGGTACTCGAACTTCATTCCCTGGGTTTCCATATCCCAGTAGATCGCCTTCATACGCACGAGGTCGACGACGCCCTCGAAGGTATCCTCAGCGCCGATCGGAATCTGAACCGGCACCGGGTTGCCCCGCAGGCGGGTCTTGATCTGCTCGACGCAGCGGAAGAAATTCGCGCCCGCGCGGTCCATCTTGTTCACGAACGCGATGCGCGGCACCGCGTAGCGATTCATCTGCCGCCAGACCGTCTCGGACTGGGGCTGCACACCTGAGACGGCACAGAACAGCGCTACCGCGCTATCGAGTACGCGCAGCGAGCGCTCGACCTCGATCGTGAAATCGACGTGGCCCGGGGTGTCGATGATATTGATACGGTGCTCGGGGAAGGTCTTGTCCATCCCCTTCCAGAAGCAGGTGGTCGCAGCGGACGTGATCGTGATTCCGCGCTCCTGCTCCTGTTCCATGTAGTCCATGATGGCGGCGCCATCGTGAACCTCACCGATCTTGTGCGAGACGCCTGTGTAAAACAGGATGCGTTCGGTCGTCGTCGTCTTCCCGGCGTCGATATGCGCCGAGATTCCGATGTTCCGATACCGCTCGATTGGCGTCGCGCGTGCCACGGTTAAAAATCCTCTGTAGAGGGCCAGTCAGGCCGGGTCACTCCGCTGGAATTACCAGCGGTAGTGCGCGAAGGCCTTGTTGGCCTCCGCCATGCGGTGGGTATCTTCGCGCTTGCGGACGGCGGCACCGCGGCTCTCCGCAGCATCCATCAGCTCGTGCGCAAGGCGAAACGACATGGACTTCTCGCTGCGGTCACGAGCAGCATCGATGACCCAGCGCATAGCCAGTGTTTGGCGAAGAGTTGAGCGAACTTCAACGGGGACCTGGTAGGTCGCGCCACCGACGCGGCGGGACTTCACCTCGACGACCGGCTTCACGTTGTCGAGCGCCGTGGCCAGGATCTCGATGGCTTCCGCGCCCTTCTTGCCGGTCTTTTCGCTGATGCGATCCAAGGCACCATAAATGATGCGCTCGGCGGCGGACTTCTTGCCGCTCTTCATGACGACGTTCATGAACTTCGCCAGCATGTCGTTATTGAATTTAGGGTCCGGGAGAATCGTACGGACCGGAGCTTGTGCTCTGCGTGACATGGCTATAACCCCTTATTTCTTGCCGCGCTTGGCGCCGTACTTGGAACGGCCCTGCTTGCGGGTGGCCACGCCGGCGCAGTCGAGACTGCCGCGGACCGTGTGATACCGCACGCCAGGAAGATCCTTCACGCGACCACCGCGGATGAGCACTACAGAGTGCTCCTGCAGGTTGTGACCTTCGCCACCGATGTAGCTGGTCACTTCGTAGCCGTTAGTGAGGCGCACGCGGCAGACCTTCCGGAGGGCCGAATTCGGCTTCTTCGGCGTCGTCGTGTAGACGCGCGTGCAGACACCACGCTTCTGGGGGGAAGCCCCGAGCGCCGGTACCTTAGTTTTCTCCGCCTTCGTCCGGCGAGGTTGCCGGATGAGCTGACCCGTGGTCGCCATACTTCGATGATCTCCAAGATCCTGCGTCGAGCGCCTTCGCTCTCAGGCGCGAGCGGGTATTCGATCGCGCCGCCTTAATAATTAGACAAATCGCGGCTAGAAGAAGACCGGGCCGCCTGCATGAGGCGGCCCGGTATTAGTAAGTCGCTGTTCTCGGTACCGGCGTGCAGTGAGGGCCGGACCGACAAAGGCCGGCGATTCTAGGTAGGGCGTGGGGGTGTGTCAACCGCTCGTCATACTTCCGTAGCAGGGAAAGGTGACTTGAGCGGAGGGGCGGCAGGGCATAATGTCGTGTTCCCCAATGCAATGCGGCAATTGCATTGTCGCGGAATGACTGTTTACGATGACCGGCTCGCGGTTCTTAGCGTGAGTTTCAAAGCATAAGAAGCAGGGATCGCTGTCCAAGGGCGGAGGGGCCATACCTCCGGCGTTCGTCGAGGCGGAGGCGATGTGCGTTGCTGCTTATTCGCGGCCTGGCTTTTGGGCCTGACCGTATTCATATCATCTACGAGTCTCGCGTCCCCAGGGAATGCCGCGGCCAGCGTGCCAGCCCTCGATGTGCAGCTCCTGCCCCCCTCGGGCCCGGACGCCACCGTGGGGTCGATCACCAGTGGCGCCCTCGACTCCCGTTTTTCGCCCTTCGCGCGCTACAAGGCCGCGGCACCTGCCGAAACGCTGTGGTTCCGCCTGCGGGTGCCCGCCTCCTTCAGCTCCGCCGGTAGGCCGGACCCCGGCATACCGGTTCTCATTGCCCGAGGCGGCTGGTTCGAGCACATCGATGCCTTTGCCGCGGGCACCGGCGTAGACCAGCCGCTGCCGCATGCCACCGAATTGCGGGAATTCGGGGGCGCTCACGACAGTGTCTTCATTCTGCCCAATGGCGCCATGGCGGGGCAGCCTCTGTACCTGCGCGTCGCAACCCAGGCGGATGGGGCCGACTCCCTGCGTTTTTCAGTGGGGAGGCTCGATACGACGCTGGCCCGAGCCACCGCACACTCCCGCATGATCGCGCTCGCGGTGGGCGCTCTGACTGCCATGGCGCTGGGATCGCTGCTCATCTGGCTCATCCTCAAGGACAAGCTCTTTCTGCTCTACCCGGGAATGTTCTTCCTGGAGGCGCTCTATCTCGCCTACTTCTCCGGCGAGGGGTTCGACTGGCCGCTGTTGTCGTACGGCACTGCCGTCTCCGCATTCACGTGGAACGTGCCGGTAGCGCTCAGTGGCGCGGTCGCCTGCCTGTTCATCCGGGAGATTGCCGATCTCAAACATTCCTCGCCACGGGTCTACCGGGTCTTCGGCTGGATAGCCTGGGTCTTCGTGGCCCTGACATTTGCGAATCTCGCCCACCTCATCGGGCTGGGCGGCCTGGTCGCCGCAATCGGCAATGTCGTGTTCGTGGGGTCGGCGGTGTTCACCCTGGTTGTTGCATTTCTCGCCTGGCGACGTGGCAACCGCGCCGCCGGGTGGTTCCTGATCGCCTGGGGAATGTTGGAAACAGTTGCCATCGCCACGGGCATCCGCTTACTCGTCGACCGGGTCGAGAACGCCGAGCGCCTCCTTTATTACGGGCTGCCACTATCGACGGTCGCGGCCGCCATCCTCGTTGCGTTGGGAGTTGCCGACCGGCTGCGTGAGCAGCGCGCAGCACTTACCGAAGCGGAGCGACGTGCTCAAACCGATCCGCTCACGGGCGTGTTGAATCGTCGCTCGCTCGTCGAGCGTCTCGACGCCGCTTGCCTGCGCGCGCGGGCGCGGGGACTGCCGATCGCACTCCTCTTCATCGATCTCGATCACTTCAAAGAGATCAACGATACCTTTGGACATGCGGCCGGAGATGCCTGCCTGAGCGCGGTCATTGCGCCGATCCAGGCGGAGCTGCGGCAGTCGGATGTCATCGGACGGTACGGCGGCGAGGAATTTGTCGTCATCCTCAGCAGCGCGGACATCACGGCGGCACATCCGATCGCGGAGCGCATCCGGAATCGAGTTGAGTCTGTGCGCATCGACGGGTTCGGGGTGCCGATCCAGCTGACGTGTAGTATCGGAGTGGCGACGAGCGATACGCTCGGAGTTTGGGGGGAGCATCTCATCGCGCAGGCCGATGCGGCGGTGTATGCGGCGAAACGGTCGGGACGCAACCGGGTGCAGGTGGCGATCGCGCAAGCCGCTTAACGCAACTGGTAGCCTTTTGGGGGGAGACACAATGCTAACTAGAATCCAGGGTGTACTCGTTTGTCTGGCACTCGGGGGTGCCGCGGTGTTTGCGAATGCCGCCTCACACGCCACCGACATATATGACGCCGCGGTCCAACACGCGGGACGCAACGCTGACGATCTGAAACGCGACCAGTCGGAGCATCCCGCGGAGTTGCTGCGCCTCACCGGCATCAAGCCGGGGATGCGAGTCGCGGATGTAATGGCGGGCGGCGGTTACTACAGCGAGCTGCTGAGCTACCTCGTCGGGCCGTCGGGACACGTCCTGCTGCTCAATAACACCGCCTACGACAAATGGAGCGAAGGCGGCTGGGAGAAGCGGCTGGCGGGCAACCGGAGCACAGCGGAGGGAATCCCGGGAAGCGCCAATGGCGCGACGACCGAAGCGCAGCGAAGGGAATCCCGAGAAGCGCCAACGGCGCGACGCGGGACGCGGGACAACCGGCTGCCCAACGTCGAACATCGCACCGTCGACTTGCAACACCTGGACCTGCCGGATCACTCGCTCGATGCACTGCTGCTGATCAAGGTCTATCACGATTTCTACTGGATCGACACCGACCCGAAGGCGGTCTGGCCAAAGATGGATGCTGCCGTCGTGCTCGATCAACTCACCCGCGTGTTGAAACC
>JAQGOE010000108.1 GCA_028293725.1 Gammaproteobacteria bacterium | reverse complement strand
CGGCCACGGATGAGCTCGAAGACATCCGGGTTACGTTTCTGCGGCATGATCGAGGAGCCGGTGGTGAAGGCTTCCGGCAGCTCGACAAAGCTGAACTCCTGCGTATAGAACAGCAGGGTGTCAGCCGCGAAGCGTCCGAGATCCTGCATGAGCAGCGTGAGTTCGAACAACAATTGCGACTCGGCCTTGCCGCGCGAGAGTTGCACTGCTGTAACCGGCTCCTGCGTCTCGCCATATCCCAACTTCCCGCGGGTCGCCTCACGGTCGATCGGCAGTCCTGGTGTGCCATATCCCGCGGCGGAACCCAACGGGCTCTTGCCCGCTCGGCGATGCACGCCGAGCAAACTTTCCGCATCATCACGGATTTCCGCGGCAAATCCCCCCGCCCAGAGCGGGACCGAGCTGGGCATGGCCTGTTGCATGTGGGTGTAACCGGGAAGAGCCGTATTCTGCTCGCGACTGGCGAGCCTATCGAGGGCATCCGCGACGTTCGCGGCACCCGCACTGAGCTCGTTAATCGCGTCGCGAAGATAAAGTCGGATTGCAGTGAGGACCTGGTCGTTGCGCGACCGGCCCAGATGCACACGCCCACCCGCCGCGCCGATGCGCTCGGTCAGGCGCCATTCCAACGCCGTCTGGCCATCTTCGTCCGTGAGCTCGATATGCCAAAGCCCGCGAGCATGCTCGTCGGCCAGCGCGGTAAGCCCTGCGCGGATCTCCTCAAGATCGCTCGCGGACAGCAGCTTCTGCGCATGAAGCATTTCCGCGTGGGCAATAGACGCACGTACGTCATAGCGCACGAGTCTCTCATCGAGTCCGTAGTCCTCGCCCGCCGTATAACTCAACACACGGTCGTCGAGTGGGGTTCCTTTATCCCAGAGACGCGTCATTAATTGCCCGCCCCCGAGGTGAGCTGTTCTGCGGGCGAGAGTGCGTTGACGTCGGCGACGATCAATGTGCCAGTGCCCTCGTTCGTGAAGACCTCGCCGAGTATCCCCTCCGGCGCTTTGTACGAAATCACGTGCACCCGACGGACCCCGCCACGAATAGAGTCCTCGATTGCCTTTATCTTCGGCAGCATGCCGTCGAGGATGCGGCCTTCTTCCTTCATCTTTTTGAGGCCCGCGAGGTCGGTGTAAGAGATGAGCGAGCCCGGATCGTTGACGTCGCCCAGGATGCCCGGGGCGCCCGTGCAGAGAATCAGTTTCTCCGCGCCGAGGGCTGCGCCGATGGCGGCGGCGACGGTGTCGGCATTGATGTTGAGAAGAACGCCTTTGTCGTCAGCCGACAGCGGACTGACGACTGGCATCAGACCGTTATCGAGCAGTTTGCGGATGACCGTGGTATCGACGACATCGATATCACCAACGAACCCGAAGTCGACTACTTCGCCGCTGCTGCCCATCTTGACCGGCGGTCGCTTGTGAGCGAGCACGAGTCCGGCATCGACCCCGCTGATGCCCACGGCATCGATGTTCAGCTCACGGCAGATGCCGAGAACCCGGGTGTTGATGAGACCGTTCAGCACCATGGAGGTCACGTCGATGGACTTCTGATCGGTGACACGGCGCCCCTCGACCATCCGGGTCGGAACGCCGAGCGCCTCCGACACCTCGGTGGTCTGAGGACCACCGCCATGAACCATCACGACGCGAACGCCAAAGTAGTGGAGGATGGCGATCTGTTCTACGAGGACGCGCGTCGATTCGGTATCGGCGAATACGCCCCCGCCCGCTTTGACCACGAAGGTCTTGCCCTTGTACATCCGGATGTACGGAGCAGCGCTCTTGAGCGCGCGGATCGCGAGAGTTTGGTCGCCTTTGTGCATGATCATGGGAGTTCCTAAATTCCTTTCAACAGTTTGTAGAGCACCGCCATCTGGACGACCAGGCGGTTGTGGGCCTCTTGTTGGACAGCGCTGCGCGGACCGTCGAGTATCTCGTCGGCCACCGCGGTGTTGCGCCGCACCGGAAGGCAATGCATGAGACGGCAGTCCGTGGCCGTTTTGTCGAACCAATCGTTGCGGACGCACCAACCGGTCAGATTTTTTCGCAGACGGGCATCCGCATCGGCATCGCCGTAATGAGCCGGCGATCCCCATTCCTTTGCATAGACGATATGTGCACCTTCGAGGGCGTCGGCACGATCGGCAGTCTCACGAACCGAGCCTCCCGACACCGCCGCGGCCCGCTGCGCCTTCGCCATGATCTCAGGCGGCAAAGCGAAGCCATCCGGCCGCAATACCACGACTTCCATTCCCCGGAAAGCGGCCATGTGCAAGGCGGCCGCAGGTACGGCGAGCGGCAGCGCGCGCGGGTGGTACACCCACGAGAGAACGAACCGCCCCTTCCGTGGCACACCGAGGTCATCCATCGTCTTCCAGTCGGCGAGCGCCTGGCAGGGATGGGTAATCGCCGACTCGAGGTTAACCAGCGGCTTATCGACCAGCGATGCCATGGAGTTGAACGTCTTCTCCGCCAGGTCGCTCCGCAAGTCCTTGCCGTCGGCAAACGCACGAATCCCCAAGGCGTCGCAGTAGGATGCCAACACCGGGATACCTTCGCGGACGTGCTCGGCGGCGGCGCCGCTCATTTCAACACCCATGCGGGTCTCGAGCTGCCAGGTCCCCTGGCCGGGAGTGATCACGAACGAGCTGCCCCCCAGCCGCGCCATCCCCGCCTGCATCGAGGCCAGCGTGCGCAACGACGGATTGAAGAACAGCAGGCCGAGGATCTTGCCGGCGAGCGCCTGCGGCTCGGGATGCTCCTGCAGGCGACGGGAAAGATCGAGCAGCGCGGTGACTTCGTCGCGCTGCAGATCGGCGAGGTCGAGGAAGCGTTTCATGCGGGTAGATCCGCCAGTGTGTCCCGCAGAATGTCGACGTGCTCTTCTTCGAGAATGAACGCCGGCAGCAGCCGCAGGATGTTGGGATCGCTGGCCGTGCCGGCCAGGATGCCGCATTCGAGCAGCTCCGCCTGGATCTCCTTGGCGGGCCGAGTCGTGCGTAGCCCCGTGAGAAAGCCCGCACCCTGGTGCGCGGTCACCGGGCCTACGATGCAGGTCTCCCGGATGTATGCCGAAACACGACGCACGCGCTCGAGCAGTTTCTCCGACTCGATTGCTTCGATGACGGCCTCCATCACGGCGCAAGCCATCGGGCCGCCGCCGAACGTGGTGCCCAGCAGATCCAGTTTCAGCGTCGCAGTCACTTTCTCGGAAGCCAACAGCGCAGCACAGGGGAAGCCATTGCCCAGCGCCTTGGCCGTCGTGATCATGTCTGGCATAACGCCGTACATGTTGGCAGCGAACGGATAGCCCGTGCGCCCGACGCCGCATTGAACTTCGTCGAAAATGAGCAACGCGCCGACTTCATCGCAGCGGCGGCGCAAGGCTTCCAGATACGGCGCCCCAAGGTCCACGGCGCCCGCGAGGCCTTGCACCGGTTCGACTATCACGGCGGCCGTCTTGTCAGTGACGTGTATGTTGATCGCGTTGATATCCCGGCGAGGGATGAAGCTCACGTCAAAAGGGGCACGCGGGAAGCTATACCACTTCTGCATGGCCCCCCACGTGACCGCGCCGGCGGCAGCGGTACGGCCGTGAAAACCGCCCTCAATGGCGGCGATATGCGGGCGGCCCGTCATGCGGAACGCGAGCTTCATCGCGTTCTCGTTGGCTTCGGCCCCGCTGTTGACGAAGAACACACTCGTGAAGTCGAGTTGGGAAAAGCGGATCAGCCGCTCGGCCGCGCGCACGCGAACCTGCATCGGAATCGCGTTCGTCTGGAAGTTGCAGGCTTCCGCTTGCTTGGTGAGGGCGGCGGTCCAACCCGGATGCGCGTACCCGAGCGAGGCCACGGCGTGCCCTCCATACAGGTCGAGCACGCGCTCGCCGATGCGGTTCTTGAGCCACACCCCTTCGGCCGAGACGACCTCGAGGGGATACTGTGCGAACACCTGCGCCAAATAATCGTGTGGCGCGGCGGCAGGCTGTGTTACGGGAACTGCGGTATTCATAGTGTCTGTCTCAGGTCCATCCCGGGGCCGGCGCGGTGAGACCTGAAGTCTCCGGCAGGTCAAACATCCGGTTCATCCATTGCACGGCGCCGCCCGCGGCGCCCTTGTTGAGGTTGTCGACCACACACATCACGGCGACGGTGCGTCCATTCGCAACCGCGGAAAGATGCGCGTAGTTACTGGCCGCGATTTCTTTCACGCGCGGCGCCCGCTCGGTGACGCGGACGAATGGAGAATGCGCATAGAAGTCGCGCAAGGCCGCCAACACCCGGGAAGTGTCGAGTGGCGATTTCAGGGATGCCTGCACCGTGACGTGAATGCCGCGAGCAAACGGCCCGGAATGTGGTACGAACGCAAAGTCGGCCTCGACTCCCGACGCCGCGCGTGCGCAAGCAGCGATTTCCGGCGCGTGCCGATGCGACAAGGCGTTGTAGCTATAGAGGTCGCTGTGGCGCACGGGGTGGTGAGTGCCGTCGATGGGCTTGCGCCCGGCTCCGGTACTTCCCGTTACGCCGCTCACAAAAATTGTCGGGGGTACGAGTCCGAGTGCGAGTAACGGCACGCTGGCGAGTAGTGTTGCCGTCGCGAAGCAGCCCGGATGAGCCACGTGCGGCGTCTCGAGCTTTTTTAGATGCTCTGGAACCGCACAGGTGAACTCAGCTATGCGCTCAGGAGCGCCGTGAGGATGTTTGTAGACGGCCTCGTATGCCTTCGCCGAGCTATAACGGTAGTCAGCCGAGATATCCACGACCCGAGGGCGCTTGCCGGCGGCTGATGATGCCTTCAGGAGCGTATCGATCAACGCGGCCGAAACACCGTGAGGCGCAGCAGCGAACACTGCTGACTGCGGTGTTTCGACGAGCACCTTCTGAACGTCCGCCTGCGACTTGAACAACGTGTCGGGGAAAGCGCTAACGAGATGCGGGAAAGCAGTTCCGACGGGCTCGCCCGGCTGACTGTCCGACATGACGGCGGCGAGTTCGAACTGGGGATGCCCGGCGATGAGCCGCAGCAGTTCCCCAGCCACGTAGCCAGTGCCGCCCAGAACGACAGTTGGAATCCTCGCCGTGCTCATGACGCCACGCCGGCCTTCACGCCGATCGCCTCGATCACCCGATCACCTAGCGCGGCGCCGTCCGTCATCGCGTTGAACGCGGCCACGCCCATCTGGGTTTTGATGATGTCGACGCCCACGGCGTTGTCGGTGGCTGGTCCCGTTACGACACAGGGATCAACGCCGAAGCGCTCGCGCAACAGCTTCACACCACCCCAGGCCGCGACGGGATCGTTCGCCGAAAGAATGACACCCGTGAGCGCGGCGCGGATATCCGGGCATTCGAGAATGGCATCGACACCGTAGGTGCCCAGGATGCCGTCACCGAGCTCGAACACGATCACGTCGGGCTTTCCCGTGGAAAGGTCAGTCAACATGGTGCGCGTGAGCGCCGGTCCATTCGCCCGGGTGGTCGTAACGATCCCCAGATCGGTGAAAATCGCCGAGCGCCGGGCGCCAGCGTCTTCCATAGCCAGGATATCGCGCCGTAGCGATACGCCCGTAGCCTTGAAGGCGTCGACGATGAGTCCACGATGCCGCATCCGGCTGATTACCGCGCAGGCGGCCGCAGTCTTGCCGGCCTCCATGCACGTTCCAGCAAGCGCTACCACGGGTATCCCGCGCGTATCGAGCTTCGCTTCCTGGTCGAGCCGCTTGTGACCGACCCGCGCCGGTATGCCGATGCGCTCACCGAGGTAGGGGAAATGCAACACGACACCCAACACCCGGCAGTCGAACGGCTTGCCCTTGTCAGGGTTGGCCGAATCGCAGATGCCGAGCACGCCGCCGATGTTCAGCATCTGGATGATGTCGCCGGCCTGCACCGACGGCGGCACATGCCCGGAGTACCCGAAGAGCGCCTTGCGATGGCCCAGCGCGCCCACCACGATGTCGCCCTTGACGACCTTCGCCATGCGGCCGCTGGTGAGCTCGAGCGTGTTGTAGGTCGACTTGTTGGTGAGCACTTCGACGACCACGACAACCCCTTCCTCAGAAGGAATGTTGTCCGTGGCGATGCGCACTTCGTTCGACAAGCCGCACGCCTGGGTGACCGAGGCGACCTTGTCGACGACTACACTTCGCATTCCGTTGACCATCTTAAACGCCTTTCGCGCGTTCACCCGCGCGATGGTGAAATACACCGGTGAGGGAAACGATCTTCGAGAAGCCGAGGGCATCCGCAGGCGTCCATTCGCCCACGGACTCGCCGTACACGCCTTTCGATGCGGCCATCAGGGAATAGGGCGAGTCGACGCCTTCCACAAACAGATTGCCCGGGCGGAACAGCACGTGCACGTCGCCCGTGACCCGCTCCTGCGAGGACAGCAACAGGGCTTCGATGTCCCGGCAAACCGGATCCAACAACTGCCCTTCGTGCACCAGGTCGCCGTAGGGTTGTGACACGAGCTCCTTGATCCGCTGCTGGCGGCCTGTCAGGACGAGCTTTTCCAGCTCGCGATGCGCCGTGAGAAGCGTCTCGGCGGCGGGAGCTTCGAACGCTACGCGGCCCTTCGTACCGATGATGGTGTCGCCGAGATGGATGCCACGGCCGATGCCGAAAGGCGCGGCCAGCGTCTCGAGCTTCTCGATGACCTCGACCGGCGAGAGCGATTTCCCATCCAATCCGACGGGACGGCCGTTCTTGAACGAAATGACGTGGCGCGCGGGCTCGCGCGGGTTCGTGAAGGCGTCCCGCGTGATCACCCAGGCGTGATCGGGAATGCTACCGGCGGACGTGAGTGTCTCTTTACCACCGATCGTGACACCCCACAGGCCGCGGTTGGTCGAGTAAGCGGCGCCATACGGCGGGACCGGCAGATTGCGCTGCTGCAGGTATTCCAACTCCTCCTGCCGCTTGAAGGCGCGGTCGCGCACCGGGGCGATGATTTCCAACTCGGGCGCCAGCGTGCGCAATGCGACTTCGAAACGCACCTGGTCATTGCCCGCCGCTGTGCAGCCGTGGGCGATCGAGTTCGTGCCGAGTTTGCGCGCCATGTGCGCGATCGTTTGCGCCTGCATGACACGCTCGGCGCCAACACAGAGCGGATAGAGTTGCCCGCGCTTGACGTTTCCCATGATGAGAAAGCGCAGAACTTGCTCGAAATAGTCCGCCCGGGCGTCGACCTGGTGATGCTCGATGGCTCCGAGCGCGCGGGCGCGCTCCCCGAGCGTGCGAGCGGTCGCCTCGTCTATGCCGCCCGTGTCGACGGTAACGGTAATGACGGGACGGCCGTAGTTCTCCGCGACCCACGGAACGAGGAATGAGGTGTCGAGCCCACCGGAATAGGCAAGGACAATGGGCTTGGAGCCCGCGCTGGCAGCGGTGTTGGACATGGTTGTTTAAACTCGGAAGATCGTTTGCAGGCGGCTGACGAGCTCGTCCTGCGCGCGAGCGTTGGCGGTTGCTATGAAAATGGTGTCATCGCCGGAAATCGTTCCGGCCACTTCGGGCCACTCGGCTTTGTCGATCGCGACGGCGACGCTCTGGGCCGCCCCGATGGTGGTCCGGACCACGGTAATGGAAGGACCGGCGCGCTTGAGCCCTCTCACGAACTGCGCCAGCGTGCCGAAATCCCCGTTCGCGCGAGCGAGCTCGTCCGAGGGCAGCACGTAGCGGCCGCCTGCTTTCGAAACCCCCAGGTCACGCAGGTCGCGGCTGATCGACGACTGCGTGACTTCGTGCCCTTCGTCCTTCAACAGGCGCACGAGATCCTCCTGCCGGCGCACGAGGCCTTCTCGCAGGATGCGCATGATTGCGCCTTGTCGTTCGATTTGCTGGGTATCGCCTAGCACGGGCCGCTCGCATAAAAGGGCGCGTATTGTGCATATTCATGCACGCCCAGTCAAGCGCCTCTTTGCAGTCGCCCTTACTTGTCGATGGTGTAGACCAAGTCTGCGCCGCGCGCCTGGCCTACTTCGGTCCGCACAACCCAGTGGTCTCCGAGGCTGTACCGTAGTTTGAGTGTGTTGAGCTGCTGCGTGAGACTGATTCCGTAGCCCACGTAGAGCCGCGGCGACAGGTATCGGCCGAGCACGACTGATGTGTCGCTCGTTAGCAGGTTGGACTCGACGCCGACCTCTTGAATTCCGACGTGCTGGCCCAGTTCAGCAGCCAGCATGGCCCCGCCCTGCACTAGCGCCGTGTTGCCGGCGGCTCCGTTCGGCCGCGTTGGCGTCGTGGAGAGCGAGCCGGAGAGCAGCAGCGAGACGATTTCCGCCTGAGCCAGCGAGGGTTCGGAGAAGAACGACAGGCGGGGCTGCAACAGTGTCCCGCGGACGTTCACGCCCGCCGTGACATCGGGAAATTTGCGGACCGCGCTGATGTCGATCCCCGGGTCGTCGACCGGGCCGCCGGTAAAGATGAGGCGGCCGTGGCGAATGTCCATATTATGCGCATAAGCTCGATATTTGCCCTCCTCGACCGAAAGCTCCCCTGTGGCACGCGTGATGGCGTCGTAGCCGCTCCGGACCGTGATGTTGCCGGTGAGGCGCCCCGTGAGTCCCGACGTCTCGATGTTCACGTGATCGCCCAGGCCGAGCGTGATCGCCGTAACGACCTCGAATCGTTTTGCCGGATCCTCGGTCTCGCTGCCGACGATCACTTCGTCGGAGGAGGCTCGAACGGCGCCGTTCAGGTCCTTGGGCTCAATTTTGGCGTTGGGTACATTGACGCTTCCCGTGACTTCGATCTTGCGGCCGTCGACACTGAATTCCAGATCGGGCGAGGCATCGATCTGCGCTTCGGGGACATCCACGACCCGCAGGTTCGTGCCCTTCAGGGTGAATTTCCCATGGGGCAGCGAGTCGCGCCACTCGAGGTGGCCGCCCGCCGTCGTGGTTCCCGACCCGACCCGCGCCGTGCCCTTGAAGCTCACACCGTTGTCGGTGAGATTGGCTTCCAGACCTAACTCACGCAGCCCGAGGTTGACTTGGTAGAAGTCGACCTCACCGTCGGTCACCTTGACCGAGCCGTCCAACAGCGGAGTGCCCAACGTGCCGCGGATCCTGACATCCGCGGTGAGCTCACCCGCCGCACGGTCGATGTCCGGGATATATAGGGAGATGAGATTCAGCTCCGCGGTGTGCGCGTGAAGCTCACCCTGCACCGGAATGCTCTGCCATTGCGGCGCGCCCCGTTGTGCCTCGAAGTTGGCTTTGATCGTGCCAACTTCACCGTCCTCCAGCCTGGCGTCTGCGGTGAACGCCGACCGGGTGGCGGCGAGGCCCACCGTCCCGGAGCCCAGTGTGGTGTGCTCGATGCGATGGCTCAGCAGTTTGTGCGAAAGTTGTGCGTTGGTGAGTTCCAGGCGCGCGGTTCCCTGCACGGGAGCGTCACCCTCCTGGAAAACACGGGCGTTGATGTTGATCGTGCCCTGATAGTCCACGGACGGGGTCATGCCCGCGGTCAGCGCGCTGATGGGCAGTTCATTGGCGGTGACTGTCGTGGACCACTGATCCGGCTTCCAATTGGCGTCGGCGCAAACACTGACGGGCGTTCCGGCGAGACAAAGCCACTCTATCCGGGCCTCGGCGCGCGACAAGCGCATACCGACGGGTCTCTCGAGCTCGAGTCGTAGCGATTCGGTGCCTTTGATGGCGAGCGACTTGAGTTGCCCGTTGAAGACGCCTTGTGAGAACGGGCCCGACGCCTGGGCGCTTGCGACGAGGCCGAGCGCCTTCAAGTCGAGATGCAGGGCGTAGTTCGCGGGCTTACCCGCGAGCGTGAAGACGAGGCTCTCGAACGTCCGATTGTCGTAAGTTAGATTATGAAGCCGCGCGTCGATTTTCGACTCGTGGTCCGGATGCGAGTCGAAGTCGATGTCGGCATCGAGGCGCTCGAGCCCAATCCCCTCATGCTGAATGCCGCTGCCATGCGCGGTCGCGGCGATCATGGGGTCCGCCGGAGTACCACGAATCGTGCCGGAAGCCTTCAACTGGCCGCGGCTGTCGGCTGCGAGGAGGCTCAGGTCTTCAGCGGTCACGTTGAAACGCAGGTCGTACTGCTCGTTGATGCGACCGTCCAGCGCGATGTTGGTGTGCCCGAGGGCGACGCGGACGTTGTCGAAAGCCCAGGTCGTCCCCGAGAGGGACAGTTTACCGCCGCCACTTGCCGGTGCGCCGCGCAGCCGTCCGCCGAAGTCACTGAAGTCGAGCGTCATGGGACCGGTGGACTCGAAGCTCTGGGCATTGACCGCCAGCGTAAAGTCCAGCTTGCCCGGAAGGTCGGGTCGGAAATAACTCGGATCGATCCCCGTCAGCCGCCCTGACACTCTCCAGGTGTCCTGCGGAGCCCAGGTGACCGAACCGTTGACGCTAGCGTGTCCCTGGAAAAGGTCGATCTCGGCGCGACTCCAGGTGAAGTGATCCTTGCCCAGCGATCCGTACACGTCAGCCGGCATCGGCGGCAGGTCCCGTACCTTGCCGACTCCTATCATGTGTACGTCGTAGGGCAGTATTCCCTGCAGCGTGTACTGCCCGGACGGGCTATGGAAAGGCACGTCCTTATCCTTTCCCACCAGCGGCCAGCGGAAGTCATGCCAGTTGCCCTGCAGATCGAGGCGTGGTCCGTTCTTGACGACTTCGATCGTTCCAGCGCCGGTGGCCTGCGCGCCGGTGACGATATGACGCGCGCTCATGTGTCGGGCGGTCAACACATGGTTGCTGTAAAAGCCGTCGAACTCAGTCTGGAACAACCCGACGCGCAGACCGGTGGGATTCGCGGTTCCGGTGCCGCCGAAGCCGTTCGTGTCGCCGTGAATGGCGAAGTGTCCCGTGATGAGGCCCAGTACGCCGCTGCCACCCCACGTGCGGATATCCAGGTCATGTGCGACGGCATCGCCGAGCCAGTGCCAATGGTTGGTCAGATCGAGCGCCTTGCCCGTGAAGTCGGCTCGGAACGGCAGCGTAGTGTGAATCGTGAGCGCCAGCGATGCGAGGTTACCTTTCCCTGCCAGCGTGCCCGCCCAGGCGGGCTGTGTGTCGGGGCTCCAGTTTATGCGTGCATCGACATCGAGCCCGAAGGGGTCCGTTGCATACAACAGGCCCTTCCCCGACACATGCGTGTCGCCGAGCTGCCCCTGGGCTTCGAAGAGACGGATAGTACGGTGATGAATCACCGCCGAGCCATCGATGTCGGTTGCCTCGAGATGAAAGCCATTGGGAACGGTTACCGTGGCAATGCCGAAATGAGTGTGGTCGGCGTTGATGACCATCCATCGGGGGATGAACAGGGGTTGGCCCGGGGTAGGCGGCTTTGTACGACGTTTTACCCTGACGGTGACTCTGCCCATGTAGGTGTCCGTCGCGTGGATCGTCTGCCACAGGAGCGGGAGCAACTTGATATGACCCTGGAGGTTCTCGACGCGCACGTTGACGAGGCGGTGGTCGACTTCAACGCTCTCGACCTTGATGCCATGAGCGATGCTGCCGGTCGGATTCACAATGGTCAGTGTCGTGTCCCCGAAACGGTGGGGGATGTGGTTCGTAACGAATTGCCAGCCGCTCTCGGTGAAGATCACGTAATAAACGACAGCTGACGGCACCGCTATGGCCAGGAAGACCAGGAACCCAGCGGTGAGGAGCAGCAGGCGTCGCATCGGGGCTACAGTTTCGGCGAGAAGTTGATATGAAAGCGCGGGCCGGCATTTCTCGACAGCGGTTCCGCTATGTCGATGCCCAATGTTACGACGGGAAGGCGCACGCGGAAACCGACGCCGGCCGCATATTCGAGCGGGTCGCCGAAATGATTGAAAGCGTTGCCGTAGTCGAAGAACGTGGCGACGCCGAAGTTATGGGGCAGGTCGCGGATGACCTCCACAGTGCCGGTAATGAGGTCCTTGCCGCCATCTCTGACCGTTCCGACCTGGACCGTTCCGACCTGGCCGGCGCATTTGCCGGTGCCTGTACCGGCGACCAGGAAGAGGTTCCCTTTGCTGTCCCTGCAGGCGGTGTCGCTCGGCGACAGCTCGTCGAACGCGAAACCGCGCACACTGTTATCGCCGCCGGCGAAAAACCGCATGATCGCGGGGAGCCGGTCGAAGTTTGACACCAGGGTGGCGCCGACCTCATCGCGCAACAGGAGGTGCCATTTGTCGGCAATCTGAAAGACGCGCTCGGCCTGCAGATGCACCTGAAGGAAATTGGAGTCCGAACCGATCGCGGCGTTCGAGCCGCGCACTTCCGCGAAGAACGGATGTTGGAAAATCGGTTCGCCCAGGTAGCCTTTCGGCACGGACGCGAGATCGACCCCGGGTACGAGCATTCTCTCGGTGGTCGATCCGGCAATCGAGTCGTCGGTGGTTTTGGTCGCGTTCGCGAACAGGACGTACTGCCAGTTACCCGCCACCTTCGTGATTGCCGGTCCGATGGTCTGCGTGTGTGTCAGGATGTCGGCGAGCTGCAGCTGATTGACGGTGGTCTGGAAAGTCAGATTCTCCACCGCCGGGTCGCCGATGGGGATGATGTAGCGGGCCTGGAGAAGGTAGCGCTCCACCTGCGATGCCTCGATCGTCATGCTGAAGCGATGCCCGAGGGTGTTGAGTCTGCGGTTTTCCCACGTCAGCGTGCCGCGTACCCCGGTGTCAGTGGCGTAGCCCGCACCGAAGGAGTAGCGATTGCGCCGGCTCTTGTCGGCGTGGATGTCCACCGGGATGACGTGCGTCTGGTGATCGGCGTCCTGGGGTAACACCTCGAGATTGGCGAAGTATTGCGCGTCATCCAGCGCGAACTGGGTCCGCAGGATCTGTGTCAGGTCGAAATAGTCACCTTCGTGGTAGCGTAAATAACGCCGTACCAGCGCGTCCTTGACCGAGGTCTGCTCGATGGTGGTTGGACCGAAGCGATAGCGCTCGCCCGTTTCCATTTCCAACGACACGTTTGCCGTGTGGTTTTTGGGATCGACCACGAGCTCGTTGCGAGTGAGTTTCGCATCGAGGAACCCGTAGGTGGCGGCGGTCCGCTGCAGATCGCTTTTAATCGCCTCGTAGGTGGCATGACTCAACCGGTCGCCGGCATGCAAGGGCGGATCCGCGGTAATGCGCTGGAACAGAGGGTCTGTGGCGCCCGGCCCGGCCACTCGCACGTCGATTTTGTCGATCACTACCGGCGGACCGGGATTGATGTCGATGGTGACCTTCCATTCTCCATGGCCTAGATCCTGCACCTCGGACTCCACCTTCGGCTCGTAGTAGCCGAAGGGTTTCAGCGCGGATTGCACCTCGCGCTCGACGCGGTTGTGCAGCCGCTCGACCGTGTCGGCGCTGAGGTCGGTGCGCTTGTTGTAGCGCTCGAAGCTGAGATAGGCGAGGACATTCGTACGCAACTGATCGTCGACCCCGTGGATGTCGACGGTGATGTTCGCCCGCGCGAAGGGCGAGGCGATGAGACACATCGCGGCCAGCCAGGCCCGGCTGTGCCAGCGGGCCCAGGTTAGGGGATTGCGACGCGCCATCTAGACGTGCGAATGGAAGAAAACCTGAGATTCTAGAGGCTCAGGCGTGGATGCGCTCGAAGCTCTTCCGCGAAAATTCGACGCGCGGCTGTGGGTTCCGTGAAAGCTCCGTCTGCGGCGTGCGACCGGCACTCAGGGCCACTCGCCGGCGGCCAGCGCGAATTCGGTTGCGCCCGTCGGGTTCCCACGGGGGTCGAAGCGACGCTCGGCCAGGTAGCCGGCGCCGGAGGGCTCAAGCAGCAACACCGTCGAACACCGTGTTCCATAATCCGGGTTGAGGACAAATGGGGCGGAGAGCACCCGTTCCCACTCTGGCGGGACTCCGGTCTGCGGGAGCTCCTCGTCCGCCGTCGCGGTAGCCCGATCATCCAGCAATGCGAACAGCTCCGACGCGGAGGCGTTGGCAGGGTCGCTCAACCAGGCGTCGAACCGCCGTCGTACCCGTCGGAGCTTGGGCCAAGGAGTGTCCAGAAACTGGTTGGAAAGCCCGTATACGCCCGGTGGCAACGGGCGGGCAAAGCGCTCGGCGCGGTTCGAGGCGTACCAGAGCGAATCGCCGTCGGTCAGCAGCAGATTGAAACCCGAATAGCGTGGCGCTTCGGGCTCGAGTCGGCTGAGACAGGTCGCCGCACTCGCCTCACCTTCCAGATAACGGGGAATGAGCGCGCCGCGCGACGGGGCCTCCGGTCGGGGTCGCTGCAACTCCCGGAAGTTTGTGATGACACCAAAACGACGGTGCCGATCGAGCCCGAGCCACGTTCCATGGGCGCGCAAGTCCCGGCCGGCGAGGATGTTTTCCGGCGCTGGCCATTTCGTCAGCGGCGCGGTGGGCCGCTCGTGGAACTCGTCACGGTTGGCGGCCACGATCAGGCGGTAGCGGGGATGCGCCTGCCAGGCGAGGACCAGGAGGCACATGTTAAGTGTCGCTTGAAAGTCCCAGGGGATGTACGCCTGCCGCTGTCATTCGTCGCCTTTGAGCCAGGCCGAAATGAGCCGATACGAGATCGCGTGTGACGGCGGGACGAGCGTCTGGCCTGAATTGATCTGCTCCCGCGTGAACCACGCCGCGGCTTCGAGCTCATGGCCCACCCGTACGACGCACCCTGGTGCCGCGGTCGCGTGGAACCCGAGCATCAGCGATGAGGGGAAGGGCCAAGGTTGCGAGGAGTCATACCTGACACTTGCAACCTCGACCGCGGTCTCCTCCATCACCTCGCGAACCACGGTGTCTTCGAGGCTCTCGCCCGGCTCCACAAATCCCGCGATGGTGGAGTAACGCCCCGGCGGCCAGCTCGCCTGCCGTCCGAGCAGCGCCCGCTCGCCATCGGTCACGAGCACGATAATGGCGGGGTCGATGCGGGGGAAGAACTCATGGCCGCAAGTCGGGTTCGTGCAATGGAGCACGTGCCCGGCCTTCCGTGGAACGGTCGGGAAGCCGCACACACCGCAGAATTTCTGACGGGAGCGCCAGATCGACAGGGCGCGCGCGTACGCGAGCAGACCTGGCTCATCGCCGCGCAGGAGAGGCGAAAGGGGTCGCAGCTCCTCGAAGCTCGCATTCTGGGGCAAGCTTACCGAACGCTCGGGCTCGAGCTCGATCAGGACGCAGCGCCTGCCGCGAAACCATCCGAGCAATACGAACTGCCGCGGCTCCACTTCCCGGACGACGGGATGCTCGCGGGTGACGAATTCAATACGGGGCTCCGGCTTCGTCTGCACCAGTTGCGTGGTGCCTTTCGCGAGCAGGTAGAGCGTCGCAGGATCCGCAAGCGCCGCCTCCAGCCATCCCGGGTCCTCGCGCGCTTCCTCGCGTCGTTCGATATAGGGTCCGGAGAAGAAATTCGGGCGTGCCTGGTCCATGAGCGCATCTTAACCAAAGGACGTTGCGGGAGAGTTTAGAGCGTGGCTCGTCGATGGGTGCGGCTACGGCGGCCCCTTGGCTCTCGCAGGCCGGCCTTCGGTCGAGGGATGGCTCTGCCGGGTGCGTCGGGGGACGTATCGGGCTCGAAACGAGGGAGCCGATCGGCTCAGGAGGTCTCGTCGGTGCGACGCCAGCGCGTGTCGGCGTCGCTATAGGGGCGATCGAGGAATAGCGCGGACCGGCGCCACGCGTCGGTTGGCGACTTCGCGGACTCGCACAGAACAATCTCGCCGTCGCTCACCGAATACGAGGGCGGCTCGCTGGAGGACTTGACCAGCTTCGCACGGGGATAGCGTTTGAGGACCCGCGTCTTGTAGTTCATGACCGTGCATCATAACCAAAGCATGCTTTGGATGTGGCGGTCCTCCGCTGGTGCGCGGCCTCATATTTTGCTGGCCGTCCACTCGGCCGGCGGGGCTGGGGCCGGGGCGTCATTGACGACGCCCTCGCCGCCTGCCGCACAGTGTTGGTGTTATACCTGCCCGGGCATCGGCAGGCACTCCATGACCTCCACCGAGTCGCCGGGGAAAAGGGTGAAGTGGGGGTGCTTCTGGAACATCTCTGCCGCGGCCTGGTGTGAGTCGGCCTGTACCACCACGTAGCCCACCAGGTTGTTGCGCATATCCGAGATGCCCTGTGGTCCGATGCGCTTGGTCTTGCCAAGCGGGCCGCCGGTCTCGACCACCGCCGCCTGGTGCTTTGCCATCCAGTCCTTCCAGGCCTGGATGCCGGCGCCCTGCCGCTTTTCCAGCTCCGCGGGCTCCAGCTTGTTCCACCCGGACTTCTCCCGGGCGTCCGCGGTACCTGTGTAAACCCCAAGGAATTTCTTCATGAGCGCTCCTGTTTCGCTGGTTCACGGTGACTCCACTGAAAAGACGTTCTGCCGCCAAAGGATTCGACAAGGGCGCGAAAACAATTCAAGGTCCTCATGAATGGCGCAGATCACGCCGCGGAATTCACGCAATGATGGCAGCGTTTGTCGCGGATGGGGAATCGCTCGGTGACCACCAGGCTGCCGCAGTCGGTACAGCCCCCGAGCCGTAATTGCTCGCCACGCGACAAGGTCGTTGCGAGAAACACCGCGTGCTCGAACGAGATCTGCGATGAGGGAATCATCTCCCGATAGGTTTCGAACGCTTGGCACAGTAGCTCCCCGCGCGCCACGTTGGGCAGCGCATGAGCCCCGTCGGTGCACGGCTCCGGCGGAATTACTCCGAGCAGCGATAACAGACTCGCGAGCCAAACCGTCTCCTGTTGCACTCGAATGGAGCGCGCGAAGTAGGCGACCTGGTGTGGTGACTTGCCCCGGTGTCGTGGCACGTAACGGCTCGCGCGAGTCATATAAGAACGATAGAGTTTTCTGATCCTATCGTCCGACAGTCCCGTCCAGGTGCGAATCGTCTGAGTGCGTGCCTCGTGCTCCAGAAAGCGCAACGCGAGTTGGAGGCAGAGACGCTCGCGACTGTAACGATCCTCGGAGATGC
>JAQGOE010000101.1 GCA_028293725.1 Gammaproteobacteria bacterium | reverse complement strand
CCGTCAGTGCCATTTGGTGTAAGGCGCGGTCCGTGGATGCATCAGCTGAATGTAAGCGACAGCGACATCGCGAAGGCGCGTGACCGGCTGACATCTGGCGGCGCGCAGATTCTGGCGCTTCGCAATCGCGCCGATGGCATCTGCCCAAGGGAGAAACTCGAGAGGTTTCAACACGAGTTTCCTGTAGGTCTCGAGGTACGCGAGTATGGCGACACGGATTCGCGTAACAGCCTCGGAGAACGCCCTCACGCCACATTCACGAAGGAATATCGGATTGCGCCGGATGCGGCGGACGATCATCCCTCGCGCCGCGCCTTCGCCGATCTCATCTCATTTTTTGAGCGATATCTGCGTACGGTCTGACGAACGGACCGCCTCCTACCCCAGTCACCTCCGGCGGACACTTCATGAAAGTCAAAGCGATCATCCTCGGAGCCACCGGCATGGTCGGGGAAGGCGTGCTGCTCGAGTGCCTGGGCCATCCAGATGTGGAACAGGTGCTGGTCATCAACCGCCGGCCGGGTGGCCTGTCCCATCCCAAGCTGCGCGAAATCGTGCATGCCGATTTTTTCAACCTGGCACCTATCGAGGCGCAGCTCGGCGGCTACAACGCCTGCTTTTTCTGCCTGGGTGTCTCTTCCGTCGGCATGAGCGCGGCGGAATATAAACACGTCACCTACGACCTGACATTGAGCTTCGGGCAGCTTTTGGCGCGATTGAGCCCGGAGATGACCTTTTGCTACGTCACCGGGGCGGGTACGGACAGCAGCGAGCGCGGACGAGTCGCCTGGGCGCGCGTAAAGGGGGCCACTGAAAATGCCCTGCTGCGTTTGTTCAAGAACGCCTACATGTTCCGGCCTGGCTTCATGAAGTCGACCCCCGGCCAGAAAAACATTAAAAGTTACTACACGCTCATTGCGTGGCTCTATCCGTTGGGCCGGGCGCTATACCCAGCGGGTTTTTGCACGTTGCAGGAAGTAGGGCGGGCCATGATCAACGCCGCGACCAAGGGCTATCCGAAGAGAATTCTCGAGGTGAAGGATATCGTTGCGTTGGCTGAAGGTGGCCTCGGGCGGCGGCTCATACAGTAATCAGCCGCGGCGACTACTGGATTTACGTGACCTTGCCGGGCCCCGTATCATGAGCCCATGACGCGCCGCTTCTTGGGTTCACAACCCCTCAAAGGGCGAGGTGCCCTGTCCAATCCGCACGTCCGGTTCGAGTCAACAGCGGTCGAAAAGTCCGACGATGGCTGGTACCAGGAGGAAGAGGTCACGACTTCATTGCCGGAGACCGTGCTTCCCGATCGCGCCAAAAGCGTGATCGCGACCAACAATTCCCCGGATGTTGGCTTCGAGCAGTCGATCAATCCCTACCGAGGCTGCAGTCATGGTTGCGTGTACTGCTTCGCGCGGCCCACCCACGCCTATCTCGGGTTGTCGCCGGGTCTCGACTTCGAGACCAAGCTTTTCTACAAGGACAACGCGGTCGAACTGCTCCGCGCCGAGCTCAGCAAGCGCAATTACCAGTGCAAGACCATCGCGCTCGGTATCAATACAGACGGTTGGCAACCCCTCGAAAGGCGCCTGAAGGTAACTCGCAGCGTGCTCGCGGTTTTGGCAGAGTGCCGGCATCCGTTAACAATCGTTACCAAGAGCGCCTTGGTCGTGCGGGACCTGGACCTTTTGCAGGATTTGGCTCGCGATCGCCTGGTCTCGGTCATGGTCAGTATCACATCCCTGGATAGTGACATTAAGCGCACGTTAGAACCGCGAGCCGCATCGCCGCAGGCGCGCCTCAAAGTGATTGAACAGCTCTCGGCGGCAGGCGTGCCGGTCGGTGTGCTGGTGGCGCCCGTCATCCCCGCGCTCACCGACCATGAAATGGAACATATCCTGGAGGCCTCGAGGGCCGCGGGCGCCAGTAGCGCTGGATATGTGTTGCTGCGGCTCCCACATGAAGTGAAAGATTTATTCCGCGAGTGGCTTGCGGAGCACTATCCGGACCGAGCGAAGCACGTGATGTCCCTGATCAATCAATCACGCGGCGGCAAGGACTACCAAGCCGAGTTCGGCACCCGCATGGTGGGCACGGGCGTATTCGCGCAACTCCTGCGCACTCGCTTCGACATTGCAAAGCGCAAGTACGGGCTTGACGATGCCGAGAACCGCCATGAACTTCGCACCGATTTATTCCGTCCCCCCGCCGTCAACCAGGCGCAAATGACGCTCGGTTTCTAGACCCCATTGACACGGTTGATTTCGGGTCACGCGTCTCCGAGCACGTTCAGCGCCGCCTGGACTTGATCATCCGGCACGAGTAGTTGCACACCCGCAGTTCCGCCTTCCATACCCACGCCAAAACCCACGACGACTGACGGTACATCGGCAGCTTCCAACGCGATCCTCGCCAGGTCCGCTTCGACTCTCGTTGGGTAACTCTTGATGATTTTCATAAGCAGCGGCCACCCGGAGTTTGGTTATGCGTCAGTAGCCCGCAGCCAGTTGGACGGCAACGTTCGCCGCAGTCGTGCGGCGCGAAACTCCGTCGGCCCTACACCGTACGCCTTGCGGAATCGTCGCGCGAAATGACTGGACTCCTGAAACCCACATCGCAAGAAGACTTCAGTGACCGTAAGTGCCGCATAGCGAGTGTCACCGAGCAGTCGGTGAGCGCAGTCCAGGCGCATCCGCATCAATTCGCTTCCGAACGTAGTCCCTGTTTGTGCAAAGAGGTGGTGGAGGTAGCGTTTGGAAATTCCACTTGAGTCCGCAATCGCACCGGGCGTCACTCTAGTCTCGTGGCAGCGATCACGCATCGTGCGACAGATGCGGCTGAGAAGCTTCTCGCTTCCCCGTGACGCGCGCACACTCGGCCCGGCCGCGAGTGCTAGCAGCGCGGCTATTTGCTCCACCACGACGCCTTCCGGCAGCGCGAGTTCCTCTTCCCAGTCCGTGTCGAGATTCGCGAGCGCGGCGCACAGCGCGGTGCTCCAGCCGCTTCCTGAGCGGAAGGGTCGTCCGGCGAGAGCCTCGGGCGCCGGCAACCAATTCTGGAGCCACTCTCGCGAAAAGTGCAACGCGATGCTCCGCGCCCTCGTAAGGCACTCGATCCGGTAGGGCGCCGAGCAATCAAGCAGGACGCAGTCACCGACCTCGATGCAGGATTCGCGATCATATTGCTGGAGTCGCCTCTGGCCCGCTCGCATCTGCATGAGGAGGAAACCGTCGTAGCGACTGTGGGCAATCCGCGCGGGCGTGCGGTGAATGGTCTGCCTGTCTGCTTCGATGCGGTGTAGCATCGCCGGTCCGAACTGGGACGTATCCAGCCGCGCGCGAAAGCGATCCCGGGCCAGGCTGTCGATGTCGATTTCAAGAAAGGACTCGCAGATGGTATCCGACCAGTATGCGAGCGCGTGCCGCGAGTCAACATCCGAGGTCGACCAGTGTCGGCGCGCAGGCCTCTCCAGAATCGCGGCCATTTGAGCCCCCCCAACAGTTGCCTCGAGACCATACTGCTCTTAGTCGTCGCGCCTTCGCAAGCGCGCCGGGTGTTGAGCGAACTGAAACGCGGACTCTCTCCGCCGCGTTCCTGAGACTGGAGGGCAAGCCCACGCCAGGGCTTACACTTCTCTAACAACTACAGTGTGGCGATGATCGCGTAGACCGACCTGCGCGACCTGAATTCCAACTTCAGCGGCCGCGCGCTCGTCAGTGCACAGGGCTGCCAATGGGTCACGGCGACGATTGCGCCTCCAGCGCCAATATCGTGCACTGCCGGGCGGGCGTTCCCCAGGGGGCAGCAATAGACTAGCTGCGGCGGTGCTCAAGCGACCGCCGCGCGAAGGCATAGCAAAAGGGGGAGCTACATGAGCGTCACTCGCCATCTGCGGGGACCCATTTCCGTTGCCTCATCCGGACCGTGCGACGGTGACGCCCTCCTCAGCGGCAGGATTCGTCAGGGCGTGTTTGCCGCCTGCTTGCTACTCGGTGCCGCGACGCTCGCTCAGGCACAGGAGCTCCCGTCGGCGAACGTCCCCGCAACAGACAATGGCACCACGACGCTTGCGGAGGTGACGGTCACCGGTTCACGTATCCGCAGGACCAATGACTTCAATACACCCACACCGACCACGGTCATCGACGCCGCAACGTTGCAGAACCTGGGTATCGTGAACGTCGGCGAAACCCTGACCCTGACTCCGGCGAACGTGTCGACTTTCACGCCGGCCAACACCGGCAACGCGCCATTCTTCATCGGCTCCTACATCCCGAACCTTCGCGGCTTGAATCCGTACTTCGGTAGCCGAACGCTGACACTGGTCAACACCGAGCGCTTCGTGCAGACCAATCAGGGCGACAGCGTCGACCTCAATTTCATCCCGCAGATCCTCGTCAGCCGCATCGACGTAGTCACCGGAGGCGCGTCGGCGGCGTATGGCTCGGGTGCCGTCGCGGGGGTCTACAACGTCATCCTCGATAATAAGCTCGAAGGGGGAAAGCTCGACGGCGATTGGTCCGAGACCATTCACGGCGATGGCAAGGACCGGCACATCGGCGCCGCCTTCGGCCACGGTCTCTTCGATAACCTAGTCCACTTCGTCGTGGGGGGTGAGTACGAGAATCAAGATCCGGTCGGCTGTTACTACGCCCGAAGTTATTGTCACGCCGACCCGGGGGCCTATCAGACCAATGCGGGTGCTCCGGGAGTGACGACCTACGGCTACGGCACCGACATCCGTCAGAACCAGTTCGGATCCAACGGCGTGTTCCTGCTGCAGTCGCCCCCGGGACCCACGAATCCCTACGCCGGGGCGACCACGACACTCCAGTCGACCCCCGGCGGGGTCGGCACGATGCCATTCCGACTCGGTCAGCAGCCGCTCTCGACCGCGCCCTTCTCCTTCAACAATGTCGTGCCCGGGGGCGACGGCGCGCCCGCTCAATTCTACAACGTCCTGATGCCCAAACTGACTCGAGGCGTCCTCACGGGGATGGCGAGCTCCGAGGTGAACGAGCATCTCAACATCAAGGCCGACATTATCTGGGGGAGGGTGCAGAGCAAGATTACCGGGCAGAACGTCAACAGCATCTTCCAGGCTATCGGACCGCAGAATGCCTTTGCCTGTCCCGACAGCACCAGCGCCTCCGCCACATGTGCAAACGCGGGCGATGCCTCGCTGGCCGCGGCCGTCGGTTCCGGCGCCTTCATCAACAAGGACTGGACGTCTCAGGAAGCGCTGCCCACCACATTCACAACCGACGTTACGCGCTTTACGTTGGGTTTCAGCGGCAAGATCGGCCAATCCTCCTGGACCTACGATGCCTATTATGAGTTCGGCCGCACTCACCACGATCAGCTCCTGCAGAACAATTTTCACCTGAATGCCTCCATCATGGCGCTCGACTCGGTGATCAACCCGGCAACGGGCAAGCCCGCTTGCTACGTGAGCGTCTACGGCTTCAATCCCAATGATCCCCATGAGATCGCTGCCGGCTACAGCCTGGCGGATCCGCGCATCGCGCAAGGCTGCGTACCGCTCAACCCGTTCGGCACGCAGCGGCTCCCGGCATCCGCCGTCCAATACTCCTTCGGCAACCTGCTCGAGCAGCTCACCTACAAGCAATCGGTTGTCGCCGGCAATCTCTCGGGCAACTATTTCTCCGGCATAGGTGCCGGGCCGTTCTCGGCCGCATTCGGTTACGAATTTCGCCAGGAGCACGGCGACAACATCGACAATCCCGGCGTCCCCGACTATATCTCCACCGACTACGGCACACAGTACGGCGTGTCTTTCGGCGGCCAGGTACAGATCCACGAGGGCTACCTGGAGACGAACCTGCCGCTGGCGAAGGACTTGCCGGGCGTGCACCTGCTGGAGCTCGACGTCGCGGCGCGCGAGTCGCGTTACGACAATAAAGCCCTGTACGGCATTCCAGTGCAGGGCAACAGCGACGTCATCCACAATCTCAACACGTGGAAGGGTTCTCTCATCTGGGAGCCGCTGGAGGGTGTGCGTTTCCGGGCAAGCCAGTCCCGAGACGCACGCGCGGCCAACTTCCGCGAGCTCTACTACGCCCAGATCATTCACGCGGGCGGCGTCTTCGGGTGGTGCGGCCCGCCGGGGGTCTTCATCGACCCCTGCACCCAGAATCTCATCGGTAACGTCAATCTCAAGCCCGAGACCTCGGATACCACCACGCTGGGCATCGTGCTCACCCCGTCCGGCATCCTGTCGGGCCTGCAATTTTCAGCCGATTGGTTCCACATCAAGGTCAAGGATGCCATCGAGCAGGCGAACCCGGCCTTCACCCAGTTAGGCTGTCAGGCCGGCAACAGCGTCGATTGCAATGCGTTGGTCTTCGGACCCACCGGTGTGACGGCGGCTGGCTTCCCCTGCGACGGCCGTGGCGGAGCGGCCGCGTACGCAGGGGGATGCTACAACATCGTGTCCGCGTCGCCGTCCTCCTACAACGGCGCGTTCTACGAGGTGCGGGGAATCGACTTCTCGGTGAACTATTCGCACGACCTGGGCGCCTTCGGCGCGATCAATGCCCGCCTCCTCACCACGTGGATGGATCAGCAGATCTTTCAGTCCTTCCCGGGCGGTCCGGTGAGCGATCTGCTCGGCCAGACAGGGACCGGCAACAACTTTCTCAATGACTACACGGCCGATGCCAAGTGGCGCGGCAGCCTGCTGGTCAGCTGGTCGAAAGGACCCTTGAGTATTACGCCGACCGTGAATTTCGTGAGCCACGGCATCATGGACTACCTGGGTGTCACTCCCGCCCAGGGTGCGCTCTATCAGAAGGTGATCTCCGGCGATCCCAGCGTTGCATCGCTCGGGCTGCACCCGTTGCCCTACAACTACGTCCCGGCCTATTTCCTCCTGAACCTGAACGCGCGATACGCGTTCCAGGGCGAAGCACTCAAAGGTCTCCAGCTGTTTACCGAGATCCACAACGTGCTGAATAAGCAACCGCCGTTTACGGGCGGCGCCACGGCGCTCGGGCCCTCGAGCACCTACGGAGGTACGAATCCGATCTTCTTCGATACTCTCGGGACTTCGATTCGGGCAGGGTTCACGTACACCTTCTAACAAAGGATTCCAACGTGGCAAAGAGCATGAGAAAGATCGCGACCGAAGAGGCATGGTCGATTCCGGAGGTCGCGGCGGCGCTGCGCGCTGTGGCGCGTGGACCGACATCGAGCCTCGACAAACTGTTGGTCGCGGGTATCTACGACGCGGCAAGCACCAAGTCGGGTTACAGCGTACTGAACTTTCTCGACGGGCTGCTCGATGTCGAAGGGCGCCGCCTCAGAGAAATGAACGAGTACGGCGTCGACGTGCAACTCCTCTCGTTGACCGCGCCGGGCGTGCAGATGTTCGACGCGGATACGGCTACCGAGCTGGCCGCACTCGCCAACGATCGTATGGCCGAGATTTGCCGCAAGCACCCGACGCGTTTCGCCGGGCTCGCCTCATTCGCGCCGCAAAGTCCGAAGCGCGCGGTGAAGGAAATGGAACGCGCCATACGCACTTTGAAGCTCAACGGGTTTATCCTGAACAGCCACACCAACGGCGAATATCTTGACGACCCGAAGTACTGGCCCGTGCTCGAGGCGGCCGAGGCGCTCGATTCCTGCATCTACATTCATCCGCGCGCGCCGTCCGACGGCCTCAAGGGGCCACTCCAGGATTACGGCATGGATTCGGCGATGTGGGGCTATGGCGTTGAGGTTGGCACGCATGCAGTGCGCATGATGGCCGCCGGCGTGTTCGACCGATTTCCGAAACTCAAGATCTGCATCGGCCACATGGGAGAAGCCATACCCTTCTGGATTTGGCGTATTGACTTCATGAGCGGCCGCGCGCAGGACTCCGGTCGCGCGCCGAAGACGCAGCTGAGGATGGAAGAGTACTTCCGTCGCAACTTCGTGATCACGACGAGCGGCGTTGAAGACCCGCTAGCGCTGGACTACGCGATCAAGCGCATAGGCATCGACAACGTGTTGTGGGCAATCGACTATCCCTATCAGCCCACGAAGCCTGCCGTCGAATTCATGGACCTGGCACCGGTCACAGCCGAGGAGCGGGGCAAGCTTTACCACGAGAACGCGGAACGGATTTTCCATATCGCTCCGGCGTGAGAGTCCGCCTGAGGAATTGACCTTCGAGGGTTGGGAGCTGTCACAAAGCGGCATCCTGGGCCGTCTTCACTGGTATGAATGACTCTTTTCTGACCTTCGAGAGCCATCGCCAGCGGCTCCTTGGCGTTGCTTACCGAATGCTGGGCTCCCGTGCCGAGGCGGAAGATATCGTGCAGGAGGCCTATTTGCGGTGGCACGGTGTAGCTGCCGCCGACGTTCGCTCCCCTGAAGGCTGGTTGGTCACCACTGTCACCCGTCTTTGCATCGATCACCTGCGACTGGCCCGAACCTCTCGTGAAACGTATGTCGGCCCCTGGCTTCCGGAGCCATTGGTGGGGGACGAGTCGTCATCGGTCGATGCGAAAGCCGAGCTCGCATCCAATCTGTCCATTGCCTTTCTCGTCGTGCTCGAACGGCTCACTCCCGAGGAGCGGGCTGCCTTTCTACTGCGTGAAGTATTCGAGAGCGACTATTCGGAGATTGCCCAGGTCCTGGGGAAGAGTGAAGCCGCCTGTCGCCAGATTGCGAGCCGAGCGCGCCGTCATGTGCACGAGCAAAAGCCGCGGGTGGAAGTAAGTGACGTCGCACGCAAGGCGCTGTTAGACCGCCTCGTTCAGGCCATCATGACGCACGACAAGAACGCTCTACTGTCACTCTTCGCGAACGAAGCGTCCTGGACCTCTGACGGTGGCGGAAAAGCCAAAGCTGCCCTCAGAATCATCCGCGGACGCGAACGCGTGGCGCGATTCGTGCTCGCGGTGTTGGGTCGACATACGGACCAATTCGTATTCACACCCGTTCGAATCAACGGCGAGGCCGGCCTGGCTATTGAGGTCGACGGTAAAGTGTTCTCAGTTATTTCAATACGAACCGATGGCACCCGTATTCTGGATGTATTCACGGTACTCAACCCGGACAAGCTTCCTCGACAACTGAGGATTGAACGTGGGCGCTCGACGCCTGCCTAGAAGGAGATCAAGTGAAAGCCCGTATCAACTATTCCAAAGCCGACCCCAAAGCGCTGCCACTGCTGTTGGCTGTTGAAGCCCATATCGGAACCTCGAGCCTCGAGCCGAAGTTGTTGCACCTGGTGAAGATGCGCGCCTCGCAGATAAACGGCTGCGCCTTTTGCATCGACATGCACAGTAAGGATGCTTGCGCGGATGGCGAGACTGAGCAGCGCCTGTATTCTCTCGATGCCTGGGAGGAGGCGCCCTACTACAACGAGCGCGAGCGCGCCGCGCTGGAATGGACCGAAGCGGTTACTCTCTTAAGTAGCGGACACGTCCCGGATAGCACCTACGAAAGGGTTCGACCGCATTTCAACGAAGCAGAAATTGCGGCGCTCACCCTCGCCATCGCGATGATCAACTCCTGGAATCGTCTGAATGTGGCGCTGCGCACCGAAGCCGGCGGGTACCGGCCGGGTATGTTCAAGGGCTTGCATACGTAAGCGGTTGAACCGCACAGAGGATATATCGCTGCCTGGCGACATATCCTCAGCGGCTTTTTTGTATTGGCTTTGCCGAACAGTGCGAGGGCCGTGTCGATATCGAGTCTCATGCGCTCGTGAAAGCTACCGGTTGGCTGCGCTTTGACCTCGATGTTCGGTGGAATGCCGCGCCCCTCGTACAGGTTGCCATCGACTGCGAGCGATCTGTGTCGGCAGAGAGGCTACCTCCTCCTTCCCCGAGCCCATATACATAGCCGCGACATTGACGTAGCCGACCCCCGGTGCAGCCCAGCCCCAGGTCAAAATGCCATTGGCGCCATGCTGTGCTTTTCGTCTCAGCACATCATCGACGACGAAGGTGCTTACGGTTTTCCGGAACTGATCCTCAGCGGTCCGCCTGTCCGAGACGGAATTTTCCGCCACCCATGACTCGTACAGCGCGCCGGGCAGTCCGCTCCTGAAACTGCGGCCGTCAGCTTGAAGAACGACGTGACCGTCATTCAGGGCAGACACTATTTGCGAGAAAGTCTCGAACAGACCGTCTTGAGTTGTCGCGGCGGTGATTTTGGGGCGAAAGCGAGCGTACATGTCATCCCCGAAGAACGCATAGTTCTCGCGAAAGGTAATCCGCTCGTATTGGGTCTGTGCCTCGCGCAGGGGCGTTTCTTTCCGTTGCACGCAACTCACGTCGGTGATGTCGTAACTCACAAGCCGCTCGGCGGAAATGTCGAAGACCCTGCCATAGCCGTGCATTTGCCAGATGCCGGGAAGGTCGGCGAAGCGGGCTTCCGCGGCATTCGCCCTTGTCGGGCAAGTTGCGCAAAGACTCAGCGCCAGGACGGCCGTTCCGAGTATGTTGCAAATGGAGACAGTGTGATTTCCAACAGATGGAGTATCGATGTTAATTCTAGTACCGTGACTCATGAGATATGACCCACCGGGAGGAAACATTTGTGAAACATGGAAATCTATGTCTGCCGCTTGCTGCATTCCTGCTGTGCTCATCTTCCGGCGTAGCCCTGGGCGCTCCCGATAATGATGATGCTGCACGAATCAAGACGATAGTAGGGCTCAACAACATCCAGGAAATTGGCAGTACGCAGAACATAAATGACGTCAACGGGAACGCGATCATGGCCGATCCGAACCCCTACAAGGTTGTCGTCGTTCAGGAGAAGCTGCACAAGCTTCCCAGGGGCACGGTCTTGGTGTCTAACATCGGCAACGATGGCACGACGGGCACCACGATCGTCAAGTTTCATCCGTTCCCCTCGACTGGCGTGCAATTCAACGCCGTCGCAGCGGGACTCCAGGGACCAGCGGATCTGTCGTTCAATCGCGACCGCCTCCTGGTGGCCAACTCCAAGGGCGGCAATAGCGTCCAGGTGCTGAACCCGGACGGATCGCTCTTCACGTCAATTACCGACCCGATGTTCAACAATCCGTGGGGAGTGACGACCGGATTTACGCGTTTATTCTCGCCGATTTCGACTTTTTTTGTAGCGAATAAGAGCGATGCGAAAGTGCTGCGTGTAGATGTGCGGGAGGGCCACCATGGCGCCGCACCGACGTTCGAGGTCACTGAAATCGCTCAGCTAACCGTGATGGATGGTGGCGAGACCAAGATCGACATGAGATGGGTGCCGTTCCTCAAGGTCGGCGACCACTTGCTGTTTGACGTACTCGTAGTACAGGATCCGGCCCTGAACCGCATTGCTGCCATCTCGAATGCGAGCAGGCTCAAGACATCGACAGGCATGGGGACGACGATCTTCGAGGGCACTCCACTGAATGTCCCGGGCGGCATCGCGATCAATCCTTTCAACAACGATGTATTGGTCGTGAACCTGAACGACAACAACCTGATTGAAATCAACCCGGCCAATGCCAGCGTTGTCGGCGTCAAGGCCATTGACCCCTTGGTGGAGGATGCCATGGGAAACAACGCGGCCTTGTTCGGCGTGACCGCGACCGTGGATAAGAAAGGCGATTTGCTGATCTTCTTCACGGATGACAATACAAACACACTCAATGCCCTGAGTGCCGCGCCTCTCTAACGACGCTGGTCGAGGTGCGGCACGCGACGCCGCCCCTCGATCCGGACGGCGCCTACTTCCAAACCTGCCGTGCGACCCGCAGCCAATTCAGCCCGAGGATGTTCCGCACGTCTTCCTCGGCATACCCGCGCTTCAGCAACCCTTCGGTGAGTTGCGGCAGTTGCTCGGGCTGGGCGACCTGGATCTCGTGGTTGTAAGTGCCGTCGGGATAGGTTTCCGCCATCTGCTTCACCACTCAGGCGGTGTGTTGGGAACTGTCACCTATGTGAACATGCTTCCCGAGCTCAATCTCGGCGTGATCGTCCTGACGAACCAGGAAGACACGGCTCCCATGAACGCGATTGCCTTGCGGATTCTCGAGGCCTATGCCGGTGCGCCTGCGAAGGATTGGGTCGCTCTGCTGCGGACGATCAACGAGCGCAAGGACCAAGAGGGCCGGGAGGCGGAAAATGCGGCGCTCGCATCGAGTGCGCCTGGCGCTTCAACAATGCCGCCACAACAGTACGTGGGCGTCTATCGTGACGCCTGGCGCGGTGATGCCGGCATAGCCATCGGTGACGAAAAGCTCCATTTGAAGTTCGGCCATACGAATCGGCTCGCGGGCGAGCTGATCCCAAACGGACCCGATCGTTTCATCATCCGGTGGGCCGATCGCAGTTTCCATGCCGATGCGTACGTGGTTTTCTCACGCGATTTCGATGGCAAAGTCGCCGGATTCACGATGCGTGCCGTCTCCCCGCTAACCGATTTCAGCTACGACTTCCAGGATCTCGACTTCCGCAGGCAGCCCGACTGACAGGCGGGATTGAGGTTGCTCATGAGTCGATACATAGGTAGCTTGCGGCTACGATCTTTTGGGGGATCATGATGATCAAAACTTTTAGCGGAAGCTGCCATTGCGGTGCAGTTCGATTTGAAGCCGACATCGACCTGAGCCTGGGCACGAACAAGTGCAACTGCTCGATCTGCACGAAAACACGGAATTGGAACGTAATCATCAAGCCCAACGCATTCCGATTACTGGCGGGCGAGCCGGATTTGAGCGATTACCAGTTCGGCTCGAAGGCCGGGCACCACCTGTTTTGTCGACACTGCGGCGTGCGCTCGTTCGCACGGGGACACGTCAAGGAAATCGGCGGTGACTACGTTGCAGTCCAATTGGCTGCCCTCGACAACGTCGATCCAAGGGAGCTCATTGAAGCGCCCGTTCGATTTGCCGATGGCCGTAATAACAACTGGGGCGTGCCCCCAGCCGAGACAAGGCATCTATAAGCGCAGGGGCGGCGTCCATGTATGAACCTGGTTGAGGCAGATCGCCTATTTGCTTCAAGAAGGGAATGTCGTGCCAAACATCGGATTGCCGCTCTTTGACTGCTCCCGCGTAGCCTCGTCTTGAATGACGTCCCAATGCTCGGCGAGCAGACCGTTTTCCATCCGGACAATATCCACGACCACCCAACTGGGAACTCCTGCGCCAAGTCCCGAAAAGCGGCCGTGCAGCATCACGAAATCCCCGTTCGCTACAATGAGCTGGTTTTCATATCTCAGGGTCGGCGGGACGCTTTTGACCAATTCAAAAAGACCGTCACGACCGGGCGGGATGTGGGCGCTGTGCTGGATGTAATCAGATGCCCAGAATTTGAGTGCTTTGGCGTACTCGCGCTCGTTAAACAGCGTGTCAAAAGCTTCCAAAACGATGGAACGGTTCTGTTCTTCCTGCGTCCGGCTCATGGTGGCTCCTCGCCGTCCAGGGGGCGTTGCTCTGGGTTGCAAAAAAATATGTACGACCGTATTGTAGCACCATGAGCAGATTTTCCAATAGAGATAAAATACTGGCGAGCGGCCTGAAGGTCGTGCTCGAGCGCGGCTATGTGGGTGCCAGCGTGCGCGACATTGTCGAGGCGGCTGACGTACCGCAGGGGTCTTTCAGCAATCACTTTGCTTCCAAAGAGGCTTTCGCACTCGAGATTCTCGATCTCTATTTTGCAAATAGCCGCGTCGTGATCGGTGCAACATTACGCAATGATGCGCTTCCGCCCCTGAAACGGTTGCGGGCTTATTTTGATGCGAATATCGCTGCCATCAGAAGTCACGACTGCAAAAATGGGTGTTTGGTTGGTAATTTCGCTGCCGAGGCGTGCGACCACAGCGAGGTCATTCGCAAGCGTTTGACGGAGATATTCACCGAATTGCGGGAGGCCGTTGCGTATTGTTTGAAGGCTGCCGTGAAAGCTGGCGAGTTTCCCAAGAGTTTCAAGATCAGCGAAGTGGCTGAATTTATAGTCACAGGACTCCAAGGTGCCATTTTGACGTCCAAGGTTGAGCGCGACCTGGCGTTCGCGGAGAACTTCAAGAGAACTTTGTTCTCGACAATTCTGGCCGCGTAAATGGACAGACTCGCAGCATTGGATGTCTTCGTGCGCGTCGTCGACACCGGCTCGTTTTCGGCGGTGGCTCGGCATCAACGCATCGGACAGCCGGCTGTGTCGAAGGCTGTTGTCCAGCTCGAGGAGTGGCTGGGAGTCAGTCTGTTGATGCGTTCGACTCGCCGCGTGGTCCCGACCGAGGCCGGCCGGATTTTTTATGAGCGTGCGAAGCGGACGATCGAGGAGGCCGACGAGGCCGTGGTGGCGGCGCGAGGGAGCGCGTGCGGCCTCTCAGGTAAGCTGCGCGTGTCGACATCGGTTTGCTTTGGACGGCTCCATGTGATTCCTAACTTGTCGGTGTTCTTGGCCGAACATCCGGACTTGGATATTGAGCTCGTCCTCGACGACCGTCACTTGGATCTCGTGAACGAGGGCATCGATGTCTCGCTACGAATGGGTGCGATGCCTGATTCGAATATGACCGCGCGCCGGATCGCCGAGGGTCGCCGCATCGTTGTAGCCACCCCTGCGTATCTGCAACGCCATGGAATCCCCGCGTCCCCTGGCGAACTGGCCAGCCATCAGGCAGTCATTTACACGCGGGGTGGCGGAGGTGAGTCCTGGAGGTCTTGGACGTTTCGAAAGGCCGCCGCGGAGGTGTCGGTCGTTCTCCAAGGGCGGTTGAAGGTGACCGCAGCGGAGGGAGTCAGGGAGGCGGTGAACTGCGATATGGCGTTGGCCGTATCCTCGGAGTGGAATTTCTCGCCCGAGCTAAGATCCGGAAAGGTCGTGGCGATTTTGGAGGACTGGGCCTTGCCGCCGACCAATCTGTCCGCGGTTTACCCGACAGGCCGCCTCGCCAGCACCAAAGCGCGAGCATTCGTTTCGTTCGTCGAGCGGTTCATGGGTGGCGCGAACCCCGCTCCGCCGCTGCGCGAATCAGGCTCAATTCGGCTGCACCGATAGATTCCTTCCCTGTCGCATCAGCGGGCGCGGAGCAAACCTCCGCGTCCGGGACTGGATCAGTGAGTCTTGCCGCCGTCGACGTTGAGGATATGTCCGGTGATGAAAGAAGCCTCGTCCGAGGCGATGAACACGATCGCGTTGGCCTGCTCCTCCGGGAGGCCGAGCCGAGCCATCGGAACGGTTGACACCAGAGCTGCTTTGTTTTCCGACGTGCCCGTAAAACGGGTCAACATGCCAGTGTCCACAGGACCCGGTGCCACGGCGTTCACACGGATTCCCGAGTTGACGACCTCGAGTGCCACCGACTTGGTGATGCCTTCCACGGCGTGCTTGCTGCCGACGTAGACAGAGCCTCCCGCCGCACCCTCGTGCCCGTAGGTCGAGGAGATATTGATAATGCTACCGCTGCCCTGTTTTTGCATGACCCGCACTTCATGCTTCATGCACAGGAGCACGCCCAGGACATTCGTGTCGAATGTCGCGGCATAGGTTTCCGCGGTTTGCTCCGTAATCGGGCCAACCTGGCCTTCGGTGGCAGCATTGTTGACAGCCACATCGAGACGGCCAAACCGCGCGATGGTCTTGTCGACCATGGCGCGGATGTCATCCTCCTTGCGGACGTCGGCGTTGATGAACTCGGCTTCCGAACCGAAAGAGCGCAACTCCTTGGCGAGGGCCTTGCCCGCCTCATCGCGCCGACCGGCAACGACCACCTTCGCGCCCTTTTTGGCGAATGCGACCGCGGCGGCGCGTCCGATGCCGGTGAGTCCGCCCGTAATCAAGACAACTTGAGAGCTCATTCTACGATCCTCTGTTACGCCACCGGAAACTCGGTCGGCGTTTCGTTGGAGCCAAGTTATCTATGCCAGGGTGCCGGCAGAAGGCGCAGATAGGGATATGGGTTATTCCAATGCAGCGCCAAATGAACAGCTGCGCCGCGGCTGTCAGAGCGGCTGGCTCTAGATCTGGGGCGAGGCGGTTGAGAATGCTTTGATCTACCGGCCTGGATATCTGGATGGGGTGGCATCGCCGGATGCAAGTTTCGTAAGGGCTGCTGTAGGCTCGCCGGTTGCTGTTTCGTCTTTACTCGGTAGGATCCCCGAATGACCCGTGAACGGAGACAGAAGATGGCCAAAAACGTGATTTGCGTTTGGTATGACGGCACAGCAGAAGAGGCCGCCAGGTTTTACGCGCAGACTTTTCCGGACAGCGCCGTGACAGCAGTCCACCGTGCCCCTGGCGACTACCCGGCTGGCAAAGAAGGACAAGTGCTGACCGTAGAGTTTACGGTACTGGGCGTGGCCTGCCTCGGCCTGAACGGCGGCCCGGCTTTCAAGCACAACGAAGCCTTTTCGTTTCTGATCGTCACGGAGACCCAGGCCGAGACCGATCGCTACTGGAATGCCATCGTCGGCAATGGCGGCGCCGAGAGCGCCTGCGGGTGGTGCAAGGACAGATGGGGCTTGTCCTGGCAGATCACCCCACGCGTACTACTGGAAGCAACGACCGACTCTGATCGTGCGGCCGCGAAGCGCGCGTTCGAGGCGATGATGCAAATGAAAAAGATCGACATCGCCACGATCGAAGCAGCACGACGCGGACCGGCTCGCCGCTAGCGCGCACGCTGGTATGTCAGTGGACGGAGTTCCCGGGCCAACATGGCCCGGGGGACATCGGGCCTCACGAAGCTGGTTAGCCACGCTCGGTCATGTCTGCCTTCGACGGAGAAATCTGCCGCTACGCGCCGGTGTTGCGGCTTGCTGTGTCCAGGCCAGAGTTCCGTTGACGAAGACATGCTCAATGCCTGCGGCCATCCGGGCAGGGGCGTCGTAGGTCGCGCGGTCAATAATGGTTGCGGGATCGAAAACCGTGATGTCCGCCTTCATGCCAACTGCGATCAGGCCCCGGTCGGGCAGGGCGAAAGTCGCAGCGGACAGCCCCGTCATCTTGTGGACCGCCATTTCGAGGTTGATGACATTCAGTTCGCGGGCATAGCGGCCCAACACGCGAGGAAAGGTACCCCACAGGCGCGGATGCGGTAAGGAATCGTGAGGCAGTCCGTCGGACCCGACCATGCAGCAGGAGTGCTGCAGGATCTCGCGCATATCCTGCTCGTGCATCTGAAAATAGCTGGCGCCACCGGGCATGAGCCGCTCGGCGGCGGACACCTGCGTCATCCTCCATTCCTCGGCGATGGACTTCAGCGTGCGTCCGGCCATGTCAGGATAGGGTGTGGACCAGTTGATCAGGATCTCGACCTCGCCGTCGGCCAGGTCCGGGCGAATCACAGTGGAGCCTGCCGTATAGGGATAACAATCGAGGTGGACGGGCTGCGATTGGCGGGCGGCATCGATCAGCCCCAGGGTTTCGCCGGCCCTGCCCCAGTTGCGCACCCCGGCGCATTTGTGGTGCGACAGTACCAGCGGTGTCCGCCCCGGCGCGGTGACGGCGAAGGCTTCCTGCAACGCCTCGACAATACCGTCACGCTCGTCGCGAATATGAGCGGTGTAGACTCCGCCGGCCTTACCAACTGTTTGGGCCAAGACCTGCAATTCCTCCACGTCGGCCGCCTGGGCGGGGGCGTAGAACACGCCGGAACTCATGCCCACGGCACCTTCGTCCAGGGCCTCCTGCAAAAGGACATTCATCTGCTCGCGTTCGGAGGCCGTGGCGGGCCGCCCAAGATCCTTAACGCATTGCACGCGTAGGGTTGAATGACCTACCAGGGCGGCGACGTTGACGCGCGGCGATACCGCCTCTATAGCCCGGCGATAGCTGGCGAAGGTGTCATAGGCGAAATCTTCCTTCTGGCCGAGCAGGTTGAACGGTTCGCTGACGCCGTCGCTAAAACACAGGGGTGGGGCGGAGATGCCGCAATTCCCGACGATCAGTGTGGTGACGCCCTGGCTGATCTTGGGCGTCATTTCCGGCTGAGTGATGCAAATGAGATCGTCATGGGTGTGGACGTCAATGAAGCCCGGCGCTACGACCAGCCCCGTTACTTCAATGACCCGATCCGCGGTGACATTCGCCAGATCGCCGATGGCGATGATGGTGTCGCCGCGCAGGCCGACGTCTGCAGCGAATGCAGGCTGGCCGCGGCCGTCAATGACCAGCCCGCCTTTCAGTACGATATCGGCGCGAAGGATGTCTGCTGCCATGTCAGGTTCTGATCGAAGGCTCTCAAAAAAATGTCTTGAGGCCACCGTGCACGGTGTAGTCGTCTTCGACCTCCAGCAGCAGGGACCATTTGTCGAAGGTGGTACAGGGGTGTGATATCTCGAAGCCCAGCAGATCGCCGACCGCCAGATCCGCTCCCGCCGGCACGGTCAGGTAAGCATGTTGGTCGTTGAGTTTGTCGACGACCAAACCGTCGATGGATTGAGGCGCGTCGTGGCGCCCTTCGCGAAACCACCACCGGGCCGCGGGCAGGTCGATGTCGTACGAAACGTCGCGCTTGCCCAGCAACACGATGGCCTGGTCTGACTGCGGCCGCGAAATCACTCGCGACCATACCTCGAGCGCGGGAGTGAGGCGCGGCGCCGGTCCTGCGACGGCCCTGTCTTCTATGCGCTGGAGCAACCGGCGATAGAAACCACTGTCATGCGTCAGGTAACAGCCGCTACGCAGGATCGGCACCACGCCCTTGGCTCCGCCCGCCAGGACCTGGGCGACCAGGTCGTAGTAGGCCGACCCGCCTGCGCTGACAATGATCTGGTCCGGATCGCTGAACAGATCTTCCGCCAGCAGGAGCTCGTAAAGCCGCAGGACGCTCCTGAGATAGCCCGAGACTGCCGCAGTGTCGTGCTCGGCGTGATCACTGACGATCAGGCCTTCATACCCCGCCACGCCGTGCAGTTCGACGTGCGATAGCGACTGGATGGCCCTGGCCAGTATCAGTCCTTCATCCAGAGTGCGAACCCCGCAGCGCCCGTGGGCTATGCCCATCTCGATTAGAACCCGAGCAGACGGTGCCCCCGGGATTTGACTGAAACCGGCGGAAATCGCCTGCGCGGCCGCGAAGCTGTCGACCAACACGTAGTAGGCGTGTTGCGGGGTCTGCGCCCACAAACGGGCCAGGCCGGTGATTTCGGCCCGGCCGATGAGTTGGTTGGCGAGGATCAGGCGCGCAACACCCAGGTCGTGGCACAACTTGAACTGGGTCATGGTCGCTACCGACAGCCCCCAGCAACCGTGGTTGAGTTGGCGGGCGAACAATTGCGGGCACATGGTGGTCTTGGCGTGCGGCGCGAGCTTGACGCCCACGCGCTCGATGTAGTCCTGCATCACCCTGAGGTTGTTGTCTAGTGCGGATCGTTTCAGAACGGCCACCGGCATAAGGAAATCGCCGCGCAGCAGATTCAAACCTCGACCGATCAGATCTCCCAACCGCACGATGGACCCGTCAAGCGGTAGCCCCTTGGTTCCCCGTGGCAGGTGCATGTTGACTATATCGCTCAGGCGCAAGGCGGCCCCTCTTTAGCGCTGTGGCTTCAGGGCGATGACTTCTATTTCGACCTTGGCGTCGACCATCAGGGCGGACTGCACGCAGGCGCGCGCTGGCAGCGCCTCCTGGAAGTAGCCGGCATAGACGCGGTTGAAGGCCTCAAAATCACGCGCGTCATCGAGCCATACGTTCACCTTCACGACATCCTTCAGGGTGCAGCCGGCTTTCTGCAGGATGGCGATGATGCTTGTGATGCAGTGGTGGGTTTCAGCAACGATGCCGCCCGCGATGATTTCACCGTCAGCGCCCATGGCGACCTGCCCGGACACGAAGACAAAGCCGTTGGCGACCGTTGCCTGGCAAAAGGGCAGGTGCTGCCCGCCCGAACCGGTTTTTGCGCCGCCAATGCGTTCGATCGACAAAAGACCTCCTTCCGACAAATGCCCATGGTCATCCGCAGGCCATGATCTATCAAAAATGTAGTATCGTCAAACTAGCATGTAACATCAGTAACATTTTGCCGCGTCGAACAATTGAAATTCCCGGTAAATATCATTAGCTTCAACACGGACGCCGATGCTGAAGAAGATGAGATATGAACAAAGCGCGGAACACTTCTGACAGCAGCGATATCCTGCCGCGGCTCGAGGGCATGATGGATTCGATGACCCGGTCGGAGGTCAGGATCGCCAGGCAGATCCTGGCCGCGCCCGATAATTTCGTCCGCTCGAGCGTGCGCTCCGTCGCGGCCGATCTCGGTGTCAGCGAACCTACGATCCTGAGATTTTGCCGGGCGATCGGCTGCGAGGGCTTCAAGGACCTGAAGTTTCGCCTCATCCAGGAGCTGGCCTTATCCCAGGCGAACAGCGATCGGGCCGAGCGTGTGACCAAGGCCACAGGCTCGACCGGTCGCGGCGCGCTGGCTAAGGAACCCGATGATGATCGTGTCTTCGATACGATCATTGAAGCCCTGACCCGCACGCGCGCCACGTTGGTTTACCAGGATATCTCGCGCAGCGCGCAAGCGATCGCGAAGGCTGGGCGCGTGGTTGTTTACGGTATCGGCGGCAGCTCGGCGGCCCTGGCATCCGAAGCCCACAACCGGCTGTTTCGGCTGAATGTACCGGTCATGGTCTTTACCGACGGCTACACCCAGCGCATGTCGGCTGCGATCCTGGCCGAAGGCGATGTCGCGCTGTTCATCTCCTCCACAGGCCGTCCCCGCGAATTGCAGGAGAGTCTGGAGCTGGCGAAATACTGCAAGGCCACCTGCATCGCCATTACCGACAAAGAAACGCCGCTGGGGCGGGACGCCGACATCTGCCTGCATGTCGGGCTTGCCGCCTCGGGAGTTGAAGAAATCCAGCCCAATCCGATGCGCTTCGCCCAGCTGTTCGTGATCGACCGGCTGGCCTATGCCGTGGCCGCGGTTCTGGGCGAGCGGGCTCATCTGGCGTTGCGCAAGATGCGCGGCAGCGTCGCCTGGCTGCACGGGATTACTCCCCAGCAACCCATCGGAGATTGATCGAACGCCGCGGGTTTCTACCCGGCTCCTTGCAGGCAAACCTCTTTTGTAGCGTCGCTACAGCGAAGTAAACACCCGCTCTCTACTTCGCCTCTGCCGGCCTATTACATTGAATTACCAAGGGATTTCTCCATCCACTGGCGCCTATGCGGCGCATTAATGTAACAACATATACATAAATGACGTTTTTTAGATTGACGGTTGTGTAAAAGGATGTTTATGCTCGAACCGCCTGAGAAGAAGTAGTACGGGGTCTAAAAAGATGCTAACGGTCAGACGACTTTTGTATGTTTGCTGCGTCTCGGTGTTGGTTCTGTCAGCCGTGCCAATGCGCGCAGGTGCCGCCGATGTGCCGAAGGCAGAAACCCAAGGGAGCTCGGCGGACGAACCCCTGGAGGCGATCGTGGTGACCGGGTCACGCATCACCTCGGCGGGTTTCACCCAGCCAACTCCGACGACTATGTTATCCACTGCGGATATAGAGAAAGTCGCCGAGCCCAATCTGTTCGATGCCATCGCAGAATTGCCGGCGCTCCAAGGCAGCACCGGACGCACGACCTTTGCCAACAGCACCAGTAGCGGCATGCAGGGTCTGAGCTCATTCAGTCTGCGCAACCTGGGCACTATTCGTACGCTGACGCTGCTCGACGGGCAACGCGTAACGCCGGCAAATGTCACAGGCGTCGTGGACGTAAGTCAGTTTCCGCAATTGCTCATGAAGCGCGTCGATGTCGTCACCGGGGGCGCCTCCGCGTCCTACGGATCGGATGCCATCGGAGGCGTCGTCAATTTCGTCACGGACAAGAAGTTCGTGGGCCTGAAAGCGAACCTGGAGGCGGGCGAGACTACCTATCAGGACGACAAAAACATCACCGCCCAGGCAGCCTGGGGCGGGGCATTTCTGAGCGACAGACTCCACGTCGAGCTCAGCGGCGAGTACGGCAAAGAGAACGGCGTGCCCGCCGGCGGTTTCGGGGTCGGCCCCGGGCCGAACGGCCGTACCTGGTTCGCAGCCCCGGCGTTTCTAGTTCGACCCATTGGCCAGGCGATCGATGGCAAGCCGCAATACACCGTTATCCAGAACGCGCAGCAATCCCAGTACGCGAAATATGGACTCATCAACAGCGGCTCCCTCCTGGGGACCGCCTTTGGGGTCAATGGCGCGCCACACCCGTTTCAATACGGGTCTAACTGCTTCAGCCCGTTCTGTGTGGGCGGCGATTTGAGCGGCGATGTGGCCAACGGAACGAGTCTGGCGTCGCCGCTCCAGCGCAGCGTAGGCTATACCCGGCTCGGGTACGATCTGAATGACAACAACGAGATCTACGTCACCGTGAACGCATCGCGGGTGACTGCGACGAACATACCTAACACGGGCGCCGAAAAGCCCAATCTGACCATCCAATGCGCCAATCCTTACGTGCCTGCTTCGATCCAGGCAGCGTGTGCGGCCAACAACATTACCAGCTTCGGGTTCGGCACCAGCAACGGCGAGTTTCCGAACCCGGTCGATGTCGATGCAACGAGGCAGCTGCTGCGCCTGGTCGCCGGCGCGGATGGCTCTGCCGACATCTTTGGAACGAAATGGTCGTACGACGGTTATTACGCGCACGGCACGAACCGCACGGCCATCGATGTCAGCAACATTTCCCTGACGCCTCGTTATAACGCCGCCATCAACGCAGCCAACGGGCCGAATGGCACGATCGTTTGCGCAAGTGCAGTGGCCCAGGCTTCGGGATGCGTGCCCTTGGACGTCATTGGCCAGGTTACGGTCAATCCTGCGGCGCTCGCCTATGTGCTGCCCGCCAATGGGCCGGAGCAACGTTCTCGCCAGGTGGAGGATGTCGTCAGCTTCAATGTGAGCGGCGCGCCGTTTTCGCTTTGGGCGGGACCGGTCGCTTTCGCAACCGGCGCGGAATATCGGAATGAGTCTTACGTGACCACCGCGGATCCCTACGGCAATGGCGTCACGGCCGCCAGCCCGTACTCGGCGGCCTATCCGGCCGATCCGGTGTTGAATACAGCCGGCAACAACTGGTACGCCGGAAACTATCATGACGGACAGGGCTCCTACCATGTCGCCGAAGCGTACCTGGAGCAGAATATTCCGTTCCTGAAATGGGACCCGCTGGGAGTTGCCAACCTGAACCTCGCCATCCGGCAAACCAAGTACAGCACGTCGGGAAGTGTGACGGCCTGGAAGGCGGGCGGGACATGGAAGACGCCCGTCGACGGCCTGAGTCTTCGGGCTGTCACATCACGCGACATACGCGCGCCTAACTTGAGCGAACTGTTTGCAGCGCCCGTGGTGACGAACACTACCGTCATCTTCAAGGGAGCACCCTACAATCTACTCGGGGAAACTGTCGGCAACGCCAACCTGAAGCCTGAAATCGCCCACAATACGACGTTCGGCATCGCCCTGTCCCAGCCGGAATTCCTTCCCGGTTTCAGCGCCTCCATCGACTACTATGATATCCGGGTCGAGAATGAGATCTCGGCACTCACGGCCCAGCAAGAGGCCGATCTGTGCTCCGGCGGCAATCAGCAACTGTGCTCGCAGATGCTGCTGACCAGTCCGACCCCGAACACCAACTACATCAGGGTGCAGTCTTTCAACCTGGCTAAAGTTCGCGACGAGGGCTACGACGTCGAATTAATGTATCGCACGGGGCTGGCGGCTCTGCGGCTACCCGGGTCGTTGACAGTGCGCGCCTTGGCGACCCGCACGATCAGTTTTCTCACTGATTCCGGCCTTCCCGGCTCGATCCCGGTCCAGAGCGCCGGCGTCAATCTCGCCAATGCCGTTACTTCGGCCAGCGTCCCGTTCTGGAAGGCCAATTTCACGCAAGGCTGGGATACCGAAAAGTATAGCCTGACCGTAACCGAGCGTTGGTTCAGCGATGGCGTTTACAATCGGGAATATGTCCAATGCCAGACGAATTGCCCCGTCGCCACGGTCAATCATCCCACCATAAACAACAATGTCATGAAGGGCGCCACTTACGTCGATCTCGGCGGAGCGTACAACGTGTCGGGGAGCGTGACTGCCTATTTCAAGGTTGATAACCTGCTCAACAAGTCCCCGGAACCGGCGCCGCAGTCCACTGTCTACTATGGCGTCAACCCCTATCTCTATGACGTGCTCGGACGGATGTATCGTGTTGGCCTGCGGATGAACTTCTAACGTGACAGGAGACAGGTGACCATTCGATGTACGTTGGATGGTCACCTGGATCGATCCAGGCCTGCATAGCGGCGGGGATCTACGTGCCTTGACCGTTCTTGCCGTTGTTCTTCTGATCGCCTTACTGATTCTTCTCATCGGGTGGGGTCGGGTACCGCCTTTTGCCGCGTTTATTGTTATCGCCCTGACCGGAGCGCTCTGTTTCGGCATGCCGCTGAACGACATCGGCAAGTCGTTGGAGCGCGGGGTCGGGGATATGCTGGGCGGGTTGACCGCGATCATCTGCTTTGGAGCGATGTTCGGCAGGATAATCGCCGACAGCGGCGCAGCCCGGAGCATCTCCAAAGCACTCATCGGTGCAGTCGGCGACAGGTTCATCCTGATCGCCATGGCCCTGACCGGCCTGATCGTCGGCATCCCGCTCTTTTATAGTGTTGGTTTTGTCGTCCTGGTTCCCTTGATATTTTCTCTCGGCACACGCACGAAATTACCCGCCGTGCATCTCGGCATTCCGCTCGTGTGTGGCCTTTCCATAGCGCATGGCTTTCTGCCGCCCCATCCGGCGCCCATCGCGCTGCTCAAGCTCTTTGGAGCAGACATTGGGCTGACGTTGATTTACGGGCTGATCGTGGGTGGCGTAGCCCTGATGATCGCGGGGCCCATGCTGGCACTGACACTGAAGGGCATTGCACCGCAGACTGGCGCTCAGGCGCTGGGACAATCTCCGGCCTCGTTTACGGAATACAGTCGGCCGGAAGAGAAATTGCCGGGACCGTTCAACAGTTGTTTTACCGCGCTTCTGCCCGTGGCGTTGATCACCGCGGCTACCGCGATTGCTTACGTTCCACACGGATCGCCGCGGTTCGAGGCGGCTGTTGCTTTCGTTGGCCAGCCAACCGTAGTCCTGCTGATGTCCCTGATTTACGCGACATTCAGCCTGGGTGTAGCGGGTGGCATGGACCTCAAAGCCCTCATGCACGCGTACGGTGCGTCCTTGAAGGATGTTTCCGCCATACTGTTGATACTGGCGGGTGCCGGCGCCTTGAAGCAGGTGTTCGTTGACAGTGGCGTCAGTGCGCAGCTTGCCGGCTGGCTGCAGACCGTTCCCCTGCAGCCGCTGATACTCGGGTGGCTCATTGCCATGGCCATTCGAATAGCCCTGGGGTCCGCTACCATAGCTGGGCTGACCGCCGCGAGCATCATGGTGCCGATTGTTGCTGCCGGCCATGTGGACCCCAACCTGATGGTGTTGTCGATCGGTGCCGGCAGCCTGATGTGCTCACACGTCAACGACGCCGGGTTCTGGTTGTTCAAGGAATACTTCAACCTCAATCTCCAGGACACTTTCCGTTCCTGGACGCTCATGGAAAGCCTGGCCGGCAGCGTCGGGCTGTTGTGCGTTCTGGGCCTGAATCTGCTGCTGCCCCTGTTCGGCAGGCCGTGATCGGAAGTCAGGGGAGAATTCATGCGGCGAAGTTGGATTTGCTGTTTAGCGGGAGTCGTCCTGTTTGCCTCCGGCCTGGCGAGGGCAACTGAGCCGACACTCATTCCGTGGCCCGCACAGGTTGCCTCGGCATCCGGCGCCTTCACCGTTGACGGCCAAACGCCCATTTGCGCTAACGGTGTGGCCGGTAAAGTGGCGGAGCGCCTGCAATCTACGCTCAAAGCAGTGCAGGGACTCGATCTCAAAACACGTGGCTGCGAGCGCGCCGGCATTGCGCTTGTTGTGTCCGCAGCGGCCCCTGTGGCCGATACTGAAGGCTACACGCTGGACGTAGACGCCAACGGCATACGAATCGTCGCGCGCGCCGAAGCGGGTCTTTACTACGGCGCCATGACTGCGGCGCAATTGCTGTCCGCAGGCGCGGCGCATAGTTCGAGCGTGCGCCTGGCAGGCGTGCACATCGAGGACTTTCCGCGTTTCAAGTGGAGAGGGTTGATGCTCGACCCGTCGCGTCATTTCCTGCCCGTTGCGGATGTCAAGACGATCATCGAGCAGATGGGGCAGCACAAGCTCAATGTACTCCATCTGCGTCTCACCGACGATCAAGGCTGGCGTATCGAGATCAAACGATATCCGGAACTGACAAAGATCGGCGCCTGGCGCACGCCGCCATCGAACGGCGGCCCGGGCAGTGAGACCGGTGTGTATGGCGGGTTTTATACGCAGGCGGACATCCGTGAAATCGTGGCCTTTGCGGCTGCGCGCTACATCGCCGTCGTGCCGGAAATCGACATGCCCGGGCACGCGCAGGCCGTTATCGCTGCCCACCCTGAACTCAGCGTAACCGGCGATAAGCCCGCAGTGTCGAGCGACTGGGGCGTGAATCTTTTCCTCTACAACACCAACGCGGAGAGCCTGACGTTCGTCAAAAACGTCATTGACGAAATCCTGGCCCTGTTCCCCGGCAAGTACATCCATCTCGGTGGGGACGAGGCGATCAAGGACCAATGGAGAGCCGCGCCGGCCATCCAGGCCCAGATGAAAGCCCTGGGCATCGCCGATGAGGACTCGATGCAAAGCTGGTTCATGGACCAGATCGGGTCGTATCTCGCCGAACACGGCCGCACCATGGTCGGATGGGATGAAATCCTCGAGGGCGGTGTACCCCCGAGCGCAACAGTGATGAGTTGGCGCGGTACACAAGGCGCCATTACCGCGGCGCGGCTCGGCCATGACGTTGTGTTGGCGCCTGCCCCGACACTGTATTTCGATAACCTTCAAAGTCGTCGGGATGATGAACCTGCGGGACGCCTGACCATCGCCCCCCTGTCGCAGGTATACAACTTCGATGTCATGCCGACGGTATTGAGTACCGAGGAAGGACGCCACGTTTTGGGTGGGCAAGGCAGTCTGTGGAGCGAATACCTGCTATCGGATTGGTACCTCCAGCACGCCGCCTTTCCTCGCGTTGATGCTTTGTCGGAATCGGTTTGGACCCAGCCCTCCCGTATGAGTTGGGCTGGATTTCTCAAACGCCTTCCTGCCCAGATGCAGCGTTATCGCCGGCAGGCCATTGCCGCTGCCGATTCCGCATTCGCCGTTGACTTCGAGGTGGTGGGCGGGCGCAACGCCGCTGTAGAAAACGGGGGAGGTGCCCTGATGCTCGTCAATCAGACGGCGTTTGGCACCATCCGCTATACGCTCGACGGGTCGGAGCCGGACCAACGGGCAAAACTGTACACGGCGCCCCTCGCGCTCAAGCTGGGCACGTTGATCAGGGCCGCAGCCTTCAGCGATGACGGCTTACTGCTGGCAGCAGTGCGCACTTACGAGTTCACTGCCAACACTCTGCTGACCCGCTCCTCCAGTCAGCTCGAGCCATGCCGAGGCGACAATTTGCGTCTACGCCTTCCGCTGACTCCAAACTCGCCTGCCATCGCGCCGGTGTACGATGTGGACCTGTTGCATGGCTGTTATATCTATCCCAAAGCGTTGTTGAGCGGCGTGACGACCCTGAGATTCGATATCGCGCGCCTGGCGCGCAACTTTGCTTTGGCCAATCGTAAAAACCAGGTGAAGTCTTATCCGGCGCAGACGCGCTTCGGCGAGCTGGCGGTTTATCAGGACCACTGCGAAAGCGGCCCGGAGATGGCACGTATCGTTCTGCCTGATCCGGCTATGAGCGAGGCTCGTCAGAGCGTTGAGACCGCGATCCCGTCTACGCTCGGGGAGCATGACCTGTGCTTGATTTTCACCGCCCCTACGAACGGCCCGCTTTACGCCATCGGAGAGGTGAAACTGGCGAGCTTCGGCGCGGGTCCAAGCCATAAACGTCTGGGAGAGTGAAGTGAAATCAGTTCGATTGTACGAATACGGTGGTCCTGAAAACCTGAAGTATGAGGACGATGCGCCCGAGCCCACGCTGAGCGACGACTCTGTACTGGTCGAGGCCGCGGCGGCCAGCGTGAATCCCATTGACTGGAAAATACGATCGGGGGCGCGGCAAAAGGATTTCCCTCTCAAGCTACCAGCCATTCTCGGCAAGGACGTGAGTGGGGTGGTGCGGGCCGTGGGGCGGAACATCCGCTCTTTCAAACCGGGGGATCGTGTGTTGGCATTGGCCGATGCCACCTACGCTGAGCTCGTGGTCGTAGAAGGCGCGATCCTCACGCATTTGCCTGACGGGTTGAACTTAGTCGATTCCGCAGCGATACCGCTTGTAACGTTGACAGGTGAACAACTCGTACGGCTGGCGGCTCGCGCTCAATCTGGGCAGACGATTCTAGTGAGCGGGGCGGTGGGAAGCGTGGGGCGGTCCGCCGTGCATGCCGCTAAGAAACTCGGGCTGAAGGTTATTGCGGGCGTCCGCACCAAGCAGTTGCCGGAGGCGCGGACCCTCGGGGTGTCGGATACCGTAGCCATTGACGACGATTCATCGATCGCCGGTCTTGCGATGGTGGACTGCGTTGCCGATACGGTAGGGGGCGAAACGGCCGCAAAACTGTTTGGCAAAGTGAAGAATGGCGGAAACTTTGGCTATGCGTCGGTGCTTCCCGACGGTGTGCCTGAACGGAACCCGACGGTTACCGTCACTCGGGTGTTCGGCCGTCCCGACGCATCGAAGGTCCGGGAGTTTGCCGATGACATCCGTGATGGGAAATTTCTGTTGCCTATCAGTCGCCGGCTGCCGCTTCGCGATGCGAGCGACGCGCACGTATTGGCGCAAAAAGGTGGCGCAGGGAAGATCGTACTCGTGTGCCGGGACACGTGAGCCGTGGCTCTGACTGAAGAAGCTGGAAATAGAACGAACGGTCGTGCTATTTTGGCGTCATGGTACCCAGCACGATCACTGAGAAAGGCGTTGCCACCCGGGAATTGATCCTCGCGCGGGCGTATGAGCTAGCGCGGGAGGCCGGGCTGGAGGGGCTATCGATCGGGACCGTGGCGATGAGCGCCGGGATGTCCAAGAGCGGGGTGTTCGCGCATTTCGGCTCCCGGGAACAGTTGCAGTTGGCGCTGCTCGAGTCGGTGGGGGCCCATTTTATGGAGTTCGTCAGAGCCCCTGCTCTGCGCGAACCCCGTGGGCTGCCGCGGCTGCGCAAGATGACCGAGCGATGGTGTGAATGGTCGCGCGTTCATCGAACCGGCTGCGTTTTACTCAGCGCTGCGGTGGAGTACGACGGCCGTCGCGACGGAGCGATCCGCGAGCACGTGCTGCATCAACAGGCGGGTTGGCGTGATGAGCTCAGGCGGACGATCCGGTTGGCGGTCGATGTGGGTCACTTGAGAGCGGACACCGACACAACGCAGCTCGCGTTTGAAATCTACAGTCTGATGTTAGGCCTCCATCATGACGCTGGCCTGTTTGGCTATGAGGAGGCTCGCCACCGAACCGAGCTGGCGCTCACGAGGCTGCTCGCCAGTTATCAACCCAATGCGCTGGCGGCACGCCAGTGATCCGGCACGGTCGATCCCGTCAGCATCCCCCGAGCAAACTGCTGAAACTCGTCGCATTGCGCGTCGGATTTGTGTTGGGTGGACGCTTCGCTCCGCGGCAGACCGTCGAGTGGGCGGCCCGCCTTTTCGCTACGCCCTATGGCAGCAGCCGCTCACGCGCACGCGCTGTCCAGGCGAATGCCGAAATGCAGCGGTGCGAGATCACGGCGGGAGAGCAGACCATCGCTACTTATGTGTGGGGCGACCCTACGCGGGAGCCCTACGCCCTCCTGGTGCATGGTTGGTCGAGTTTCGGGCTGCGTTTCCTACCATGGGTTGCACGGCTGCGCCAGGCAGGCCTGGCCGTAGTCACGTTCGATCAACCAGGGCACGGTTACAGCACCGGCGAGTTGTGCACGCTGCCTGACTTCATCAACACGATTCATGCGATTGGGCGTCGCTACGGTAATGCCGCACTGGCAGTCGGGCATTCCCTGGGGGGAACCGCGGTGACGCTCGCACAGGGAGAGACCTGGCATGCCGAGCGCGTTGTCGTGATCGCTCCGGCAGCTGACATGGCGGCGCCAGCCGAACGCTTCATGCGTCATATACGGCTCGGCGAGCATCTGCGCGAGCGGTTCTTCGGTTGGCATGTGCGCACTACTGGGGTCAACGTGCAGGACTTGGAGGTTCGCCGATATCTTCCGGCGTTAGGACACCCCTGTTTGATCGTGCACGATCTGGATGACCGCGAAGTGCCTTGGGGTGAGGGTGAGCTCTATGCTCGCCACTGGCACAATGCGCGGCTCCTGACGACACAAGGGCTCGGGCATCACAGGGTGTTGGATGCACCCGATGTGATGGAGGCGGTGCTCGCCTTCGTGCGTGGCGAGCGCAGGGGGGAGCGCATCGTGGGTTCTCCGAATCTTCCGTACGGCTTGGCGTAGGATGCGGTAGAGCTCGACGCCATCGGAAAAGAGCATCTGGACCGGCACACTCTAATCATCACACGCTGTCGGCCGATCGTCGTGACGTAAGGCAAGCGACCTAGGGGCTACCGCGAGAGCGAATTTTGACTGACAACATGCGCGCCCAGGAAATCTGGCTCGGGCTCGATACCGGGGGCACTTTTACCGACGCGGTCGCGCTCGATGGAGCGCGGCGGACCGTCCTGGCGAGCGCGAAGTCACTGACGACCCACTGGGACCTTTCGCTTGGCCTTGAGAGTGCGCTGCGAGCGGTGCTCGATGCGCTTCCCGAAGGCGTGCGGCGCGAGAATGTCACCTTGGTGTCGGTGTCCACCACCCTCGCCACCAATGCCGTGGTCGAGAACCGCTTCAGTCCGATCTGTACCATTCTCGTCGGTTTCGACGACGGGATGGTCGAGCGCTCGGGGCTAAAGGCCGAGGAGGGAGGGATTGTCCGCGTGCGCGGGGGACACGATCCGACCGGAGTCGAGGCCGAGCCTCTCGATGAGGCGGCGATCGACGCGGCGGTACAAGCTTTCGGACCGAAGGTCGAGGCATTTGCTGTTGCCGCGCAGTTCTCGGTACGCAATCCGAGCCACGAAAAGAGAGTGCGCGACCGAATTCGTTCACTGTCCGGCAAGCCGGTCACTTGCAGTCACGAGTTGAGCTCCAAGCTCGATGCACCGAAGCGGGCACTGACCGCCGCGTTGAATGCGCGGCTCACCCCGCACATCCGACACCTCCTGGGGGCACTCGAAAGTGTTTTGGAACGAGAGGGTATCGCCGCGCCTCTCATGATCGTCAAGGGCGACGGGACCTTGATGAAAGCGGACGTCGCACTCGAGTATCCGGTGGAGACCGTGTTGTCAGGGCCGGCGGCAAGTGTGGTGGGCGCCTCCTTCCTGACTGGGCTGCAGGACTTTGCAGTCGCTGACATGGGCGGCACGACCACGGACGTGGCGATCGTCGCCGACGGTAGGCCCGTGGTTCGCGATGAAGGTGCCGTTATCGGCGGCTGGCGCACCATGGTAGAGGCGATCGATGTCCACACCTGCGGTCTCGGTGGCGACAGTGAGGTGCACTTCGATCGCGATCACCGGTTGAAAGTCGGCCCGCGCAAGACGATGCCGTTGAGTCTCCTTGCGCATCAGTTTCCGATGGTTCTGACACCGTTGCACAAGCTCGCCTGCGCCGATCGCTTGCCCCAGTTTGCGGGCTGTTTCGCGTACCGCAACCCGGGACGTGATCCGGGTACCCACCTGGATCGACTCGAGGAGCGGGTGTGGCAGGCGCTCACGATCGAGCCCCGGCCTGTGAATGAGGTTGCCAGCACGGCGACCGGTGTCGATGCCATCCGGCGGCTGGTAGACCGGGGTTTGGCGACGCTTGCTTCATTCACTCCCACCGATGCGATGCATGTGCTCGGTCGCCAGGAAGGCTGGAGCGTCGAGGCTGCCCGGCTCGGCGCCACGATACTCACCACCGAAGAGCGCAATTCACGCGCGCGACCGGAGAGGGATACCCCCGAAGGGCTGGCCGAGCGAACCTATCAGCACGTCGTCCGGGAGGCCGCACGCGTAATCCTCGAAAGCACGCTCGCTCACGATCCCGGAGTTGAATCAAACAAGGGACGTTGGGGCCCCCTGGGCGCGTTGCTCGACGACGTGGTCGCCGGGCGCCGCTTTTCCCAACTCCTCGATGCGCGAATCCGCTTGGCGGTCCCGTTGATAGCCATTGGTGCTCCGGCGGGTGCCTTCTATCCGGAAGTGGCGCGTCGCCTGGGCGCTCAGTTGGTCGTGCCCAGCCACGCGGCGGTTTGCAACGCCGTCGGTGCGGTAGCGGGTGTCGTATCTGAGACTTGCGACATACTCGTAAATCAGCCGGCGCTCAATGTTTTTCGCGTACACGATCCGGCGGGAAT
>JAQGOE010000098.1 GCA_028293725.1 Gammaproteobacteria bacterium | reverse complement strand
CAATGAAGCGTGCCTCTCCGAGAATCAGCTCCGTCCCACTTGCCTCGTATCGCTCGCGATGAGTGGCAATCAGGCCATCGACCATCGCTCGCTTGTGCTGGCGCACGCCCTTCATGTCCACATGTATATCGCCGGTGCCGATGCCAAACTCGCGGCTCCGGCGGCACAGCGCCGCAACCCGTGCACTGTGGATGACGTTCTTGCTCGGCAGGCAGGCGATGTTTGGACACGAGCCACCGATCAGGCCGCGCTCAACTAGAGCAACGCGGCGCCCGGCCTTGGCGAATGTCCAGGCGAGGTATTTTCCCGCCTCACCGCTGCCAAGGATGAGAATGTTGTAACGCTGGGCCTCGGCTATGACTACAACCTCGCGTTCCAAGCCGGTCAAACCGTGAGCGCCGCCCGGCCGATGCAGCAGCGCGCGATGTTCCCCCGTTCAAGTTGCTTTTAATAGTACCGATTGGCTGAGCTTTGCCGGAACACGGTTTTCGGTGAAAGTCGGCCTAGCCTGAGGTATTGGCCAGCCTGCCGCTCGCTCCTGCACCGTGGCTCATGCAGGCGTGGTGACACTCGCTGCAACCGCCTGAATCTGAAGGGGGTAATTGCTATAAAGCTCGTAGCAGCCCCCCGCTACCACGATTCCCTACGATTCGGAGTAAGGCCGCGGGCTGCAGGCCATACTCCGCCCAAAGCTCCTCGCCTTCTCGCTTCAGGTCGATCCGACCGCCGCACATTTCGCGCAGGATAACGCGGGACTTCAGTGCTTCCCGCTCATTCCCGTTCAAGCCATCCGCGATCTGCCGGCGAAACATCTCGGGGGCCTTGGGCAGGATCGAGAGTACTTTGGCAGTGCCCTTCCCCGGCTGCTGCGAATCGAGCTCCAAGCGCTTCACCTCGGCCCGATCGATAGCGGCCTGGATCTCATCCGGCAGCATGTCAGCGTCACCATGCTTGAGCCGCTCCCGCAGGCGCTGTATCCGGGCGTTCAGCTCCTGCAGTTCACGCGGTGCTTCAGTCCCGCGCGCCTGCATCCCCTGGAGTTGCTCGGCGTAGTACGCCTGCATCTCTTTCGCCATCTGCACAATGCGCTCCGGCGCGAGTACGGCGGTACGGATCGGGCCGATGATGTTGTCTTCCAGGCTGAGCCGGTTCACCCGGATGTGGTTATCGCACGCGCGCCCGTTGTGGTAGCTCGAGCAGCTGTACTCGCCCGAAAAGGGACACTGTGAGAGTGAGGAGCCCCCTTTACTTTTCGGTTACGGGCATTTGGCCGCTTTCCATCAACCAACCTACGCCGCCCGGCGTGATGCTGTAGTGTCTTTCATCCATGTACAACGAATCCCGCGCTAGACCTTCATTTACCAGTTGAGTTGCGTGATAGAGGAAGATCGACGGCGACATCCTGAGCATCGTCGCGCCGTCATGGCAGGTTATATCTTCGATGCGCTGGTCTTGCAGTTGCGACAGCAGTTGCAGGATAGTGACCTGTTCCGATACGCGTCCGGATTCAAACGCTTTTAGAACGGACGCCGGCTCCGGAGTTGGCTCGGTCGTCGATCGATCTGCCGCAGTGCGAAGCTCCGTCAGAAAATCGGCACGCGGCCACCTTCGAGACACCTTGTGTCCCACTGCGTTCTCCGCCGCACTGATCAACCGATCAACCGCCTCATCGGAATGCAGCGCGGCGCCACCAAAATCGCTTAGCGGTCGGGGTAGCATGCCCGGCGAACTTCCTGAGTGACAGAGTGGAAATAGTGCAAGATTGCGCGCCCAGGCGGCGCCGAGTTCAATCGAGATCCACGGCCGCTTCACGGATGTGAGGCTGATTAGCGAAATCACCATGCACGTTCTGGGGTCTTGAAGCTCCCCCCTAACCTTTTCCGACCACTCATCGCCGCCAGGGTTATCCCGCTTGTCACTACTAACAAAGACAGAAATGCGTCCGGCAAATGCATCCTCTAGTCCCTCCTTGAGGGCCGACGCCAAAACCGCCTCTTCGTGGATGTGGGAGACAAAGATTTTCGGTGTCTGCGTGTTCATAGGTGGCCTATTATACCCAATCACTCAGGCGGGCCCGAGCGCGAACACTGTCAACAGTACGGTGCCCCGGGGGTGCTAGCCGATCTCCGGAAGTTTGAGAATCCAAGAAGAGCGGTCCTCATCCGTCATATACATTGCCGCGCTCAATGCTCCAGGGGGCGCTGTTACAAACTCAATGTAGCATCGGTAGTTTTGCCGGCTTACCGAAATGTCGATTATGTGCTTTGAGTCGGAAAGGATCGACACCTGTCCTCGCTTCAAGTCTTCCGTGCCCGGCTCACTTCCCCAAATCGAATGATATGCCGGTCGGTGCGGGTTTGCGACTCTGAGACTACCTAGCGCGAGACGCTTTATCTCATTTTTCGCGACCCTTTCGACCCTCTCGGTGTGGACGACACGTGTAGCTGGGGCGGAGGTAAGTAACGTTGTAACACGCACAACAAGGTCAACCGGTCCGAGATCTCTGCAGAATTCCAAAGCGCACCAAATCGAAATGCGATCGGGGTCTGACACTTGGTCCTGATTCAACGCAACCAAGCGGAACACGCGATGGTGTTCGCGTAGGAGCGAATGGAAGCGTTTGCGCGCACAGAAAGCCAGCACCGCCAGCCAAGCGACCACGACCCACAGCAGTCCGTAGTCCCAATTCGCCAGAGCGGCACGCACGCCTCCGATCCGGAAGACTTCGACCTGCGACACGGCCCAAACGCTGAGCCCAACACTTACCGCAAGTGCGGTAGTGCCCATGCCGCGCAGAGCGTCGGCTGCAGCTGACTTGAACAGTTTTACAGCGAATTGGAACATGGAGCGCCGTCTCAATCATTGCTAGAATGCCGTTCTTTGTCAAACTCCGGGCGCGGCGCTCACGTCTCGGCGGGAGCATGAGTTGGATGTGATCGAATCACCGGTCACCTCCCGTGGCAACTCACCCCTCACCGCTTCATTGCTCGGAGTGTTCTGGAGCGCGTTGGTCGCGACTGCCGGGACGCCTGTGGGTCCGCTCTTCCATCTACCGCGCTTTTTCCGTTTTACCGTCTTTTTCCGCCCGACAGACCGTCTCAGTTGCTTCGAGACTTTCGCTGAAAGCTCCGTACCTTCCTTTCGCAAAAACTTCCGCAGTTGGTCAGCTGAAGGGACCTTTCGTTCCTCATAGTCCTTTCAGCCAAAACCATCCGCGGTCGGCCAGTAAAGCGAGCATTTGGCGCGCTCGCCGCCGTTCCAATAAAAGGCAGGTTCAGCTCAGCGCGACTTGTACTTTATCGAAATTCATTCCGAAGCAATTTCACTCAGCATGGAGATGCACCGCCGGATTGAGTATTCGACGCTCATTCTACCCCTGCGGCCATGCGCAGTCCGCGAGCCAGTCGGACACAGCAGGACAGCGTTCGATTCAGGGACCTTTCAGCTCGACGCCGCTCAGGGCTGCGGCCCGGGGTTCTTTACGCGTGCAGGACCGAAGGCAACGTACGGATTTCCGTTCTGCAAGCCTCCCACCACCTTGGATCCGTCGCCACTGACGCCCTGGGCGCTATTGGGGGACGAGGACGGAAGACTTCCACCGGCCTTTTCGATCCATTCAGTGAGGGACTCCATGCCCGTCGCCTGTGTCCAGCGAAACACGGCGGCGCGATCAGCCTCGCCAACAATCACTGTTCCATCGGAATTAACCGCAGTCGCCTTCGAGTAGCTGCCGCTCCGAAAGAATCCGAGTTGCACAATATTCGTGGGCGAGTACCACACGACCGCCCTCATTTGGAGGCGACCACCGGCCATCTTCACGTGCTGTTCGCCAACTGCGATCGAGCCGTCGGTTGTCACGGCTCTTACGAACGACGCGCTCACCCCCTCCGGATTGGGGTAACGGGTGATACGCCCATCGACGTCCCAGCGGATAACGTGGACGTCTTCGTCGCCCTCTTCATCGCCGTATACCGCCCGCCCGTCTGCACTCACAGCCGTAGCGCCGAACAGGGTTCGCCCGGGCAGCGCGACCATCCCCTCCCGCTCCGTCCATCGGAATGCTCCACCACCTGAGAGTCCAACGACTACTTGGCCGTCCATGCTAACCGCGTTCGCGCGCGAGCGATTTGACTCCGGCAACGTAAACATTCCAGTCTCTTTGGTCCACCTGAACGCGCGATCTAGACCACTACCCGCGGAGTCCCACGCGCCGACAATCACGGACCCGTTATAGTTGACGGCGGTGGCGTACGCAGAATGTCGGATGAAGAATGACTGATCAAGAGAGACCATGCCGGTGTCAGGTTTCCATTTAAATGCGACCTGACCATAGTTCCCGTGATTTGCTGACCCGACAACCACCGTACCGTCAGCGCTAATCGCCGATGCGTAGGAACTATTCCCTCCACCGCTCAGCCGCCCCAGGTCCAAAATGATCGGTGTCGTTGGCTCCTTGAACGTGGCCGAGTGGTCCATATTGAGCAGCGGGGCAGAAGAGGCACCCGGAATGCTGGTATTGGGAACGTCATTCTGCTGAGCGCCGGCCGTAGTGGCTTGTTGGCGGAGCCCCGACACCGCACCGTCATTAGTGTTGAATTCTGAAAAATTCGCAAAGCCGCTCAGTAATCGAATGGTTTGCAACTTCTGATTCACGAATTCGCACTGGATTGTCGTCGCCGAATCGATGCGATAAAGATAGGCCGTCGTGCCGGGAGCCAAGGGAAACTCTTTCACCGCACTCCCCAAGACCCCATGAATCTGTTCCATCGAGGCACCGATTCGCGCGCCATGGATATCCCCACCGAATGGAGCATCAAAGCGATACTGTCGGACGTGGTTCATATCGTCGAAAAAGACCCAGATCCCGCGATCACCGAGACGTATCTGTCCGTTGACGGGTTGGTCGACACTTGCCACATGCGCTTGCGGATCCGAGGCCACCAATGCATGTTGAACAAACGCCAACGAATCTCCAATCTCAATATGAGTCGCCGAGACGCTCCGGGCGCGATTGGATGCCTGCGACAATGCCCTGCACGGCGGCAGCGTGATGGTCAGGGCAAGACATAGACACACAATTCTTGTACTCTGATAGAGGTTCATTCGCATTACCTTAATCGCTACCGTTCCGGTAGCTACCCGCCCTGCTCGCCTGCGCTACTGAATCACAACAGGTCGCGCTTGTTTTCTTTCAGCCAACCGTGAGTCACCGCGTACAGCGACTGCGCCTGGGCCACACATTCGGTGACCGCCGATTCTGGGATGAGGTCCCCTGTGTATTCCGTAAGATTCCGCTGCTTGCGCAAGTGATCCAACCGGACGAGCGTCTGAGAGTCGGTCCCCAGCGTCGTCGGCAGCGTCTGAATTGCCGTCTGATGGTGCCCGGGCCTGCTGGTAAGCGTTCGATAGCCGTGAGCATGCAAGCCCACATCAGCGAGCATCCGGATCGCTGTGTACGCGCTCGAAAAGCGGGTCTCAGCACTTATCGCCTGAACCTTCGCGTCGGCGATATGCCGCGCAGCGTCGAGCAGGCGCTTAACCGTTTCTTTGACAGGCGTGACCTGCTCAAGACTGATGCCGACCAAGTTCTGCAAGCCCATTCTCGTCCCCTACCAGGAAAATTTTCTTCTTCGAGAGTACATCCAACACGAACGGATCCCTCTCACTTAGCTTCGCCTTCCATTCGCGCGCGGAAAACACCTTCGGGTTGATGTCCCTCGCCAGTCGTTGCTGCGCCGTATGCAGCGCATCGAGGACGGTTCCGAAGTCCATCGATCCGATGATCAACACGTCGACGTCGCTTCCCTGTGTCTCGGCCGCACGCGCAACTGAGCCGAAAATAAATGCCACGTCGACCCGATCTGTCAGCGGCTCGAGTGCCTCCGCAACCACGTCGGCCAGCCCGGACGTTTTGCGCAAAATCCCGGCTAGCTCCTCGAAGATAGGAGAGTCTCGGTTTGCGCTATAGATAAGCTGGTTACCCCGTCGCTGGCGGTTGAGCAGCCCAACTTCAGCCAAACGTTTCAGCTCGCGTGTCAGCGTCCCGGCGGGCAATCCTGTCCTTCGGGCAATCTCGCGACCATGAAGGGATTCCTCGGGATGCAGAAGGAGCATTCCGAGCACTCGGCGACGATAGCCGGGAAACAGGACGGCGGATAGAGACTGATGCATATTTAGCATCAATTGTCGCCTTTTTTGCATCGAGCTGCAACCGGCGGCTCGACGCTGATCCTGCATTATGTCTCATGCTGGGGCGACGCTCGCGGCAACTGCCTGAATCTCAAGGGGGTAGTTGCTATAAAGCTCGTAGCGGCCCCCCGCTACCAATCGATTCAATGAAGCCTGGGTTACTCGTCCGCAAGAGCTGCGCGGGATTGAGTCCGATACGCCCGTAGAGCTTCCTACCTTCTGCGAAGACTGAAACGCTGCCGACTAGACTGCGTAGTGCGGATCTGGCCGCCTCGACGTTTGAGCCGGTCAGCAGCGTCGCTGATAGATCCGCGATTGCCGCACGATAAGCGTCTGCCGCTGGTAAGTCCGCGTCACCCTTGGACTGTGCCTTTCGTAGAGCCGCCCGACGCAGGTTCGCCTTCTTCGCGCGTAGCTCCTCGATCAAAGGACGCATTGTCGCTGCGCGAGCCGGTCGCGCCTCGATCAGCGCTTCGAGATCGGCGATCTCCGCGTCGATAGCCGCAATCGATGGGTTCGTCCCCTGCTCGACGTGCGCGCTTTCACTCCGCGCCCATCCTCGAATGAGCTCGCAAGAACGCTCGACCGCCTCGGGCGCAAGCAATTGACTCTGTACCGGACCAAGTACGACCTGCTCCCCGACCTTTCGTCGCAGATGAAGACCCATCGAGCATGCCGACTCACCACCCTGCATGTAGGTGCTGCATCCATAGTGGGAACCGTCAGTCCCGCGAATGACCATTGGACACCCACAACGATCGCAAATCAGCAGACCGGACAGCAAATACCGGCGCACTCCGCTGCGTGCTTTGTGACCAGTCGCCCGCTCCCTCATCCGCACTTGCACTTTCGCCCAAATCGCCGCGTCGACCAGGGTTGGGCATTCCGTAGTCGTCCACTCGGCTTCTGGCCGTTCGCGCCTAACGCGACGGCCCGAGTCGGGGTCCTTTACCCATTGCGACTTGTTCCAGACGAGTCGGCCGACATACCGCTCGTTTTGCAACATCGCGTTTAATGTCGAAATGAGCCAGCGCCCATCGCGGCGTCGCTCGCTGCGCTTCAACATTGCACCAGGTGACGGCACACCGCTCGCGTTCAAGTCGTTCGCGACTGTCCGCATACACTCGCCGTTGGCAGTGCGCTCGAAAATCTGCTGCACGATGCCCGCCTGCGCATCGATGACCTGACCGGCGGAGTCGTAGCCGTATACTTTCCCGCCAGTTGAGCGATTGTTCTGGGCACGCATCTGCAGCGCCGAGTGAGTGCGCGCACGAATGCTGGCACGAAGTTCGTCCGACATGAGGCCCGAGAGCCCAGCTTGCATTGGAGCTTGTGGACTGTCGCTATCAAACCCGTCGAGCACGCCAATCACACGGACACCGCGAAATCGTAGTCGGTCAAGGAGTGGCGCAAGCTCCTGGCTTCGAGACAAACGGGTAAGGTCGGCAACCAGCAGAACGTCGCCGGCCTGAACCGCTGACATTGCTCGTTGGAATCCGGGTCGGTTGCCGAGCGCCGCCCCGGAAATGCCTTCGTCTTTGAGATCCGCCGTCATCCGCCAGCCGCGCGAGTCGGCATATTGTGACATCTTCGCTGCTGATCAACTATGGAGGCTTCTGTTTTCCGGTCCGTGCTGTACCGGGCGTACGAGTAGATGTGCATCCCAACAACTCCATTGCAGGTATGTTGCTGGATGGATCATATGCCACAAGCGCTGTACTTGGTATCCGATCCTTTTTTGCACCAGCCGGATGCCCAGGCGTGACGTTGGGCGACAGCTCGCCAGCTTTCCAGCGTTCGTAGACAGAGCGAGCTACAAGCCCCACAAGGAATTCCACTTCCGGTTTCATGAATCGTGATCGCGCGCGGAAAGCCACCGTAATCCTTACGGGTGCGATGATCCACGATCGACCAGGTTCCGGCGAGTGGTCATTTCCGCCGAGATAGCCAACAAACGCGCTTGTGTCGAATGGATGCGAAATTTCGTGCTGCGACGGATTACTACACTTTGCAGCTACGTGCGACGGTATGAGACTGGATGCGCAGCCTTCAGCCTAATGACTCAACCTGCAGATTTGCTAACGTGTCTTCGACCAGTTTTGTCGGTTCCGTATCGATCGCATAGGCGAGCCGCAACAGCATGCTCAAGGTCGGCTGTCGCAACCCGCGCTCTATGAGCGACGGATAGGCGTTCAGCGTTACGGGATCCGAGCTGCACGCGAGAGCCGAGCGAGCCGCCGAACTCCGACCGCCCAGAGAAAAATGATCGGTTTCGCGCCCCATTGCCGGTCGGCAGCGTCCGCTTCCGGACGGGAGTACATTCGGGTTTATGGCACTGATTTCCATTGGCCGACCGAAGACCCAAATAATCGTGATAGGTACATGGGCGCTAGCTCTGCTGTGGATTCCGCTGTTTCTTGAGACAGGGGCGCCGTGGGGACAGCATCGCTGCTATCGGCTTTCTGTGCTCGTCCATGGTGGGTGTGATTGCTCAGGACGTATACCGAAAGAGAAAAGCTGCGGGGCTGTACGATGATCTCACCCCTCTTCCGTGGAGCAAACAAATCTGGTGATTGGGCAAGCCCCTAAACCTCCGGCTCATAGCAGCGGCCGGCCGCTTCTGGCCGAAAGCGCTCAAAACGCTACGCTCCAAATCGACCCGAAGCGGACAAGTCGTGTCCGCCGAAGCGGTCGTTCGCAAGTGCGAAACCGGTCATTGGCTTTGGGACGGTGTCGGCGCAAAATTGCGCAGCCGTAATTTCGAGGTTAGAGGACGAGTAGCGTGGCCCGACCTTCCGTGCCAATGATCATTGCCGGATGGGTTTGCGCCGGTCTCGCGTTTCCCTTCGTCCTCGGTTTTCTGCTTCCGGGACTTGCCGGGTTGACCGCCCTGTATCTATTGACCGGCGCCCTAATGATTGCCGTTGCTCCGCTCGCACACATTATCCTTGCACGGACCGCCGTTGCGGGTGGATCGTATAGTCCGCCCCGAACGGTGGCTAAGGTGGCTGCGGGAATCTTCTTGGTTATCCTACTGCTCGCCCTACTCGGAATATTCAATTTCGCATAAGTGGCCGTGTTCATTCACCTGAAACGCTCCGTGGTTTGGTTTGGCGCAGCCCTCGCAGTGCTGATGGGGCTGCTGAGCGTGTGGTTTCACCGTCGTCTATTGCATTACGACCGCCTTTCTCTTTGGGATAGCGACCTTGTCGCTTTTTCGAAAATGGCGTATCAGCCGGGCCTTATGATTCTCGCGGTCGGCTGGGTTGGGGTGACGATTGCTGGCCCTTCGAACCAACTGTTATGTGGCCCACTTACACGAGAAGCTCCTCACCTGCACAATAATGTCAATTTCGTTCCTTCAAATACCATTAAGCATCCGAGCATGAAAATAATGACTCTGGCGTGAGGTGGAGCCGGGATGGCGGTTCCAGGATTTCGGCCCAACTTCAAGTTTCGAGCGAAACTACCGGCGGCAAACAGTACGCCGAGGGCAACTAGAAGGATATCCGTAAACAGACTCTCCCCGCGGATGTTCGGGCATCGCCACTCAAATATGCTGAAAGTCATCGCTTCACTGGCCTCGTCATGTATGGGGCTCAGCATAACGTAGGTAACGAATGACTGCTTTCTGGAACCTAATCGCGTGAATTTTAGGGTCCGCTCCCGGCCGGGAAGAAGCACTGGCGGACGGTACCGCCTCCACCGACTCGTCGCGACCGAGGCCGTGTGAAAACCAAATTCGAACGACCTTGACCTGGGAACCTGACTGGTTGATTGAGTCTAATTCGCATTTCTGTTGGCAGGGTGAGAAAACACCGTGAATGAGGTTATGTTTTGACCGCCC
>JAQGOE010000096.1 GCA_028293725.1 Gammaproteobacteria bacterium | reverse complement strand
CAACCAAGGGACGTTGCGGGAGCAGACAGAACATAGTCGGAACACATGAAAGACATATTCGCCCCGAGACTCTACACGCCGTTGCGCGATAGGGCGGCTTTTTAGGCGCTGCTCGCGAGCGCGGGCTGTCGCAATCGCAGGCCTGGCGCCGTCTTCGCGCAGATTTGCCGCCACGCCCCTGCAGCCCCCAAACGAGCGGGTGCTTGGGAGGGCATCCCGATAGCGCTTCCGTCCGGCAGCTTCTCGTGCTGGCGAACATAGAGAGTTTGAACGCGGAGTTCATCCAGATGGGCTTGCCCCAGAGAGAACGCCTCCAAAAACTGAACGCTGTCGCCATCCGCCAGATGCGGTCGTTGACAGGCAGTCCTGCGCGCATGCGGCTTGCGAGTCTGAAGGGCAAAGGCCGCGATCCCGAGTGAAAGTCACCGGGCTGCTCATTCGCGGCACGCAGGCCAAAACTGTCAATCATTAGTGTCACCAGACTGCTCATTGCTGTCACTGGCTGCGCTTGCGACCCTGTCGTTTGAGTCTCAACATTAGTGATTCAGTCTCATGATCTGCGCGTTAGCCGAACGGGCCATCATTTCCCTCGCGCACGCCCTGAGGTTGGTTGTCGTCGCGGAAGGCGTCGAGTCGGAGGAGCAGGCAAAGATCCTGCGTCTCCTGCGGTGCGATCAGATGCAGGTTCGCGCACTGGAGTAAAGGGACCGGCCGATCTCAGGCTGGCACTCCGATCCGGCCGGTCCCATCGTCTGAGCGTGGGCGCTGCCTCCGTCAGGACTTGGATGATCTCGCCGGCATCGCCTCGCCGATCGTTGCGGACACGTTGGTGTGCGCCTGTACGGCGGGCATGTATTCCGTCTCAGCGATGAGTCTGGCCCGTGCGCTTCTCGGACTATCCGCAGTGGGCGCCGATCCTCTATTCCGTACCAAGCATGACGCCCTATCTTAGGCTATCGAGTCGGGAAACGCGGTGGACCGCTGTTGGATTACTCCGTGGCTTGATTGCTGTTTGCGGCGAATGTCTGCTAAGCGGCGGCGATTCCTGTTCGATGACCGGCAACTAGTGGCCGACAGCGGGTTCTGAGCCACCAAAAGTCGGTTCGCGACGGGCCAATCAATGTACAGAAAAACATGTCGGTATTGTCTATCATGCGGAAAAATTAGTGAAGGGCGGGGCCGCCTACGTTGGTCGGGTACATGCGTGTCTCCTCCGAGTTTGATCGGCAAACCACTGGCTTGCAACGGGATGCGTTGCTGGCCGCAGGCGTTGATGGTCGGCTCCTGCAGTTATGATCGGCTCTGTTATTCGTTATGGAATTAAAGTTATCTGTTTCGCCACATCAGAAGAAGGCGCAGAAAGGGATAGCGCTTGTTCCACGAAGCGCAAAATGAGTTTGGCAGTTGTTGCCGCAGGCGCATGGGAGCCGCGCGCACTGCTCCAGAAAGTGCCCACCGGCGCGGTAGACCCGCATACACCCCGGTGATCGGCCGGACCAGGTATTTATGGGCCTTCTGGAATAACCCCTATCCCGTTCTGCGCCTTCTCCGGGTGCGATGGAATAGATAACCTCGTTTCACTCGAAGCGATCGAGAGGCGGAAGCGGGAGTACGGGTGAACATTCTTTCTGCCCCGTTGGGAAACGCTCGTGCCGCTTCACGTCCGTAGGTGTGCGAAGGCTACGGTACTGCGACGGGCCAACGAGCCGACGCGATGCCCGTGAGGCATGGGGCCAGCCTGGAAAGTCTTTTTCGGCTGCCGCGTGCCATTCCATGCCTGAATAGTATGCCCCCTAGCTTACAAAGTCTTATTCACATGCGCTACGGAAACCTACAGTGAGGATGGAAGCAGGTTAGTCGATACACAAGATGCACCCCATCTGTCATTAGGGCTAGTGCAATGAACGAGTCAGTCGTGTTGATCACGGGAGGCCCTACCGTCATAGGCAGCACGGCTGCGGTCGCCTTTGCCAAGAAGGACGCGAGGGTGGTCGCTGCCGGGCGGCGTGATAAGGCCGGCAACGCGCTCGTTAAGGAGCTGCGCTCTTTCGGTTCCGAGGCCGAGTTCATCAACGCCGACGTCTGCAAGGAAGATGACGTTCGCGCTCTGCGTTCGACACGAGTGTTCTCGGCGTTGATCCTGAACATGAAGCACGAGTGCGCGTCATGCGAGGACGGGGCAGCGGCAGCATTCTCAACATCTCCTCGACCTACGGGCACGAGCGTGTGGCGGGGGCCTCTGTCTATGTCGGCAGCAAGCACGCGGCCGAAGGCATCACCAAGTCGGTGGCGCTCGAAATCGTCAAGTCCGGAAACCGTGTGAACGGCGTCGCGCCGGAGCCGACTATTACGACCCATATCCGATCAACGCTCAATACATATCAAGCGGAAGGGAGAAGTCCAGTGGCTAATGTAATCAAGAAACACAGCATCTCTTATGAGCTAGCGCAGAAAATGGTGAATGCAGCGGTGGCGAAAGCCACAGAACTCGGCGTTACCGAGAACGTAGCGATTCTCGATGACGGCGGCAATCTCAAGGCCTTTAGCCGGATGGATGGGACCCCCATCCCTACCATTGAGATAGCGCAGAACAAGGCGTACACAGCTCTGTTCGGCGTTTCCACGCAGGACTTTTTCAACTTTATCCAGGACGACCCGTCGCTTTTGGCTGGCATCCCCGCGCTTTCGCGTGTGGCGGCGTGGGGTGGAGGGTTTCCCATCAAGGTAAACGGAGAAGTTGTCGGTGCGATCGGGGTGAGCGGAGCGCCCAAGGTGCAGAACGACGTCGATTGCGCGAGAGCTGCCCTAGCCCTCGTACCCGATGCAACGCCGACTGAGAAATAGGGGCGTGACCATAATGATTCATCCCCACCAGACCGCACCGACACAGTTCGTCAACGCTAACGGAATCCGCATCGCCTATCGCCGATTCGGCAAGGCCGGCGGCGTGCCGCTCGTCTTCAACATGCACTATCTGGGCAACATGGATTACTGGGACCCGGCGGTGACAGACGGCTTGGCTAGCGGGTGTCAGGGCAAAAGTCCTCATTGGATTGCGGATTAATCTTGAGGCTAAACGGTTGCTGGCGCATACGGCCCTGCCGATTGCCTTGATTGGTGAACGGCTGGGGGTTTAAAGATCCGACGAACTTCGTCAAGTTTTTCAAGCTCGAGGCCGGTTGCACTCCGGGGGAGTTTCGGCGGCGGCAGAGGGAAGTGGGCGTTTCGATGGGGGGTTAGAGCTGGAGCATGACCCGCACGCGGACGCGTATTCTAGGCGGCGGCGCGCGGGTATTTCGAGGTCACTCCAAACATACCAACATGGTAACCGGCGGCGCGCAGAGCGCGGGTGGCGCGGAAATTCAATATCAGCAGTAACACCAGGTTGAGGATAGGCAGAAACAGGCAGACCACCAGCAAGCCGCGCACGGCCGGCCGGATCTTAAGACCACGAGCGGTCTGCATGAAGCCGGAGATCGATAGGCCGAATGCTGCGACCCCAGAAATGAAGGTCACGACGGCGAGGACCGGAGAGATGCTGACAAGGGCATTCAATACGCCCAGGAGAATGCCACCGAGCTGCAACAGGATCGCCCATATCATGCGCTTTTGGCCGGATGCCACTTGCGCCGTCAGGCGATCGGGATCAGTGGCGGCGACGATGTCTGCGACGCGTGCCTTGGGCGGCGCGTACGGGTTACGGTCTTCCATCGTGTCCATGCTGTCGGTGGCCCTCCACGCGGCGGCAAAGACTAGCAGGCGCCTGACGTAAGGCCGCTCGCAGCACGAAGGCGGCAAGGGCGGCAAGCTCGAGGACACCGATTGCGCCTCCGCCGCTATGCCCACCGCTACTGGGCGGCGCCGTCACCTCGATGGATACAGTGGCCACGTTAGACACCGTGCCCAGGTTGTCTTGCACGGAGTATTGAAAAGTGTCGAGCCCCGAATAGCCGGTCGCGGGCGTGTAGACGACCGCGCCGCTCGTGACGACCGCCGTACCGTGCGCGGGCGGGACAACAACATTGATCGATGCGGGATTGAGAGTGCCCCCCGCGCTCGTGTCGTTCGCCAGAACACTGAGGGTGGCGCTCTGGTTAGCTTGCATCGTGGCCGTATCATTGGTCGCCACCGGCGCGGGCTGGACGCTTACGCTGACGGAGGCGATGTTCGATGTCGCGCCGAGACCATCGCGTACCGTGTACTGGAAGCTATCGGCCCCTGAATAGCCGTTTGCCGGCTGATAGGTGACCACGCCAGTGGTTGCAGCGAGAGTCGCCGATCCGTGCTGCGGCGCTGTCGTAATCGTCACCGAGCTGAGATTCAGGCTCTGGCCCGACCCCGCGACATCGTTCGTGGCAACGTTGATCTGGACCGACCCGTTGATGGCGCACACCGCCGAGTCGTTCTGGGCGACCGGCGTTTGATCGAGCGTAGTGGGGTAGTAGTTACCGTTGCCCGGTCCGGCAGCGCCGACGAGAATGTCTGGAACACCATTCTTAACGAGCGTACCGACCGACATTGTTCGGGCATAGCCACTCTGGGGATTCGCGGGAATATCGACCGGTGCGACGTTGGCGAACGGATTCGCGGTGCCGTTGTTGAGATAGATCGCCCCGACCGCCGGGCTCACGGGCGCGGGTGTTACGTTCTGCGCCGGCGCATTGCAGGCAAACAAAAGGTCTGGCAGGCCATCACCGTTCACATCCGCAGCGCTTACGCCAAGGCAGTCGCCGCTGCCCAGATCAGCATCGGGCTGCAGCGTCTGCGCGTTGGCGAAGGGTTGCGACGAGGAGCCGGTATTCAGGAACACATACAGGTTGTTTTGCGCGCCGGTTAGATCGGTGGCCGTCGCGACGAGATCCGGCTGGCCATCCTGGTTGAGGTCGGCGACCGCGATAGAAATGACCGACTGCCCCACGAGGAGCCGCACCGGCGTGACGTTGCCGAACGGATTACTCGTGCCGTTGTTGAAGTAGATCGCGATCCCGGTAGGGTCGGTAGCCACGGTGCTCGCGGCGATATACGTCAGAATGAGGTCGGGCTTCCCATCTCCGTTAACGTCGGCAATTTTGACATCCTGACCGTATCCCAGGTCGGTGCCGATCTGTACCGTCGTATAAGTACCGCTCGTGAGGGGCGCTCCATTCGTCAGATAGAGCCTGCTGGGAACATGGTTGGTATTGGCGATCGCCATGTCCGGGAAGCCGTCGCCATTGACATCGCCAAAGGCTGGCTCATCACCACCGACGTCCTGGGTACCGATGGCAACGCCAGTCACGCCGTTGAAGGGGTTCGATGTGCCGTTATTGAGATAGACCATGTCCGGCGCGTTGAAGCCGGCAATCGCCAGATCGGGGTGGTCGTCCGCGTTCACGTCCGCCAACACAGCGGCGCCCCAACTGATACCTGCCGTTGTTGGGCCCGGAGGCGGGGCCACAAACACCCCCGGCACGTTTTCGAAGGGATAGGACGTGCCGTTGTTCAAGTAAACAGCCGGTGGGGCACCATTCAAGCCGATCACGATGTCCGGCGCGCCATCGCCATTGAGATCGGCGATGAGGCCACTCACCGGCGAATAAGAGAGGTTCGCGGGAACTCCCTGAAGAGGTCCCAGCTGGACCGGGGAGCCAACGATCAACGTGTAGGTCGGCGCGCTGCCGCTGGCTGCCATGCACAGAATCGCCAGGCAGACCGCACAGAAGCGACGCAGTGTCGTTCGCGAGCTCATCATTGTGTCACATACATCCCGACGCTGGTTCCGAAGACCATCTGCATCTGTCCACTGCCCGTGAGGTCGTAGTAGTTCAGGCTGTTGGGCGGTATGTAGCCGCGCAACGGGGGCGACTGCCAAACTTGCGCCCCGCTCGACGGATCGAGCACTTCGAGCACCGGGGAGACCGTGTACTCGATTGACTCGGCACCCAGGGCCAACACAATATTCTTGCGAGGGAAAGCCGACTCCTCCAGGTAAAGACTGCTGGCATACGCGCTGCCCGCGGGTGCGATCGGATAGCTGTTGAGCAGCGTGAGCGAGCCGTCGAGCTGGTACACGGAGGCGTTACTGGAACCAAAGCTGGCGTTGGCCAGCACATAGATTTCCGCCTTGCCATCGCCATTGGTATCCGCGACCAGCAGATCCGACCCCGCGACCGCGTAGCTGGCCTTCTGTGTCAGGCCCGCTGAGCTTTGCGTGAACACCAGCACCTGGGTGCTCGTGAGCGCGATGATCTCCTGTTTGCCGTCGCCGTAGACATCGCCTACCGCTACATCCACACCGGTCCCTATGCCCGACAAACTCCAGATGAGGGTCTGACCGCGAACGTCCCAGGCGTAGAGGTGCCCGTCGGTCGTGATCCCGATGAGGTCGGGTACGCCGTCGCCATTGACATCCGCATGCGTCACCGCCGCGGGTGAGCCGCTCAATTGCGGGCTCGACCACTGCTTGGTGCTGCTCAGGAAATCGAACGCCGTGAAGTAGGGGTTGTAGAGTGCCGCTGTCCCGAGCAGCACGGAGTCGACTCCGTTGCCGTGAACATCCGCAACGTCGCAGGCCCGGACCTGCGCCCAGTTCGTGTCTACCTGCTGGGAGACGGTAAAGAAGCCGGTGGTGGGATTGAGCCCGACGACCCGCATTCCGGAATAGCCCTCCTCGGTTTGCGGCGTCATGAACATCAACAAGCTCTGGCCAGCGGCCACCTGTGCCTGCTTCGCACACACGAAAGGCCCATCGAGCTCCAACGGCAGGGGCCCCGTCCATAACAGGGTCGCCGTGGGCGTCCAAGATGAGATCGCCACGGTCGGTGAGCCGTTGGTCAGGCTGAACGTGGGCGTCCAGACAATCTCCTGCAGGCCGTCACCGTTTACATCCCCGGTCGCGATGGCGGTCACTCCATCGCCGATCGAGTTGATTGAAGTCAGCACCTGGGGCGCGCCGGCGGTGTAGCGAAACACGGTGACGTTGCCCCACTGACCGTCGGCGGCAATGACTTCGGCGGGCGCGGTGCCATCGAGCTCGGCAACTTTGATGGCCGAGAAGCCACTGATTCCGGCCGGGATGGTCCAAAGCACCGACTTCTGGACCGCATCGTAGGCCGTCACTCCCGCGAAGGCGCCGGTACCCACAATCTTACCTACGCCATCGCCGATCACGTCACCGATGTCGACCTGTGCGCCGAAGCCGGGCGCGTACGCCCATTGATTGGCGCCGGTCGCGCCGTCGAACACGTAACCGCCGGATGTCACGATCTCCAGCGCGGGATCGGAGTCGACATTCCCCACGGCCATCGAGCCACCCAGCACCAGATCGTCCGTCATCCATTTGAGCTGCAGTGTCTGGGCATCGAAGACGTAGACGCGACCCGTGGCAGCGGGGTAGTTGGCGTTGAAATCTATACCTAAGCACACCAACTCCAGGCGCCCATCGTTGTCGATGTCAGCCACCTTTAGCGACGTGCACGAGGGATTCGGGTTCGACCCCGACGTCCCGGTTGCGGTGGTGCCGTAACGCGCGATCTCTCGCCGTGTCACACCATCCAGCTCGACGACGACAGGACCGGCACTGAAGAAGATCTCCCGGTACCCGTCGCCATTGACATCACCCGAGGCGACGGCCGCGATCCAAGCGCCGGAGGCCGTGTCGAACGGATACGCCCAGATCTGATCGTAGTCGGTGCCGTTTTTCTGCAGCAGGAACACCGACTGCTGCGAGGCGATGAGCATCTCCTGATGGCCATCGCCGGCGAAATCCTCGACATCCAGGCTGCTGCTGCTGGTCGCAAGACCGGCATCGGTGCGCAGGAGCGGATAGTTGCGATTCGGGTCGGTCACGGTAATCGTACCGGACAACGTGACTGTCGGAGTGTCGTGGAGGCGCACGCCCCAGTTCATGTTAACCGTTCGATCGAAGAGGGGGCCCGACGGCGTCCAGCTCACCTGCCCGGAACCGCTCACCGTCATTCCTGCCGGCCCATAGGCCAACTCGATGGCACCGGTCGGATCGCCATCGACGTCGGTGGCGGTAACCTGGAAGGAGCCGGCTGCGCCGAATACGGCGCTCGTGGGCGCATTCGAAGACAGCGTCGCGGGTGTATCGGCAATCACTACGCTGGAGCCGCCTGTCGCGGTGAGAGTGCCATCCGATGCCGTCACGACAACCGATATGGTGTCGTTCTTGGCCTGGTTGCCGAGGGGATACGCCGCGCCGGTCGCGCCAGCCACTACCGTGCCGTTGCGACTCCAAACATAACTCAGCGTGATGGAATCGCCGTCCGGGTCCGCGGCACTCACCGTGGCCGAAATGGGATCATTCTTGCGTGGACTGCCCGGAGAGAGCGCCACTGAATAGACCACCGGCGCCAGGTCGATGACATGGACCGTGAGGGTGCTGGGCTGCGAATTGTTGATGCCGTCATTGACCGTGAGCGAGAACTTCAAATCTCCGGTCGTCGCGGGCGCGATAAAGGTGGCCGTCGCGCTGGTGGCGTTCTGAATCGTGACGGGCGTTCCCGCGACCTGCTGCCACAGATACGTGAGGGTCTGTTGGTCGGAGTCGGTCCCCGAGCCTTGTAGCACGGCGAGCGAGCGCTTCGGCGCAGTCTGATCCGCGCCCGCGATCGCTACAGGCACCGGGTCCGTGGTCACTGTGATCATGACCGTTGAAGGCTGCGAGCTCAGCTCACCGTCGGTGACGACGAGCGAGAATTGGAGGACCCCAGGCTGGACAGGCACGGTGAACGTCGCCTTGCCCGTTACCGAGGTGTTGAGTGTCACGGGCGTGCCTGCGGTTTGCGTCCAGGCATAGGTAATCGTATCGCCGTCCGGATCCGAGCTGCCGGTCCCATCGAGCGTGTAGGTCGTTAACGGCGCGACCGAGGTGTTGCTGCCCGCCATGGCGGTCGGCGCCTGGTCCTGAACGGAGATCGTGACGGAGGCAGGGGCAGAAGAATTCCCGTGTCCTTCGCTCACTACGAGCGAGAAGACCAAGGTGCTCGTCGTCGACGGCGCGGTGAACGTCGGCTTCACGCTCGAGGGGCTGCTGAGCGTCACCGCCGGTCCTGAAGTCTGGCTCCAGGAGTAAGTCAGCGAATCGCCAGCGGCGTCACTGCTGGCACTGCCATCCAGGGTGACCGTTGCCTTCTTGAAGACGGTCTGTCCCGCGCCAGCGCTGGCGGTCGGAGGCGTACTCGATGTGCTTCCACCGCCGCCGCCTCCACATGCGGCCAACAGGAGGGCGAAGAAAAACGTGAGCGTGCCCGCGATGAGGCGCCCAGCTCGATTCGTGCGCAAGATCCCGTCCTTCTTATCTTATGGTCGTTCCGTCAGGAACCTCCCGCTTAGGAGCATGCCCGAGATCGGGCCGGTCAAGCTACCGTTTGTTACAATAATTGGCGTGGGTAGTTGGGGCGCTTATCCCGTGCCCGTCCGACAGGTGAACAAGACCATTCTGGTCAAGGGAATATCGAGCGGACAATGAAAGTCATTCTTTTCGGCGCGACGGGGATGGTGGGGCAGGGCGTCCTTCGCCACTGCCTCCTCGATCCCGACGTTGAGTCGGTCCTCTCAATCGGCCGCAAGCCTTCTGGCGTTTCGCATCCCAAGTTGCGTGATCTCGTCCGCCCGGACATGTTCGATTTCAATGTCAGTGCAGGGGAATTGAGCGGCTACGACTCATGCTTCTTCTGCCTCGGCGTGTCCTCCGTAGGAATGAGTGAGGCCGACTATACTCACCTCACGTACGACCTCACGATGGGTTGGGCCCGCACATTGGCGCGTGAGAATCCCGCGATCCGATTTCTCTATGTCTCCGGCATGGGTACCGGCGGCAAGTCGATGTGGGCTCAGGTGAAGGGCCGCACGGAGAACGATCTCCTCGCGCTTTTGCCCGCGGCGATCATGATCCGTCTCGGCGCGCTGCGTCCGATGCATGTCGAGCACTCGAAAGCGCGTGGCGCCGGCCTGTTGCTTACCGTGCTGTCGCCTCTGTGGCCGATCCTCCAATGGCTCTGGCCTAACGGCGTCATCACGACCGAGGAACTCGGCCGCGCAATGATACTCGCCGCGCGCAACGACGGCCCCAGGCGGGTGTTGGAGAGCGGCGATCTAGTAGCTTTGGGGCGGGGCGGAGGGGAGAAATCCTAGGGTCAGGTTCGTGAAACCGATCACTCCTACAACATACCGTCCCGCGTAGTGTCTGCTGTTGCGTGATGGACAGCCGTGGCTCGGTGCTTCAACCGGAAGAGACGCCCGGCTCAACAGGAAGGGACCCTCTATGTCCGAGTTGGTGCGAGTAGCGATCGGCCCCGGGACAACCGCGCTGGTATGGCCTAAGTGCTGTCCAACTTGCGGCACCAAGGCAACTCTCGTGGAGACGCAGAGGCGCCTGGGCCGCGTGAAGTCGATTCGACCCAATCTACTGGGCGGCCTCACGATGAAGAGCGACGTGCTCCATCTATCCTTCCCCGCATGCTCCAAGCACAGCCGCGAGATTCGCCGGGCGGGTTTGGTCCTGGATAATGGACCCATCGGCCGGTTTCTGCGCCCGTTGATCTACCTGGGAGCGCTGACTGCCCTGGGACTCCTGTTCCACCTGGCCCGGGTCAGGGACCTTGGGATCATCCTGCTCTTTCCGGTGGCAGGGATCTGCGGACTTGCCGCTATCATCTGGGCGCACCTGGTTTCCAGTGTCTGGCCGAAGCGATTCGACCCGGATATGGACGTCGTGGAGATTCAATTCCAGCATGCCGCTTATGTCGGGGCCTTCAGGCGTCTGAATGCTGCCGCCACGAAAGATGAGCTGACGCGTGCGCCGCCCTGGTACCTTCGCGCCTCGATATGGAAGGTCGCGTTGCTAGTGATTCTGTTCGTGTTGATCGGCCGGCTCGTCGGGCGTTAGGAAGATCGAGGCCCAGGATTTCCTGCGGCAGGTTGCATTGAACGGCCGCAACTGAAGCCCCGCGAGGCCTTGGGTACCCCATGTCCGAATACCACCACGAGATTTCCGCGTACGTCGGTTGCAGCGATACGCAACGTATCGTCGCCAGCCTCGTTGCGCTATGCGAGCGCGCCGGCATGCGCCGCATCGCTCCGGTGGCATTGCCAGCGCTCAATCAATCGCCCTCGAAAAACAACTATTGGTCAGTAGCCGTTTTGCCTGGCGCGCCCGGCTGGAGCTTACTTTTGACCCTGCCCTGGGCTGTGTTGTGCGAACGCCTTCCGGGGGGCGGACCCAGCCGTTTTGTTGCACTGTGCGATGCGCTGCAGGCGCCGGGTATGTTGCGCGAAGTGCATGGCGGCATCGGCGGGTATGCCTACGGAACCGTTATGTTGGAAGCTGACGGCCAGGGCAGGGAAGCCATCAGCGGATCCATGTGGCGCCACGAACAGGCGGAGCAATTGGAGGAAATGCTGACCTGGCACGACCAGAAAATTGCCGAAGCGGATAGGGAGGTGGAGCGGCCACGGCTGATCGAATCGGTCATGCCGAGTGATTGGACGTTGGATGTAGAAGCGCTCCGCTCCAATGTCGAGGAAGCCCGTCTATGCGGCGAATACGCGCAGCGGCTGGGCGGCGCGACCGGCAAATGGTGGCAGCCGGAATCCGCCTGGGCGCGCCTGGAGGCCGCCATCGAGCTTGGGGGCCCATTGCCGGTCCCGGGTGGGGTTTTGTTGACGTTCGAGTGGCCGGCGCAGGACCGGCCAGCTCCGCGGCCATCGCGTCACGCGCTGGCCTTACGGGCTTTCAACAAGGAGCCGTGCTTTTTTTACGCCGACGGCGCGAAGATTTGCGTCGGCGACCAGGTGGAGCTGGAAGACGGGCTGCGCGCGATAGTCACCGGGTTGTGTACGAAAAACAATGCGCAAGGCGTACCTGAGCCAGGCGACGCGCTGCTCGAGACTCTCGGCGGCAGACACTGGATGGTCCCAGTGAAGAGCCTAAGATTCCTCGCTCGACCGGAGCCGTTTCGACCAACGCTCGATCGGCCAACGCTCGAGCGCGCGGCAGAGCAAGGCGATGCAGCGGCACAGTACGAGCTCGGGATGATGTATGCCGCCCGCATAGCCGTGTCGCGCAATCATTTCACGGCGGCGATATGGTTCCACCAAGCAGCCGAGCACGGACACCGCGACGCTCAATATGAATTCGCGGAAAGGCTGCTGAACGGAAACGGCGTGTTGCCCGACCGGGACCAGGCACGCAAGTGGTTTATTCAAGCCGGTCTCCAGGGGCACATTGGCGCCCAGCTACGACTCGTGCGGCTCTACGAAAACGAGTTCAACTACCCGCAAGACCCTGTCGAGGCCGCCAGATGGTTGGCCAAGGCAGCCTCGAGCGGGGATGAATCCGCGCGGTATACGCTGGCATGGAAATTCGAGCACGGCCGCGGTCTCGCGCAGGACTATGAGCAGGCGGCGCTGTGGTATCTCAAGAGCGCCGAGCAGGGCCATACCGGCGCGCAAGTCAATCTTGCCAACCTGTACAGGAGCGGTCGCGGTGTGCCGCAAAGCCATCAACAGGCGTTGGAATGGTACAGCAGGGCGGCAGCGCGCGGGAATCGGGTCGCCCAGTACAACCTGGGCACGATGTACAAAAACGGTGAGGGCGTCGCCCCGAGTCGTGAGCAGGCCACCACCTGGTTGCGCAAGTCGGCGGACAACGGTTTTGCCGACGCAAAGGCCGCCTTGCAGGCGTTGGCGCGCATAGACTCGAGTCAGCAGGCACTGCGGCTCGATATTGACATTCGTACCCGCGTTGCCCATTTGTCAGTTGGCGAATGGGCCGATTTACAGATACCCGCGCCTTCGTGGCTGAGCAACGATGCGTTGGTGCGCGCGTTCAACGCCTACCCAACGCTCTTGCAGGAAGGGAAACTGGTGTGGGCGCACATCATCCAGGCGAATCACAATCTATTCAAGTCTGGCGAGGGAGACTGCCCGGCCGAAGTTGTGTTTGATCCAAAAGGAGCATTGGGCCCGCTGGACCTGGCGCCGGTTGCCAGGCAACTGGCTGCGCTCAGGGCGCGGTTGCCGACTTTGACCAAGAGCGATCCTGCCGAGCGGCCGCTGTGGGAGATTGCAAGTCACCTGGAAGCTGAAACCACGCGCGTTTTCGGCCTCGGCGCTCCCGCGCAAATTTCCGACCGGGGCTTGCGGATTTCCAGCCTCTACATCCATCGGCGGCACTTGCCGCAAGGGTTTCTGCAACAGTCCTATTTTCCGATTCTGATGAGCGAAAAATGCTTTGGCGCGGTGATGTTGTTGCCAAGCCGCTGGTGGCCGCGTGAGCTGCTCGCATTGTGGCGGCAAGAAAAGGACGTCGATCAGACTGAGGTCGACGATAAAGACGGAAGTGGCCCGAGACACGCGAACGGCGCGAGCAAACCAGACTACAGGCCGCCTATTCAGCAGTACCGCGAGGGCGCCATGCAGGGGCAAGCCGACGCGCAATTCAACCTCGGCGTGTTGTACGCCGGCGGTGACGGAGTGGAACGAGATGATACGAAGGCGGCTGAATGGTATCGCAGTGCCGCCTTGCAGGGGCACGCCAAAGCGCAGTTGGCTTTAGGGATCATGCACGAGACTGGCCGCGGGGTGGTGCAGGACTACCGGCAGGCGGCCGACTGGTACCGGAAAGCGGCATTACAAGGGGATGCCGGGGCTCAATCCGTCCTCGGGCACTCGTACGAGGTGGGCCGTGGGGTAGCACAAAACCGCGAGCAGGCAGGCGAATGGTATGGGAAAGCCGCCGCGCAGGCGCAGGCGATCGCGTTCACGCGTTATAGCAGAGCCGCATCGCGTGGCCACGCCAACGCGCAACTCCAACTTGGCATCCTGTACAAGTACGGCGAGGGTGTGAAGAAGGACAACCAAAAGGCGTTCGAGTGGTGGCTCATGGCCGCTATGCAAGGAATCGCCCAGGCGCAATTCAACGTGGGCTCTTGCTACGGTAGTGGCATTGGAGTGCCGGCGGATCACAAGCAAGCCGCCGAATGGCATCGCAAGGCGGCTGACCAAGGGCATGCCATGTCGCAACTCAACCTGGCCGCCAGTTACTTGACGGGAGTAGGGTTGCCAAAGGACCTGAGGCTGGCCTATTTCTGGTTGCTGCTGTCAGCCGAGCAAGGCAGTCAGACTGCAATCAAGCATCGCGACTCGGTGGCAAAACAACTGAGTGAACAGCAACGCGCGGACACCCAGGCCGCCGCTGAGGCTTGGAGGCCCAAGAATGCGTGACTGTGCGAATCGGGTCGGCGGCAAGATTCTAGTCGGGTGACATCAAAGAAGCGTCCCCACAGATCGGCAACCAGGTCGCCCAGGCCCACCAGGACCTGCGCCGCCAATGCGACATAATATACATTATGCGCAACTCGATTATGGCAGCCAAGTAGAGATGTCCGGTTCTGGCTAAGTAGAAATGTCCGGTCCGGAGGTCTATCGATGGTCTTTCGGCCCTGTTTCCGGGGCTTGGGAGATCGGTCATGCGGGCGGGTTTTCAGATAACGATGACCATGCGCGAGTTGGACCGATTGAAGTGCATTCAAGCCGTGGTGGCTGGCGAGTTGCGGCCTGGCGTTGCGGCTGAGCGGCTCCAGAAAAGCGCGCAACAGATCCAGCGGCTTGCTAACGACTATCGCCGTGAAGGACCGGTGGGCTTGTTATCCCGGCGCCGGAACCGACCGAGCAACCACCGGATCAACGGCGCGCTCGAGAGCCAGGTGCTACAGATCCTACGCGAACGGTTGTAAGCATCGCTGGTTTGAAGAACGGGCGCCGATGTGCACGGTGCTGGTGTACGTGGACGATGCGACGAGCCGCCTGATGACGGTGCGCTTCACCGGGTCTGAGTCGACGTTTGCGTATTTCGAAGCCACGCGCGAGTACCTGGGGCGTCATGGCAAGCCCTTAGCGCTCTACAGTGACAAGGCGAGTATCTTCCGGGTCAATCAACCGCACGCGGTCAAAGGGCCTGGATTTACGCAGTTTGCGCGCGCGTTGTACGAGCTCAACGTCGATGGGATCTGTGCCAACTCACCGGCGGCCAAGGGGCGTGTGGAGCGGGCCCACCTGACACTGCAGGACCGCCTGGTGAAGGAGTTGCGTCTGGAGGGCATCTCCACTCTGACAGCCGCCAACGCGTTCATGCCGCGCTTTATGGAGGCCTACAACCGGCGCTTCGCGAAGGTGCCGCGGGAGCGACATGACGCGCATCGTGCGTTACGGGCCGATGAGGATCTGGGACTGATCTTCTGCTGGCGCGAGCTGCGCAAGGTGTCTGACGCTGCACTACGAGCGCCCGCTCTACCTGTTGGCCGACACGGCGGACAACCGCCGGTTGATCGGCAAGTACGTGGAGATCTTTCAATACCCGGAGGGTCGGATCGAGATTCGTATGGCGGGGCAATCGGTGCCCTACTCCCGCTACGACAAGTTAGGGGCAATCGATCAGGGGGCGGTAAGCCACTGTGATTGGGCTCCGCGACGTGATAAACCCTCCTCTCCCCCTGAATACTCACCAGAAGGAAGCGAAATGGCCCGTCAAATTATTTTCTCGCCAAAAGCGGCCAGGCCGCCACCGGCCTACAGCCAAGCGGTCAAAGCCGCCGGCCTCGTGTTCGTCTCGGGAACGGCCCCGACTGATCCAACCACCGGCGCGATAAAGGGTGCGACCGTGCAAGAACAAACTGCGCAGTGCCTGACCAATATACAAGCCATCCTTGAGGAAGCTGGCAGCTCATTGGATAAGATCGTCAGCGTCACGATCGTCCTCGCGGACGAGGACGACTTTGCCGGCATGAATGAAGAGTGGCTCAAATGGTTTCCCTCTGATCCGCCCGCTCGCCAAGGCGCCAAGTTACCTGCGCGCATCCCTGGCCTAAAAGTTTCCATTGCAGCGATCGCCGAGGCTTAACCTAACATTTCAGCCTTGCCGCGGTTGTGGAAGCCCCCTTCCAAATGTCACCAAGGCGGCCCGACTCATACTGGGTTCCCGCCGGACTATTAGATGGTGACGTCGTTGCTCAGGTCAGCAAGCACATTTGCGTAGATTCGAAGGCGCCATGGGACACCCTCGCTGAGGTGCCAAGCAGTCCCCGCGCGCCGCTGAATGAGCGCCATGCAATAAACGGGTCCTTAAACGCATCCTCAGATGAACTACCCTCGTCAAGCGCAATCCGTTCACTCTACCGATGAAGCTGCACAGACGATCGGGGGATGCAAAGCGAGATTGGCCCGACTGAGTAAATCGGATCTCATCGAGCAGGTGTTGGAGCTTCAAAACGCCCACGCGGTGGTTCGAGCGGCGTGGCTGAAGGCCAGTAACCCGCACGCAGGCCGGCACTCGAAAAAAAGCTGGGATAACTTTGAACAAAAAATAACCAGCGCGCAAAGCGATTGATCGAGCTAAGAAAGGGGGTGTTATCCACAGGCTTTTCGACAGGATCTGGGGATAAGAAATTTCTCGCCTTAATTGCGCTTCTCACCGAGAAATTTTTTGGCGGATCAATCGCTTCCCCCCTCGGGGGCTATCGCGACCGGATCGGTTCTCGCCAGTGCAGACCGATTGAGTTAGTTTCCGCAATCCTCTTCCATTCCTCGATTTCGCGGCGTAGACTCCGCGACCCGCCGCACTGCACGTCCGCCCGACATGGACGACGGCGCGGGGCTAGTACATCAAAATTGCTCGTCCACCGTTTCCGCTCGGAGCGACGGAAGCGTGCGTCTTGCCCAAGAGGAAACAGCGCTCCGCATTGCGGCCGGTCGCGTCACGTATTCGAACGCGGTCTCACCTTCCCATGCTCGCCCAACCCCGTGGTGTCCCCGCTGGCCAGCGCCTTCGATAACCCGAAGAACCGCTGCATCCGGCTCGCCGGTGCATCCCAATACTCCGCCTCGTCAATCGTAACTTCTAACAGTGCCAGATCCGGATCGTCGACACCGTTCGGAAACCAAGGCTCCACCCAGCGTGTCCACAACTGTCTCATTTTATCCGGGTCGCGCAACAACCGCGCACGTCCTGACACCGACACATAGTCTTGCTTGTCTAAATTGACGTAGCTCAGGTTCACCTTGCGGTGCTGGTCGATCTCCGCGACCTTACTCGAGGACAGGCCCGTGAAAAACCACAGGCGCCCCTCCGAGTCGAGCTGCAACGTGGCCAGCGGTCGACTGCGCATCGAGCCATCCGCCTCCTCCGTCGTCAGCATGGCAATGCTCGCGGCAGCGATGAGATCTGCGAGCTTGCGCATGCCCGGGTCTGCTTGAGTTTGTTTGTCCACGAAGTGCCCCACTGGTGATTGATTGAGATACGCAGCAGAATTCATGCCTCAGTGAGCCGCCGCAGCCAGGCGCGCCGCACGCATCAATCCCTGCAGGTCCCGCTGACCACACAGTACCGACGCTCGACTCCTGGCACATCGCCTTCAAGACCTTGGCGGCCGTGCTGCAGGCCACGATTCAAGCACGGAAAGTCGCGCGGGCGGTCATCTTCCTGGACGAACTGCCGTGGATGGCCGCCCCCCCCCCGCTCAAAATTGATCCAAGCCCTGGATCACATCTGGAATGCCGAGCTCAGTAAGTCACCTGAGGTGATCCTCGTGGTGTGCGGCTCCGCCGCCTCCTGGATGATCGACAACCTGATCCATGCCAAGGGGGGACTCCACAACCGGATCACACGTCAAATCCGCCTGGCACCGTTTTCGTTCCTTGAAACCCTCGCCTTTCTCGAGGCGCGTCAGATCAAGCTGGGGCTCGAGCCAGCGGCCGAGTTGTATATGGCGATCGGGGGGTACCTCATTATCTAACCAGGTTGAGAAACATCTCTCCGTCAGTCAGACCTTGCGCTGAATGACCCGAACCCGTACTCCCCCGCGTTAATTGCAGCTTCAGCCCTCGACACGGAAGCCACCGCCCCAAAGTGTCCACCCGCAACGTACTCCCACAGCCGTCGGAAAACAGCCTCCATGAATTTCGCTCTGACCGACCTTCGGCCCGGCTGACCATGGCCGCGGTCATACGAATCGCTGTGCTAACACTTCTGGCGGCTCTATCGTCGCCCCAACTCGCTGCCGCCCACCACTCAGGCTCCGAATACAACTACTCGCAAACAGTCGAGATCGAAGGCACTCTCGTCGCTTTTACCTGGCAAAACCCCCATGTAAACCTCACCGTACGCACCGGCGCAGATCCCGGCGGACAACAGGTGACCTGGGACATCGAAGCGAACTCCCTCAGCGTCCTACGCCGAACAAACGCCACACCGGAAAAGCTTCACATCGGCGATAAGGTTCGCGTCGCCGGCCAGCCGTCGGTACGCGCCCCGAACCGGATCTTCGCCACCAACTTGCTGTGCGCCGATGGCACCGAACTCGTACTCGGTCCCTTGATCCAGCGCCGCTGGACTGGAACGGTCGTTGGATCGACAACGACATGGCTCGATCCCGGTACCGCAGACACAGCGAGGGCCGGTATTTTCCGGGTGTGGAGCACGAAGCTCGACGATCCTGGAGAACTCTGGCTGGAACACTACCCGCTCACAGCGGTCGCGCAGAAAATCGTGGCCAAGTGGGATCCGGTCCATGACACCGTCGCACACGGATGTGAGCCGAAAGGCATGCCCACCATCATGGAGCAGCCCTACCCGATGGAGTTCGCGAAGGAGAAGGAGGGTATCCTATTGCGTATGGAGGAATACGACACCGTCCGGACCATCTACATGGCGGACAACATCAAGCTGGACTCCCTGGCCCCGGGTCTACTCGGGCGCTCGAAAGGGCATTGGGAAGAGACGACCCTTGTCGTCACTACAAACGGCATCACGTGGCCTCACCTGGATCCGCAAGGCACTCCACTCAGCCCGCAGGCGTCGATCGTAGAGCGATTCGTACCCTCCGCAGATGGCGCCCGCCTACTATATTCGGTCGTGATCACCGACCCAAAATACCTGACCGAACCCGTGGAGTTGAAACGGTCCTGGGTCGCGCGACCTGGCGAATCCGTGAAGCCCTACAACTGTGGTCGACCCTCATCACGGGACTGACGGTCCACCCTGTAAATCGAGTTCCCCATGTCAGGCACCCGTCGCAGTGGCATATGAACCTGGAGATCATTGTCCGCATTCTCGCGCGATACTGAAGGACGCCGACGAGTCACCGGTTACGTCAGACCGCCCTATGGTTGAAGTGCGCTATCTGGTCTGTTCCTGTACCCAGTCGCCGATCACCTGGAGTGCGACTGGCGATATCGTCTCCTGAATGGTAGCCATCTCTGCGCCCGAGCCGATCGTGGCGGTCTGGAACATGTGATTGAGCCCAGGCAACTCTTTAACAGTCGCATGCGGATTGCTGCTCAGCGCCTCATGAGCCGCCGGCACATAGATCGTCGCGGCGACGGTGTGATCTATTGACCCCACGAGTGCCAGAACGGGAACCTTGATCTGGCGCAGTGAGGCCGCGGGGTCCTCTGCAAGCATTTCCCGCAGCAAGGCTGGAGTGAAAACGGCGGCCGTGGATTTAGCCTGAGCAGTTGTGATCGCGCGGTCGGTTTCCGCTTTTTCGAGGAGTGCATGGATTCGCTGTACAGCATCGGAATCGTCCGAGCTCGCGCGAACTGCATCGAAAAGATGTTGTGTGAGGGCGCGGATCTGCTGTGCCTGGGCTTCGGATGCGCCTCCATCGAGTGCCTGAAGATACTGTTGGGAAACGGTTCGCTTTTCGTTCGAGATCGCGGATCCGGCCATCAACACGAGAAACGAGACGGACGGCTCATTCACGGCAACCATCGGGGCAATGGTACCTCCTTCGGAGTGGCCGATCAGGCCAACGTGGTGTTTGTCGACTTCTGGGCGCGTCTGGAGGTAGGCGAGCGCAGCAGAGGTGTCGGATACCAAATCGTTAATGGTCGCTTTGGCAAAGTCTCCGGTGGACTTGCCAACCCCGCGTTTGTCGTACCGAAGGACGGCAATGTTGCGACGGCTGAGAGCATCGGCGAGCACCTCGAAGACGCGATGCCCGCCACCTTCCTCGTCCCGGTTCATCGGGCCGGAACCTGCAATGAGCACCACGGCGACGAAGGGGTACCGCCCTTGCGGGACGGTAAGCGTGCCAGCTAGCGTGATACCTGCGGACCGATTCTGAAACTGCACGGCGATTTCGCGATACGGTCGCGGACCCTGCTCGATTGCATCCTCCTGGGGTCGTTTGACCTCAAAGACGCGCCAGGCCGCCGGATCTACCCGAGACAGGTTCAGTGGAAACGGTTGCCCCTGCCGCAGCCATTGACCGGCCCACGCTCGCTTCGCCGGGTCCCATTGCGCCTCGTAGGCGCCATCTGCCGCGGCAAACGATAACTGCAGATGATTTGCCGTGACCACCGCCTTGTCGGCAGGAAGGTAGGCGCGGCCCATCTCGACATTCCTCATAGAGGCTGAGTATTGACCCGTAGCGAGCTTCTCGATGTGGATGATCATGTGGAATCGCTCGATAAGGAATCCGCCCCAGTCACCAACCGGGTCCCCTGCGAGCGCGGTTCCGGCGAGGGCACAGAAAATGAAGGCTGTAATCGCAACAACGACGGTGCGGCTAATCATCGTGTGGGCTCCTATGAGACTCCGTGGACCTGTGCCTGTCCGAGCACAATCCTGGATAGGACAGAGACGATTCTGTGGTCTTCTGGTGCAGGGATCGGGCTAATCCTATACGCGCGGTTGAGTGACCGCTCTCTCAGCGCGCCTGCTTCCCGCGACCTGCGGCCTCCAGGATCAGGTCAGCGATTTCTCTGGGGTGGGAGACCAGCGAGAGATGTCCCGCGTTCACCTCAATGGTATGGGCCTTCATGCGCTTTGCCAAAAAACGCTCGAGGTCAGGCGAAATTGTCTCATCCAGCTTCGACACCGCATACCAGCTCGGTTTTGTCCGCCACGCCGCGACTGTGGTGTGTCCTCCAAACAACGCGGCGGTCGGTTGCTGCACGGCATACAGCACTTCCGCCTTTTCATGCTGGACGCCATTCGCGAAGTACTTGATGAAGGCCTCCTCGGAGATCGTGGTGAACCCGTCGTGGTTTTGCACGCCTGCCCTCACCGGCATGGTGGGAAACTTGCCCGATAGGGCCACGAAATCCTCATTCGCGTCGGGTGCTCGAGCCGCGACATAGACCAGCGCTGAAACTTTTGGGTCAGTTCCGATCTCACTGATGACCGTGCCGCTCCACGAATGGGCGACGAGCACCGTGGGTCCGTCCTGCAACGCAAGCACACGGCGCGTTTCGGCAACCGAGTCTTCGATCGAGGTGAGCGGATTCTGCACCGCAGTCACATGCAAACCGGCTGCCTGCAGCCGCAAGACCGGCAGAGAGGCGGAAATATTTCCGGCCGCGTCGCCGACGCATCCTCGTCCGGCTCGTTCACAACGCTTGTCGCATTGAGCCGCGCTCACCCGAATCGATGCGCAAAGGGTGCGCACCTTGAAACATGGCGACTCTGCAATACCGCCGCGTTGACGACCCGTTACATTCAATTTCTCGACAGCAACGGCATGCAGACACTCAACAACATCGGCAAGCGCTACCTTCACTCCGTCTTGCACGGCACGCAGAGCCAGCGCCAGCCCGAGGCCGCCCCTCCGGTGAGCAGACACTTACGGAAGTCCGAATCACACAGCCGGCTTCATCTCGTCACAGTCGATGGGCTGCTACGCTGCCGAGACCCGACGCTTGCGGTTGTCCAATCCAGCCGCCACCGGCAGAGCGAGCCGCAGCTTCCGCCGTGCGTGAAACATGCGGGTTTTAACCGTGCTCGGGGGGCATCCCATTATCTCGCCAACTTCCTCACAGGAGTAACCGGCGTGATACATCAGCTCAAGCGCGGTCCTCTGCTCGAACGGCAGCCTCAAAAGCGCCTTTCCAAGCCACTCGGTCCTCTCGAATTGCTCTTGCGTGTCATCTGACTGCGACTCCTCGTCCCCAGCCGCCTGGGCGCCGGCGACACGCCGCCGACTCTCGGCGCGGAATGCATGCATGGCACGTCGGTACGCAATTCCAATAACCCAGGATGACACGCGGGATTCGAATCGAAAGCGACCCGCCTGTTGCCAGACGATAAACATCGTGTCATTTATGATCTCGTCGCGGAGTTCCTGACGCCAAGTAAGGCGCCGCAGAAACCTGCCCAGCCGCGCACCGTACAAGAGCACGAACCTGCTCATGGCCAGTTGGTCGTTGTTGGCGATTCGCGTCACGAGTGCGCGCTCCCTGGCATCCGCTGCATCTGCCACGCCTCTGCGCCCGTCTGTATCCGACAGCAGCGTAGTCACGTTTGTCTCAATTCTGTTTTTCACATGTCCTTCCGGCTAAGCGCCCCTCGGTGGCCGACGCTCATCGGCTCGTAATCCGGCGCACCCGATACTGAAAAACAAACTCCTCCGCACCCCGATTTGTCTCGATCACCTTGGGTCCAGAAATGCTGATGCATAATTGCTCCGACTATGGGCCCCGAATGCGAATTCTGTACTTCACCTATTACGAGCCGAGACGTATCGTATCGCCTTTGGCGGCATCAATCAAGTGAGGTCGAGGAAGAGCAGGCGCGCGCGTCTTCGCCTGAACACACACACTCAAGCGTTCAGAGATCCGACTTGGTGGTAGATTTCCGGCAGTACCTTCTTCGAACAGCAAACTGCTGTCCGCAACCGCATTGGGGTGACGTCACCGATTCTCGTAAGTTGAGAACTGGAGTAAGGTGCTCGCCGGAGTCCTTGTGAAGCGAGGGATGGGAAGCGATGAAGAAGTTTAGAGACTCCGAAGAGCAGATCCTGTATGCCCTCGGGCGCACAACGCGAGCGCTTCCTCAGCCATGGTGAAGCAAGCGCGCCGCCGCTGGATTTTGCTATCTCTTATCTCTGCGGATGATTCCCTCGAACACTACGCGCCTTATCTGATTAATGAAGTTATTGTCGATCGGGTAGTATCCCGTGAGCATTCTATATATGAGCGGCCCGTAGAGCGCGTCGACTAGGGCTTCCAGATCGAGATTGGGCAGGAACTCTCCCTGATCAATCCCCCGTTGCAGCGCGGCCTTAGCTGCCGCTCGTCTCGGCTTTAAATAGCCGACGAAGAAGGCTTCTCTCATTTCCGCGTCGTACTGGCTGAAGCCAATCATTTCCGTAAAAATTTCGCCGGTCTTGCCCCGATATGCCTCGGCGAGAATCTTCATCTGGCGCTCGATATCGGCTCGGGCCGAACCTGTATCGCGGAACGCGATGGAAGGAGCGACCGCCTCCATGAAAGCCTCGACGGCGAGCACGCCCTTGCTGCGCCACCATCGATAGATGGTCGCTTTTCCTACGCCGGCGCGGGCGGCGACGCCCTCGATCGACATCTGGTGGAAGCCGACTGTCTCGAGGAGTTCGTATGTCGCATCGAGAATAGCCTTGCGCGATGTTTCGCTACGCTTTCGGCCTTGTGCGGTGGTTGTAGAAGGCAAGGTGGCCAATGAGTGATACTCCTGCGTCATTTCGAGACGTCTCGTTTTACAATACCGGGCGTCTTTCGTAAACACTGCGATTCAGCTGCGCGCGCCAAAGCGGCGCATCACTCTCCGGCACCTGCTCAGCATCGCCGTACAGCAGTGTGAGATGGCCACCGATACGCCCGGGTTCGCCAGCAGCATGCTGGTGGCCAGCGGAATCGGCGGGGTGTTGGCCGCCTCGCGCAATCCGCGCTTCCCTACGATGTCACGAAACCAACAAAAGCTTGCCGGTCGTCTTGCGACTCTCCAGATCGCGATGAGCCTGAGCAGCCTCAGCCAGCGGATAGGTGCGTTCCACTCTAACTCGCAGGTCGCCGTTCATAACGGCATTCAGAATATCTGCGGCGCGCGTGAGAAGCTCCGAGCGGGTAGCCGTGTAGGCGCCCAACAGAGGCCGCGTAAGATACAGAGCTTTTTTGGCGAGCCGCTCCGGATCGAAGGGAGGTACCGGGCCGCTGGCTGACCCATAGAGCACCAGGGTGCCGCGCGATTTGAGCGACAGCAACGAGTTGTCGAAAGTCGTCTTTCCCACCGCATCGTAGACAACAGCCAGTCCGCGCCCGGCGGTCAGTCGTTGGACTTCCGTGGCGAAATCAACCCCGGTGTAAAGAATGACCTCGTCGGCACCGGCATCACGACAAAGTGCGCCCTTCCCTTCAGACGATACCGTCACTAGTACCCGCGCACCCAATGACTTGGCGACCTGCGTCAGAAGCAGCCCGACTCCGCCCGCGCCTGCGTGGATCAGGATCTCATCCCCTGGACGGATCGTATACGCGGTATGGGCCAGGTAGTGCGCGGTCATACCTTGTAACATGACCGCGGCTGCCTGCTCGAAGCTGACACCGCCCGGGATTGGCACTACACGATCGGCCGGCGCGAGCGCGAACTGCGCATATGTGCCCAGGACACTGCACCATGCCACGCGGTCGCCTGTTTTGACCGTGGTGACGCCCTCACCAACCGCAGCAACGGTTCCAGCTGCCTCCTGACCGGGTGTAAAGGGAGGCTGGTTTCCGTAGCGCCCTTCGCGGACATAAAGATCGATGAAGTTGACACCACCGGCCGCGATGTTGATCAACACTTGTCCCGCCGCTGGCACCGGCGTCGGCACCTCCCGCAGCGTCATGACCTCAGGACCGCCGACGTTCAAAAGCCGTATGGCTTGCATGAGCTCAGTTCACATCCGTATATTCGATACGAACCGTATCGTTCTACAATAGTGGTTCTGGCGGTTGGCGTCAATAGTACGTCTGTCACATACAATCAATCTTCGGTGGCCATATCTATAATCGCCTTGCGCGGTTGGAACGCGTAGCCGAGGAACGTGAACTTCACGTTCGCGTCGCGTACCCCGCCGTCCATTGACGTCTGGCAGCTTCCGCTGAGCGTCCACCAATCGCTTGCGCTGTTTGAACAACTCCTGTTCCCAGACGCGCCTGATTCGTCCGGTACGCTTCGATATATGACTGACTCTTCACCGCCGCCCCGCTCTGCATCCTCAGCAGATGAACATCGAGCCCCCGCGCAAACTGAATGTCGTCGTCATCGAGCCGTTGCCGATACAACTCATCAAACATCCCCCAGGCAATCTCGGCGCCATAACGCTTCGCGAGCCATTGGAGATCCTGTCGCACAAGAGCTGAGTAGCACCTACCCGTAATTCTATGCAGGCTCCTAAGGTTCACACCTCCTGCCAGCGAATCACGGTATATAAAAGTAACCGATCAAAAATAACCTGCGCCAAGTCAGCCAGTTACGAACCCTTCCCGCATCTACCTAGGCTGTATATCTGTACAGTATTAATTAGGTGTCCTACGCTTCAGCCATGCCACTGCCCTCTTCCAGCTCCACTCCAGCCGCCCTCGCCGAGATTTTGCGGGATTCAGCGCTCCTATGGCGCGGCAACGAATCCCCTCATCCGAAAACCCGATCCACAGGATTCGCAGAGCTCGATGACTGTCTACCGGGAGGCGGCTGGCCGCTAGGGACCCTCATCGAAATCCTGCCCGCCTGCGAAGGCGTTGGTGAATTGAGCCTGTGCCTACCGGCGTTGGCCTCGCTATGTCGCGACGGTCGACGAGTTGCCCTCGTGGCACCCCCACATGTCCCCTACGCCCCCGCGCTAGTCCGCGCTGGCCTGCAACTCGATTCAATGCTCTGGGTAGACGCGGATCGCGACGAAGACGCGCTCTGGTCCGCTGAACAACTCCTGCGCGATGGAAATGCCGGAGCGGTATTGGTGTGGAGCTCGACCCGCGACGAGCGCCCATTGCGACGACTGCAACTCGCAGCCGAAACCGGCAAAGCGTTCGCATTTCTGTACCGCTCGCCGGCCAACCTTCAACAAGCCTCCCCCGCCTCACTACGTATAACTCTATACCCCGACGTCGACGGCACCCGCGCTGAACTCATTAAAATCCGCGGCGCTCGCCCTCGAAGCATCTCACTGAATCTCGCCACGGCATTCACGTGAGCCCCCGTCGTGTTGTGGCTCTGTCTCCGCTTCCTGCATCTGCCGGTCGAACTGCAAGCACCAGACGCCGGCAAACTCGCCATTACCGATCGCGCAGGAGCGCGCCGCGTGATCATTGCCGCCAACGAGGCCGCCCGGCTGGCCGGCATTCACGTCGGAATGCAGGCCCCCCACGCGCTGCTGCGCGAGCCTGAGCTCCGTCTCGTGGATCGATGTAAAGCCGATGAGCGCCGCGCGCTACGTGCCCTGGCGGACTGGTCGCTGCAATTCAGCAGCACCGTGCACACCGAGCCGGGCCGTTGGCTGATCTGGCTCGAGATCGGTGCGAGCCTGAGCTATTTTGAAGGACTACCCGCCCTCCGCTCCCGCATCGAACTGGGTGTTAGCGCGCTCCACTATTCCGCTTCGATCGGAATCGCTCCAACCCTCGAGGCTGCCGCCCTGTTTGCGCTGGCCGCCAACATTCCGCCGGCCACCGAACGCGACCAGATTGAGCCCTTCGCTGCGGCACTCCCCCTGGCCCTACTTGCCCTCGACAACAAAGTCATCGATCAACTGCGCGCCACGGGTCTCACGACCATCGGAGAGGTTCTCGAGATTCCCACGGCCGCCTTGGCGCGTCGTTTTGGCCAAGAGGTCGTCACCTACCTGCGACGCCTTCAGGGCGACCACCCGGACCCCAGAAAGCTGCATCGACCGTCCGAGACCTATCGCCGCCGCTACGACTTCGCCGACCCGATCCAGAGTGTCGAAGGGCTGTTGTTTCCCTTGCGTCGCCTATTACAAGAGTTTGAAGGCTACCTACGGGGACGCGATTGTGCCATTCAGCGGCTGGAGATCACGCTCCGCCACCGAGACTCTCCGGAAAGCTCGTTCACCTTGCATACGAGCGCCCCCATGCGCGAAGCCTTGCGCCTATTCGCCCTCCTCCGAGAGAAGTTAGAGCGCACTTCCTGGGCATCCCCCGTGACCGAGGTCATCGTCACGGCGCAGGAGTTCCTTGCACCGGAGGTCCTGCAGGGTGATTTCTTCGACGACTCGCAGCGGCAGAATGCCGGTTGGACCGCCTTAGTCGATAAACTGCGCGCACGCCTCGGCGAGCAAGCCATCCGTCGCCTGGGCCTCCGGGATGACCACCGCCCCGAGCACGCCTGGTGCATACAACACGACACGTCTGTCACAGGGACCGACGAGCCCTTCCCCGAGCGACCCCTCTGGCTATTCGAGCCAACTCCAATAGCCCGCCCCACAAAGCTGCTAGGGCGACCGGAGCGCATCGAGGCAGGCTGGTGGTCGGGCGAAGACAGTCATCGCGACTATTATCTTGCCATAAGCCCTGAAGGTGCGCGTTGGTGGCTCTATAAGGAAGTAGGAAAGGACCAATGGTACCTTCACGGCCTATGGGCGTGAGCATCGCCCGTGGACTACGCGGAACTCCTGTGCTGTAGCAACTTCACCTTTCAGCGCGGTGCGTCACACGCCCGCGAGCTCGTCCAGCGAGCCAAAGAGCTCGGCTACAAAGCCATCGCGATCACCGACGAATGCACCCTCGCCGGAATTGTGCGGGCACACGAGGCGGCGTCGGAAAGTGGCATCAAACTGCTGATCGGCAGCCACTTTCGCTTCCCCGAAGGTGATCGTGTCGTCCTGCTCACGCCGAACAACAGCGCCTACTCGCAGCTCTGCGAGCTCATTACTCGAGGACGTCGCCAAACGATCAAGGGCCAATACAAACTCACACGAGGCGACTTCGAGGACGCTCTTTCCGACACCATCGGGCTCTGGATTCCCTGCCCTCATATCGATCACGAACGCGCCCGTTGGTTTGTGTCGCTAAAACTTTCCGGCCACTACATCGGATTCACACACACGCTAGCGCAAGACAGCGACCGCCGGCTCAATCAGCTGCGAGCACTGGGAGAGGAGCTCGCCACCGAGATCACTGCGGTGGGCGATGTTTACTATCACATTCGCGACCGCCGGCGGCTGCACGACGTGATGACCGCGATCCGCACAAAGACCACCGTCGATAAGATCGGCCGCCGCGGGCTACCCAATGGCGAGCACCACTTACGACCCCTCGTCACCCTGCGAAAGCTATATCCGCCCGAACTCCTCGCGACGACAATACAAATTGCCGACGCCTGTACCTTCTCCCTGAAGGAACTGCACTACGAATACCCCGAGGAGTTGGTACCCCCGGGACTCACCCCCAGCGAGCATCTGAGGGCGCTGACCGAGCAAGGCATCCCGAAGCGCTGGCCCAACGGCATCCCCGCCGCCGTCAGAACTCAGATGGAGCGCGAACTCCAACTCATCAAAGAACTCGAGTACGAGCATTTCTTCCTAACCGTAGCCGACATTGTCGATTTTGCACGCAGCCGCGGGATTCTCTGTCAGGGTCGCGGATCGGCCGCCAATTCCGCCGTGTGCTACGCCCTACACGTCACGGAGGTCGACCCCGCGCGCGTCTCGATGCTCTTCGAGCGCTTCATTTCCAAGGAGCGTCACGAGGCCCCGGACATCGATGTTGATTTCGAGCATCAGCGGCGCGAAGAGGTCATCCAGTACATCTACAATAAATACGGTCGGCATCGCGCCGCACTCGCAGCCACTCTGGTGACCTATCGTCACCGCATGGCCGTCCGTGACGTCGCCAAAGCGCTGGGCTATCCCGCCGACGTCGTCGACGCGCTCGCCAAGTCCCTGTACTGGTTCGATGGCGGCGGCGAAGTCTCCGAACAGCTCGCCAAACTGGGTTTCGACCCAACATCCAGGACTGCCCAGCAGCTGCTCGATCTCGTGGGCCAGATCATCGGTTTCCCGCGCCACCTGTCACAACACGTGGGCGGCTTTGTGATCTCCCAACATCCTCTCTCCAGTCTGGTTCCTGTCGAGAATGCCGCCATGCCCGACCGTACCATCATCCAATGGGACAAAGACGACCTCGAGACCCTCGGCTTGCTCAAAGTGGACTGCCTCGCCCTGGGGATGCTATCGGCCATCCGCCGCGCTCTGGAGTTGAAGAGCCAGTTCGAGTGCAAACCCTTCCGGATGCAGGACATCCCGGCCGAGGACCCGCAAACCTACGACATGCTCTGCCGAGCCGAATCGGTCGGAGTCTTCCAAGTAGAGTCACGCGCCCAAATGACAATGCTGCCCCGGCTGAAGCCGCGGGAGTATTACGACCTCGTCGTTCAGATCGCCATCATCCGGCCCGGCCCCATCCAGGGAGGGATGGTTCACCCTTACCTGCGGCGCCGCCAAGGCCTCGAAAAGATCACCTACCCCAGCAAAGAGCTGGAGGTCGTCCTCAGTCGCACCTATGGCGTTCCCCTGTTTCAAGAACAGGTCATGCAGATCGCAATGGTCGCAGCCGGCTTCAACGCAGGAGAAGCCGACCAGGTGCGACGCTCCATGGCCGCGTGGCAACGGCGCGGCGGTCTTGAGCAATACCGCGACAAACTGATCGCCGGTATGCTCGCGCGCGGTTACACACCAGAATTCGCAACACGCATCTACCAGCAGATCCTAGGCTTCGGCTCTTATGGTTTCCCAGAAGCCCACAGCGCCAGCTTCGCCCTCCTCGCCTACGCCTCCTCATGGCTCCGTTGTCACCATCATCCAGCCTTCGTCGCAGGCCTGCTCAACTCCTGGCCGATGGGATTCTACGCTCCCGCACAACTGATCTACGACGCCCGTCGACATGATGTTGTATTTAGGGGTGTCGATGTCCAGGCCAGCAACTGGGATTGCACGTTGGAGCGAGCCGCGGACGGCAAACCCGAAGTACGCCTGGGCCTGCGGCTCGTATCAGGATTACCCGAGTCGCAAGGCCTCGCCATAGAAGCGCAACGCCACGCAGAGGGTCCTTTCAACAGCGTCGATGACCTGGCCCATCGTGCTCAACTACCCAAGCGCTCACTCTCCTTATTGGCGCAGGCCGCCGCCTTGGACGCACTCGCCGGACACCGCCGGCAAGCCCACTGGCGCGCAATCGGGATCGAGCGCCTTCCCGGTGCGCTCGCCGGCGCGTCAGCTAAGGAGGACACGCTACCCCTTCCACCGCCCAACGAAGGCGAGGAAATCGTCGCCGACTACCGCAGTCTGGGCCTAACCCTCAAGCGACATCCCCTCGCACTCCTGCGTCCCAAGCTGACTCGACTCCGCGTTGTGCGGGCCTCAGAACTGCGCCACCTTCCCAGCGGCCGCACAGTACGCATCGCCGGCATCGTCACCCACCGACAACGCCCCGAAACCGCCTCCGGCGTGATCTTCATGAGCCTCGAGGACGAGACGGGACTCAGCAACGTGATTGTGTGGCCCTCTGTACAAGTAACGCAGCGTCAGCCTGTCTTCGCGGCACACCTGATGGCTGTTGAAGGTGAACTACAAAATGAGATGAACGTGATCCACGTGATCGCCGAAAAGGTACGGGACTACTCTCACTGGCTGGGCCGACTTCAAACCGAATCGCGAGACTTTCGGTAACTTGAAGATGAATAAAATAGAGACGAGGGGCCAATTACAGTAGGCCGACTTGACACTACGAGAATACCCGTAATGTCGTAGAAACATGAAAACTCCTGCCGGCGTCGAGGCTGGCAAAGTCCGCTATGGGTCCCGCAGCTGTCGGTCGTGCTTCCAACCCATAACTAACCCGTGCACATATAATGCCTTGATATTCCAGGCCTACCTCTTACTGCGTGGGAATAAGTTGAACACTAAGCAATGACGCGTGTGCTGGAGTGCCGTTAGAAGGTCCAGGTGAGGCCCAGCGAGGCAAGGTCCGCATCGCCCGTATTGGAGCTGATACGCTCGTATTCGGCCCGAATCGCCACTGCCTGGAGCTTGAATTGCACGCCGGCGCCGTAGCCGGGATCTACGTTGGTGCGGCTGGTCGCAATATCCATGGTGGTGGGGCAGTACA
>JAQGOE010000093.1 GCA_028293725.1 Gammaproteobacteria bacterium | reverse complement strand
GCGCCGAATGCGACTCGCGACGTTTTCGGCCGCGGAGGCCCCAGCATTGAGGGAGCAACTGTGGACGATACGGCCTCGCCGGAATCGCCGCCGCACACCTCAACCCCAGGCGGCACCACCATCGACGCTGCTGCCCAGATGGGCCTCGCCTCGACCAGCCGCTCGACCCCAGGCCAAGCCCTAGGCGTCCAAGTCTCCCGAACCGACGGCACCACCGCCCGTATAAGCGGCACGACGGCGCGATCCCTAACCGAGCTGACCCAAGCATTCCCCGTCCAGATCATCGACCCTGGTGTCCACAAGCTCGTCGAGGAAGGCGGGCATCGCCGCCGCCGTTGGATGGACTGGGCAGTGTTCCACGTGGAACATCAGTTCGGAGACTGGTGGCTCCGCTACACCCGAATCCTGAAACAGCGCAACGCCGCCCTAAGAACCCAACCAGCCCATGTCACCGCCTGGGACGCCGAGCTAGCCAGAGTAGGCGAGCTCATCGCCGAGTCCCGCCGCCGCTTCGTGGAAAGCCTCCTCCCCTTCTGGCGAGAATCCGTCCTGGCCCTCAGCGGCCTGGAACCTGAGCTGCACTACTTCAAAGGCTGGGCCCAGGACGTCTCATTGGCCGAGGCGCTGGTAGCCTCCAAGGCGCGCGACGAATCTAAGCGCCTCACCCACCCCGGCCCCCACCGCGCCGACGTGATCATCCGCATGAGCGGCCGCCCGGCCCGTGAAGTGCTCTCCCGCGGACAGCAAAAGCTAGTAGCCGTTGCAATGACCCTTGCTCAGCTCAATCTACTGCAGCAGGCGACCGAAACCACGCCCACGCTCCTCCTGGACGACCCCGCAGCCGAATTGGACGGTGAGCATCTAAGGCGATTTATTGAGCAGGTGATGCGCCTCCGATCCCAGCTCGTGCTCACGTCTCTACACTCCGAATCTCGCCTCTTTGGCACTCCCAATCGCGTGTTCCACGTGGAACAAGGGAGGGTCCAACCGGTATAATGTCCTATCCTAAGATCGAGCTTTTTCATGGCATCAGACGACGTCTACGATTCCAGCAAAATCAAAGTTTTAAAAGGACTCGACGCAGTCCGAAAACGACCCGGAATGTACATCGGTGACACCGATGACGGGTCGGGTCTACACCACATGGTTTTCGAGGTCGTCGACAACGCCATCGACGAGGCTCTCGCCGGACATTGCGACCGCATTGTCGTCACTATTCACGCCGATGAGTCCGTAACCGTCACGGACAACGGCCGCGGCATTCCGACTGATATCCACCCCGAAGAGGGCCGTTCCGCTGCAGAAGTCATCATGACTATCCTGCACGCTGGCGGTAAGTTCGACGACACCTCCTACAAGGTCTCAGGAGGTCTCCACGGCGTCGGCGTCTCGGTCGTGAACGCGCTCTCCGAGTACCTGCAGCTGACGATCTGCCGGGATGGCAAGATCAACAAGCAGGAGTACCGGTACGGTGAGCCCGTCGCGCCGCTGGCCATCTCGGGCAACACGACTGAGCGCGGCACCGTAATTCGCTTCAAGCCCAGCGCCAAGACGTTCACGAACATCCAATTCGAGTACGAGATCCTGGCGAAGCGCCTGCGCGAGCTGTCCTTCCTGAACTCGGGTGTGCGCATCGAGCTCGTCGATGAGCGCGAGAACAAGTCGGATGTCTTCGAGCACGCCGGCGGCCTGCAGGCGTTCGTGAAGTACCTGAACCGCGCCCGCGTCGCCGTCCATGATTCCGTCGTCTGGTTCAAGACCCAGGAAGGCCCGATCGCCGTGGAAGTGGCGATGCAGTGGAACGACTCCTACCAGGAGAGCATGTTCTGCTACACGAACAACATCCCGCAGAAGGACGGTGGTACCCACCTGGCCGGATTCCGGAGCGCACTCACGCGCACCTTGAACGACTACATCGAGAAGGAAACGTCGGGCAAGAAAGAGAAAGTCCCGACGACGGGCGATGATGCTCGCGAGGGCCTGACCGCCATTCTCTCCGTGAAGCTGCCCGATCCAAAGTTCTCCTCGCAGACCAAGGACAAACTGGTCTCGTCAGAGGTCAAAGGCATCGTAGAGAACGTGGTCGGCAACAGGCTGCACGAGTTCCTCCTGGAGCATCCGCAAGAGGCTCGCGCGATCGTAGCGAAGATCGTTGAAGCCGCTCGCGCTCGCGAGGCCGCGCGTAAGGCGCGCGAAATGACCCGCCGCAAGGGCGCGCTGGACATCGCGGGTCTGCCCGGAAAACTCGCCGACTGCCAGGAAAAGGATCCGGCTTTATCCGAGATCTTCATTGTCGAGGGTGATTCCGCAGGCGGCTCCGCAAAGCAGGGCCGCGATCGGCGCACGCAGGCGATTCTGCCGCTCAAGGGGAAGATCCTTAACGTCGAGCGCGCACGTTTCGACAAGATGCTGGCGTCCGCTGAGGTAGGCACTCTCATCACGGCGTTGGGCTGCGGAATCGGCAAAGACGATTTCGACATCGGCAAGCTGCGCTACCACCGCATCATCATCATGACCGACGCTGATGTCGACGGCTCGCACATCCGCACGCTGTTGCTGACGTTTTTTTATCGGCAGATTCCATCGCTCATCGAGAACGGGCACATCTACATCGCGCAGCCGCCGCTCTATAAAGTGAAGCGCGGCAAGCAGGAGTCGTACGTCAAAGACGACCTCGAGCTCAACGCCGTGCTACTCAACACGGCTCTCGAGCGCGCAGCGCTGCACGTGAATTCCGAGGCACCCCCTCTGCAGGGAACAGGTCTCGAGCATCTGGCGCACAAGTACATGGAAGTGCAGGCCATCATCAAGCGCTGGTCACGTCGTTACGACGACAGGCTGCTCGACCAGTTGGTGTACATGCCGGAGGTCAAACCGGACAACTTCGACCAGCCCGACTGGCTCCGCGATTGGGGACAGCATCTCCACCAGAGTTTGAATGCTCTTGCCGACGGCACGCGCACCTATCGTGTTGAAGTCCGTAACGCCTCCGATGGACACGCCGCTCGCGTCATCATCCACAGGACGGAGCACGGCACGCCGAGTCAGAAATTCCTACCAAGAGAGTTCTTCGAGTCAGCCGAATACCAACGTATTGCAGACCTCGGGCGCACCCTGGCGGGACTCATAGGCGAGGGCGCCTTTGTCATGCGCGGCGAAGATCGGCTGGAGGTCGGGTCATTCAAGGAAGCCATGAAGTGGCTTCTCGATCAGGCGCGCAAGGGGCAGACCATTCAGCGCTACAAAGGACTGGGTGAGATGAATCCCGAGCAGCTGTGGGACACCACCATCAACCCGGAATCGCGCCGCCTGCTGCGCGTGAAGATCGACGACGCGGTGACGGCCGACGATGTCTTCACCACTTTGATGGGTGACCAGGTCGAGCCACGCCGCGAGTTCATCGAGAAGAACGCGCTGTCGGTAGCGAACCTGGACGTCTAATTGTCTCTCAGGTGAGTCACCGGGCGGCCAAAACCCGCCCGGTGCCGCATCTGGGCGTCAATTACGCCCGCCTGTGGATTTTAGCCGGTCTCTCTGAGAAGCCGCCTCGCCTGCGCGGGAGCGCCCCTCAGGGTCCGCCGCGGCCCGGGCTCGGTAATGGGCAGGCTCCCTTAACCCGTCAGTACGGCATCACGTCAGCCCGCCCGCCGCTTACATAAATTGCTTCGCCAACTCCCAAGCCACAGCATCGATCGCCCCCTGTAGCGCTCGCGCCGTGATCGACGGATTAGCCTGCAGGGCAGTGCGATCCCGGAACCGGAACGTGTTCTCGGCATGCACCAGCACGGCATCCTCGTCGGTCGCCACGGAAAACCCGTAGACAATCCGCCCCTGGTACAAAATCTTGCCGCTCTTGGCGTCGACGAGGCGGGCACTGATCTCCAGGTGCGGCCAATATTCCTCCGAGGACCGCATCGCCTGAAACCCTATGTAGTCCGCGTAGACATCCAGGTAAGCATCGATACGCTTTACCGCCGCCGGATAGTGCTCGATGAATCGGGAGCGCTCTTTCTCCGGGCGTGACTCCGGCGAGTGGACCATGGCGAAGCCGGCCTTGCTCATGGCGACGAACACGGACTCGCTCAGCGCCGCCTCGTAGTTGTAACTCGCCTTGGCGAGCACGGCCTGCATTTCCTGTTGGGCGCCGGCGGCTCGGCGTGACTCGATGTAATTGCCCACCACGCCGAAACTCGCGCCGATGGGATTCATGATGGTGACCTGCGGTCGCTCTGGAACGCCCGGTGTGGTGAGACAGACGCGCCGCACATCGACGCGCGAGGCCTGCTCGAAGTTCGCGGGAGGCAACGAGCCACACGCGCTTAGAACCAGAGCGAACCCTATCGCTACTGCGACTTTCAACAGTGGAAGCATGACGAGCCCGGAAAAGCTGCCGAGCCCATCTTTCCCTACCGCGCGCTGGCGAAATACCGCGCGCGTCTCAATCTCGGAGTGTGTCACCCCAAGGTCACGATCACTGTCGGAAAGGCGCGTCACCGCGCCCCCGTCGTCAGGCCGGAAGTCGCGTCAAGCCGGACGCTGGGTCAGGTCGGTTTCCCCGCTGCCATCCCCATGCAGCGCCGCGACAGTTGCCTCAATCCACTCCTGCACTTCGCGATTGATCTCCCGAACATCCCGCCCGGCTGCAGTTATGGGACGCCCGATGACCACGCGAATTGTTCCCGGCTTCTTCATCAGCCCGCGCCGCGGCCAGAAGTCACCCGCGTTGTGAGCTACCGGGATAATGAGCCGCCCCGTCTCCGCCGCCAGTAACGTCCCGCTCACACCGTAACGACGCGTCTGCCCTGGCAGCATTCGCGTGCCTTCCGGAAAGATGATGATCCAGTCGCCCTCGGCGATCCGTTGCTTACCCTGCTCCACGACCTGCCCGACAGCCGAGTGACCCGACTTCCGGTCGATTGCGATGGCGTGGAGCTGGCGAATGCCCCACCCCACAAAGGGAATCCACAGCAGCTCGCGCTTGAGGACCCAGACCTGCCGTGGGAAGACCACAGCCATAGCGACTGTCTCCCACGAGGAAGAGTGCTTCCACAGCGCGATGTGGTTGTCGGCCGGGATGTTCTCGGCGCCTTCGATCCGATAGTCGAGACGACAGCACCACTTCAGCGTGCGCAGCAGGACGGCGCCCCAAAACCGCGCCAGCTTGAAGCGGTGCCGGAACGGCAGGAAACAACACGCGATGACAAAAAAGATCGCGTAGAAAAACGTCCAGAAAAAAAAGAACGCCGTGTAGATCAGCGAGCCGAGGAATTGCATGGGGCGAAGTTTACCGAATCTCCTAACCGGGTAACCGTGACAAGTCCGCCACCCCCGCGAACAACCCGTGGAGTTGCGCCAGCAACGCCAACCGGTTGGTCCGGAGCCGCGGATTCTCGTCCATGACCATGACCTGGTCGAAAAACTCATCCACGGCCGGCCGCAGCTGCGCCAGCCGTCCCAGCGCGTTAGCGTATTCCCTCTGTGCCGTGGCGACCGACACCGCATCGCGCAGCGCCCGCATCGAGTCGAAGAGCCGCACCTCCGCGTCTTCCTTCAGCGCTTCGACGTCGACCTCACCAGGTACCAAGCCACCGGCGGATTTCCGCAGGATGTTGGCAATGCGCTTGTTGGCCGCCGTGAGGCTCGCCGATTCCGGCAGCTCGAGAAACGCCCGCAGCGCCTTCAGTCGCGCATCGAAATCCAACGGTGACAGGGGAGCGCTCGCCAACACTGCATCGAACATCTCGGTCGTCATCGTCGCCGCACCGATCGTGTTCCGTGTGCCGCCGCCCTCGAGGTAGTACGCGCGCAACCGCTCCATGATGTAGTCATAGATGTCCGCCGTGACTTTCTCGGTAACGATGGGCGGTACCGGCTTCCCCGCGGCCGCCGCAATTCTCTCGATGTCCGCACGCGCCAACTCGAGCGCTCGCGTCACGAAATGCCGCAAGTCGAGGTCGAGCCCCGTCTCGATGAGAATTCTAAGGACACCGATGGCGGCACGCCGCAACCCCAACGGATCCTTCGTTCCCGTCGGTTTCTCGCCGATGGCGAAAATGGCCGTAAGTGTGTCGAGTTTGTCGGCAATCGCAACGGCGAGACCTGGATGCGTCTCTGGCAGCTCATCGCCGGCGCCGCGTGGGAGATAGTGCTCGCGGATCGCGACCGCCACTTCGGGCGTCTCGCCGTCAGCCAGGGCGTAGTACGTACCCATGATCCCCTGCAGCTCGGGAAACTCCCCGACCATTGCCGTCAGAAGATCACACTTGCACAGTTCCGCGGCCCGCTCGGTTTCGGCGCGCTCCCTGTTGCCGAGCGCCGCGATCTCGCCGGCGAGCGTGCGTAAGCGACGCGTCTTATCGCCAATCGAGCCGAGTTTCACATGGAAAGTGACCTTATCGAGCGCCTCCCGCAGTGAGGCGAGGGGATGCTTCCGGTCCTGGTCCCAGAAGAAGGCCGCATCCGCGAGACGTGGCCGTACGACACGCTCGTTTCCTTCGCGGACCTTGGAGGGATCCCGACTTTCAATGTTGCTGACGGTGATGAAACACGGCAGCAGCCTTCTCTGACTATCTTCCACGGGAAAGTAGCGCTGGTGCTCCTGTAGGGTGGAGATCAGCACCTCGCGTGGCAGGGCGAGGAAACGCTCCTCGAACCGACCCGCGATCGGTACCGGCCACTCCACGAGCGCCGTGACTTCGTCCAACAGCGCATCGCCGATCAGAGCGCGTCCCCCGAGTTCAGCCGCCGCCTTGGTAACCCCCTCTCGGATTACCTCCCGGCGTCCCGCGAAGTCGGGCAACACGTAACCCCGTTTACTCAACGCGCCCGCATAGCTGGCAGGTGTCGTAATGCGAATAGGTTTTGGCGCGTGAAACCGGTGCCCCCGCGTGAGATCACCGGATACCGTGTCGAGCAGGGTTACAGGAACAACATCCGTCCCATACAACATGAGCAACCAGTGAACCGGCCGCACAAACTCGGCATCGCTCGAGCCCCAATGCATGCGCCTCGGGATCGGCAACGCGTCGAGAGCCGCCTTCACGATGCCCGGAAGAAGATCGGTCACCACCGCGCCCGCCTTCTTACCGATAAAGAACAGGAAGGTTCCCTTGCCTTCGTCGAGCCTTTGCAGCGCGTCGACCGTCGTGCCGCAACTATCCGCAAAGGCCAGCGCGGCTCGCGTCGGCGCTCCGGCGGCATCGAACGATGCGTTCACCGGCGGTCCGCGGCGCTTCAGATCCTGCTCGGGCTGACGTGCAGCGAGTTTCTTCACCCAGACGGCCAGGCGTCTCGGCGTCGCATAGGAAACAACGTCACCGTGTTCCAAAAGGGCTTTATCGAGACCCGTACGTACTCCGGAGGCAAACGCCTCCTCCAACCCACGCAGCGCCTTCGGAGGGAGCTCCTCCGTGCCGAGCTCAACGAGAAAATCATGACGTTCAATCTTCATGCGGCGGCCTCGTTGGCCGGAGCCGCAGGCTGATTCGTCTGCGCCCTCTTCAATAGCGGGAAGCCGAGCGCCTCCCGACTCTCGTAGTACACCTGCGCCACGCCGCTCGCGAGCGTCCGCACGCGGAAGATGTAGCGCTGCCGCTCAGTGACCGAGATCGCGCGCCGCGCGTCGAGCAGATTAAAGGTGTGCGAGGCCTTGAGGACCTGCTCATAAGCGGGCAGCGCCAGCTTCGCAGCCAGCAGCTCCTTGCAGGCCTTCTCGTAATCGTCGAAGTGGCGCAGCAGCGTCGGAACGTCGGCGTGCTCAAAGTTGTAGGTCGATTGCTCCACCTCGTTCTGATGGAACACGTCACCGTAGGTCACACGACCCTGCGGACCTTCGGTCCAGACGATGTCATAGATGCTTTCGACGCCCTGCAGGTACATAGCCAGTCGCTCGAGCCCGTAGGTGATTTCACCGGTCACAGGCCGGCACTCGCGGCCACCTACCTGCTGGAAGTAAGTGAACTGCGTGATCTCCATGCCGTTCAGCCAGACTTCCCAGCCGAGACCCCAGGCGCCCAGTGTGGGCGACTCCCAGTTGTCCTCGACGAACCGCACGTCGTGCACCAGGGGATCCAGCCCGAGCGCGCGCAGACTCCCCAGGTAGAGGTCGAGGATCTCCAGCGGCGATGGCTTTATCACCACCTGGTACTGGTAGTAGTGCTGCAGGCGGAAGGGATTCTCGCCATAGCGGCCGTCGGTCGGCCGTCGTGAAGGCTGCACATAGGCAGCGCTCCACGGCTCGGGGCCGATGGACCGAAGGAAGGTCGCGGTGTGAAACGTACCGGCGCCGACCTCCATGTCATACGGCTGCAAAATTACACAACCACGGTCGGACCAGTAGCGTTGCAGGGCAAAGATCAGCTCCTGAAACGTTTGCGGCGCAGTGCCGATTTTCATGCGCGAGACTCTTGCTGAAACACGGGGAACAAAGACCGCGAAGTATAGCGAGCGGCCGGCGTACCGGTCGCCCCGGCGGCGACCGGTTTTCATGGATCTATCTATTACTCTATGGCTCGCAGTGCATACACCTGGCTGATCCGCTGGCCGTCCCACACGTAGCGTAAATGCGTCCCCTGACGGCAGTTCTGTATGAGTCGTGGCCGGTATACCGCGAGGCACTGCCCGCCGGAGTGGCGCACGCTGTCGAAGACGACTCCATTCGAACCCGCGAGCTTCAGGCCACGTGCGAGTTTTTGCGACGCGACGTAGCTGTCAGGGTCATAGATGTCGGGCATGCGGTCGCGTTTCCCGCGGATGTCGTGAAAGCTCGCCGCGACGTCACAGAGGTACGTCCGCATATCGAGCTCGAGTGGCCGCTGTCGGGTTGCGCGCAGGAAGATCTCGCGGTGATAGCGAGTCTCGGCGATCGAGGTGTCGAGGCTCGCCGCGGCGTAGAAGGCGCCGAACGTATCGTCGGCAAAGCGACTGCCTTCGGGGTTGAGATGCGTGAACGGCGCCATGATGACGGAGGCACCGGGTCCGAAGATGCGGTCCTCCCGTGGCACGAGCTCGATCTCCCCCACGTCGTCGCGCAAACGGGGATTCGTCAGCGATTCGAGCCAGTAGAGCGCCTCCCAATCCTCCGCCCCCGCCACCCGCTCGAAGAGGTGAATAGGTGGAAAGCGGCTCGAAATGACTCGAAAGCACGGTTGCCAGCGCACCTCGCTGACCGCGAGGGCCGGATAAGGAGTCGCCATGAAGGAGACTCAGCCGCGCTGCGCGTCGAGGTATTGCCGCACGATGAACAGATCCGCGACGTTGCCCGAGAGCATTCGATCGAGCGCGGACCGGCCGCCAAACGGCGGCGCATCGTTCGGTCGTCGGATCCACTCATCGGCTGCGCGAGTGTCAGGAAGCAGTAACTGGAGGGCCTTGTAGATGCCCAGAAGATAGGAGAGGCGCTCGAGCGTATCGCGTGGCAGCTTCGGCTGCGGTTCCGTACGCCACTTGAAGTACGTGGATCGCGACGTGATTCCGAGCAATGCCAATTGATCCGCAATCGACAGATGCCAGAGTTCCGCGATTTGGGTGAACGCGCGTAAGCCCGCGCCACCCGCGGCGGCTACTTCCTTGGGGGTTCCCTGGCGGAACTGCACCGAATGAAGAGGAGCACTCATAACAGGTCTCTCCGGCCATCCATATATAGACTAACTATAGCAGAAGTCTATAAATAGACAAACCTGCACCAAGAACAGGCGCCGCCTCCGGCGCATTCCGCGACCTGGGTCAAAAAACGCGCCCGCAAAAGCCCACTTATGGTGCAATCCCCTCGATGTCTGCGCCGATTTGGTGCATTACAGTGCTGCTAAGCGCCTAACCGGTTGATTTTAATGGGTCGCCAAATTGGCATGGTGCCTGCACTACTACCCCGCTCCGCCACGCCGTGGCCGGGCGTGGACAGTAACGGGTCAAGCTGCACACGAACGGCCCAGGACGTCACGATTGGCGGGACCACCCTTTCCCGGAGAGCGATATGTCACCCACTGATGTCATCAAACTGATAAAAGAAAAAGAGGTCAAGTTCGCGGACTTGCGCTTCACAGACACGCGCGGCAAAGAGCAGCACGTGACGATCCCAGCGCGGCTCGTCGATGAGGAGCTGTTCCGCGACGGCAAGATGTTCGACGGTTCTTCCATCTCCGGATGGAAGGGCATCAACGAGTCGGACATGATTCTCGCGCTCGATGCGAGCACGGCGGTCCTCGATCCCTTCTTCGAAGAGACGACGGTCAACATCCGCTGCGACGTGATCGAGCCCACCACCATGCAGGGCTACGAGCGCGATCCGCGCTCGCTCGCGAAACGCGCGGAGGCCTACCTGAAGTCGACGGGCATCGCCGACTACGCGCTGTTCGGTCCTGAGAACGAATTCTTCATCTTCGACAGCGTCACTTACAACAACGACATGAATGGCTCGGGGTATCGCATCGACTCCGTGCAGGGCGCCTGGAATTCCTCCAAGGAATACGAGCAGGGCAACACCGGACACCGTCCCGGCATCAAGGGCGGCTACTTCCCGGTTCCCCCGGTCGATGCCTTTCAGGACATCCGCTCGGCCATGTGCCTCGCGTTGGAAGAGATGGGCTTGAAGGTCGAGGTGCATCACCACGAGGTCGCAACCGGCGGTCAGTGCGAGATCGGCGTCGGCGCCGGCACGCTCACCAAGAAGGCCGACGAGGTGCAGATCCTCAAGTACGCCATCCTCAACGTCGCCAACGGTTACGGCAAGACCGCCACCTTCATGCCGAAGCCGCTCGTCGGTGATAACGGCAGCGGCATGCACGTACACCAGTCCCTGCAGAAAGAAGGGAAAGCCCTCTTCGCGGGCGACAAGTACGGCGGACTTTCCGACACCGCGCTCTACTACATCGGCGGCATCATCAAGCACGCGAAGGCCCTCAACGCCTTCACGAATCCCGGTACCAACAGCTACAAGCGCCTCGTGCCGGGCTTCGAAGCGCCGGTGATGCTCGCGTACTCCGCGCGCAACCGCTCGGCGTCGATCCGTATCCCGTTCGTGTCGAACCCGAAGGGGCGCCGTATCGAAGTGCGCTTCCCAGACTCGTGCGCGAACCCCTATTTCGCGTTCGCGGCCATGATGATGGCCGGTCTCGATGGCATCCAGAACAAGATCCACCCCGGCGATCCGGCGGACAAGGACTTGTACGACCTCGAGCCGGAGGAAGCGAAGCACATTCCAACAGTGTGCCATTCGCTCGACATGGCCCTGGAGCATCTCGACAAGGATCGCGAGTTCCTGACACGTGGCGGCGTTTTCACCAACGACGTCATCGACGCGTACATGGGACTGAAGCTGCAGGAAATCACCAAGTTCCGCATGTCGACCCACCCGGTGGAGCTCGAGATGTACTACAGCTGTTGATGGATACAGCGTGACAGCGAGTTCCCCTTCCTCTCACTCTCGGAAAACCTCCACCTGCGCGGGCGGGGCGAGGGCGGGAGCGAGGGGGAACCAGTGCGTGCATCACGAACGGGACGGTCCGCTTTTGTGCCCGGCGGCACATAGGACTATGCTCGGGTCATATGCGCGCAATTGTGTTTACCTTATTGTCGGTCCTCTGCACGGCAGCGCTCGCAGCCACCGTGTACAAGTGGGTGGACGAGAACGGTGTCACTCACTACAGCGATCAACCGCACGAGAATGCGCAGAAAGTAACGCTAGCCCAACCGCAGACGTACAAGGCACCGAAGCCACCGCCGGAACAGGCTTCGACGGCGGCGGCTCCCAAGGCTCCGCCTCCCTACAGCAGCTGCGCGATAGCTCAGCCGGCAAACGAGGACACGTTTCCGAACGCGAACTCCGTGGATGTCGCGGTGGCGACGAACCCCGGTGTGCGGCCGGGCGACGAGGTCGTTCTGCTGCTCGATGGCTCGAGAGTTGCAAACTTCCCGCCGAGCGGCGGCGCCACCACGATCTCCCCGATCGAGCGCGGCTCACATACGCTGCAGGCGATCATTCGGGACGGCGACGGCCAGGTCATCTGCCAGAGCGCAAACATCACGTTCACCGTCCTTCAGCCTTCGGTCCTCAATCCCGCGAACCCGAACTTCCACCGCTGAGGGGCAGACGAGGCACGGCAGCTGGCGCAAGTTCCCTCAGGTCACTGCGAGATTCAGGCTCGTTGCGCGCGCATTGCGCGCTCGCGAGCGACACCAGCTGCGGCGATGCCCTCAGTTTGGCCCTCAGGTTGGTGCCCCATGGCCACTGAGTACTCTCTACCCTCCGCGCTTTCGCACTTCGACCCGACGGATCTGCTCGATGCCCTGTCCACGGGCATCATCATGCTCGACGCGCAGTTGTGCGCGATCTACGCCAACGTTGCCGCCCAGGACCTGCTCGCATTCAGTCTGAACAAGGCGCGCGGCCGTCCTTTCGGTGATTTTCTGCAGGACTCGAACGGGCTCATCGGTTTGCTGCGCCGCGCTCTCGACACCGGCGAAGGCTTTGCCGATCGTGAGTTGACGGTGCGGCCGGCCGGCGCACCACGTGACACTCGCACCCTGGACATAACGATCACGCGGCTGGAAGGCCAGATAACAGGAACGCACCTGTTGCTCGAGCTGGCCGACACGACCCAACGGAAACGGATCTCGCGCGAGAACGATCTGCTCGCCCGGCTCGATGGCAGCCGGCTCATGATCAAACAGCTCGCTCACGAGATCAAAAATCCGCTGGGAGGTTTACGGGGTGCCGCGCAACTGTTGGAGCGCGAGCTGCAGGAAGCCTCGCTCAGGGAATACACGAGGGTCATCATCGGCGAGGCCGATCGTCTCACCGCGCTGGTCGATTCAATGGCCGGCCCGCATCGCGCCCCCCTGAAGGCGCTCATCAACGTCCACGAAATCTGCGAGCACGTCTATCACCTCCTCCACGCCGAAGCGCGCGGAGGAATCATGGTCGACAGGGATTACGATCCGAGCCTGCCTAACGCGACGCTCGATCGCAATCAACTGATCCAGGCGCTGCTCAACGTGGCGCGTAACGCCCTCCAGGCCGTCGGACAGCAACCTACCGACTACACCGGTCGGATCGTGCTCCGGACGCGCGCGATGTCGAATGTCAGCATTGGACCAGCGCGACACCGGCTGGTCGCGAGTGTCCAGATCGAGGACAACGGCCCCGGCGTACCCGACGACCTGCGCTCCAGTATCTTTTATCCCCTCGTCACGGGGCGTGCGAACGGCACGGGTCTCGGACTCGCGGTCGCGCAGGAATTGGTGACCCGCAACGGCGGCCTGATCGAATTCGAGAGCGAGCCCGGACGCACTGTTTTCACACTGTTATTGCCACTCGGAGAAGCAACATGAACGGCCAGAGTCTACGTGTCTGGCTCGTCGACGATGACGCGTCCATTCGATGGGTGTTGGAACGCGCCCTGCGTAACGGTGGCATGGCGCCGCGCGCATTCGAAGCCGCGGAGCCGGCGTTGGATGCACTACGCCGCGAGTCCCCGGACGTCCTCATCACCGATATCCGGATGCCCGGACAATCCGGGCTCGAGTTGCTGAAGAAAATTCGCGATACACGGCCCTCCCTGCCTGTCATTGTCATGACGGCGCATTCCGATCTGGGCAGTGCCGTATCGGCCTACGAAGGCGGCGCGTTCGAATATCTGCCGAAGCCCTTCGACATCGACCAGGCGGTAGCGCTCGTGAAGCGAGCGGCCAACGCCAGCGCGGTTGTCAACGGCGACGGCATGGGCACCCCGCGTATTCCCGAGCTTCTCGGTCGCGCGCCGGCAATGCAACAGGTGTTTCGCGCCATCGGCCGCCTCGCCCGCTCGAGTGTCACCGTTCTCATCACAGGAGAATCGGGCACGGGTAAAGAGCTCGTGGCAAGGGCGCTCCACGATCACAGTCCCCGCGCCGGCAAGCCGTTCATCGCACTCAACACTTCCGCGATTCCAGGCGACCTGCTCGAGTCCGAGTTGTTCGGGCATGAGAAGGGTGCGTTCACCGGTGCGGATTCCCAACGCCGTGGTCGCTTCGAGCAATCGGACGGCGGCACCCTGTTTCTCGACGAGATCGGCGATATGTCGACGCCGCTGCAGACTCGGTTGCTGCGCGTTCTGGCTGAGGGTGAGTTCTATCGTGTCGGCGGGCAGACGCCGATCCGTGTCGATGTGCGCGTGATTGCAGCGACACACCAGAATCTTCAGGACCGGGTGACGCGGGGCTTGTTCCGCGAGGACCTCTATCACCGCCTCAACGTGATTCGGATCGAGCTGCCGCCCCTGCGCGCCCGCTCGGAAGACATTCCGGACCTGCTCGCCCACTACCTGACTGTCGCGGCGCATGAGCTCGGCGTCGAGCCGAAGTCTCTATCGAAAGACGCCGAGACGCGGCTCGCCGCGTACGCATGGGCCGGCAACGTGCGTGAGCTGGTGAATTTGTGCAGGCGCCTCACGGTTCTGGCTCCGGGCACGGAGATTAGCGTCGAGGATCTTCCGCCCGAGCTCGGCGCGGCTTCCGCGGCAGGGTCGGTGGACGCTGACTGGGCCAAGGCGCTCGCGACCTGGGCGGACCGGCATGCCATGAATGGCAAGAAGCCCCTGCTCGATGAAGCGCAACCCGAGTTCGAGCGCGTCCTCATTCGTGCGGCACTCAAGCGCACCCAGGGTCACCGCCAGGAAGCCGCGAAGCTGCTGGGCTGGGGCCGCAACACGCTGACGCGCAAGCTCAAGGAGCTGGGGATGGACGCGGTTGAATAATTGGCTGAAAGTCGCCTGCGGCGCTTTCAGCGGACGGGGGCGGGATTCCAATTTGCCGGCGTGCACCAGTACGCCACGCTAAGGGAGTCGCCCGGGGCGCGCAGCCTGCGGCGCTTTCGGCGAATCCGCCGCTCGGGTAAGGTCGCGCTCCCTGCGGTTATCGGGAGCGCGCCACCCTATGCCGAGCTTCGAAAAGTTCTGGCAGATCGAGTTTCTGGGCAACGAAGTACACGAGTGGACGATCGCCCTCGCGACGTTCCTCGTTACGCTGACCGTTCTGCCCATCATCAAGAAGTTCATCAGCGCCCGCCGCCGCCGATGGGCTGAGCGTGACTCGCAGGCTGCGCCCGTGGGCGCCTCCGCTCACCATGCTATACGTCTGACTGCGCTGCTCGTCGAGCGTACGAGCTGGCTCTTTCTCTGGGCCGTGGCTGTTTACCTGGCGTCGCGCGATCTGACCTTTCCGCCTCGCGTCGAGCGCTTCCTCACGATTGGTATCGTCCTGCTGTTCTGGATGCAGGTGGGCCTTTGGGCGATGTCGTCGGTGCGCTACGCAATCGACCTGCGCCGTAAAAGCTCGGCCGGACTGGACGAGCTCCTGACTAGCTCGATCGACGTGATCCTGTTCGTTGCGGGCCTGGTGATCTGGGCGATGGTGTTGCTACTCGCGCTCGACAACCTCGGCGTGGAGATCAAGCCGTTGCTCGCCGGCCTCGGCATCGGCGGTATCGCCGTCGCACTCGCCGTGCAAACGGTGCTCAGCGATCTGTTGGCCTCTCTATCGATCGCCCTCGACAAGCCCTTCGGAATTGGCGACTTCCTCACCGTGGGTGAGTCCCAGGGGACGGTCGAGCACATCGGTGTGAAGAGCACCCGGCTGCGCAGCCTCACCGGCGAGCAGCTCATCATGGGTAACACGGATATCCTGAAATCACGCGTGCGCAATTACGGACGCATGCGCGAGCGACGCGCCGTATTTCAGTTCGGAGTGTCCTATGACACGGATCCACAGATACTCGCCGCCATTCCGGCTGAGGTCCGGCAGATCATCGAGGCAACACCCGACACGCGTTTCGACCGGTGTCATTTCCTCACCTATGGCGAGACGATGTTGCAATTCGAGACGGTGTTCTACGCGACCAAGCCGGATTTCAACACCTACGCCGATGCGCAACAGAAGATCAACCTGGCTATTTTCGAGCGGTTACGGGCGATGAACGTCAACCTCAACCCGCCGACTCGGAATGTCGTGCAACTCGAAAATGCGCCGCCCGCGAGCCGCGGCTCCCCTGAGAGTCAAAGCTTGCGCACGTAGACGTCGATCTTGCCGCGCGGCCCGATGAGCCACGAGGCCACCCAACCGGTAATCCAGACAATGAGTGCGGTGCCAAACGCGGACCAGAAGCCGCCGGGGATGTGAAACCCGGGCAGAATGGCGGCGACGAGCGCGACCATGCCGGCGTTGACGACGAGAAGAAAGAATCCGAGCGACAGAATCGTGATCGGCAGGGTGAGCAGGATCGCGATCGGCCGGACGATGGCATTCATGATTCCCAACAGGGCGCCCGCGAGAATCAGGGTGCCCGCATCGTCGATCCAGATGCCGGAGACCCAACGGGTCGCGATCCAGAGTCCGACCGCGGAAATCAGCGCACGGAGTATGAAGCCAGTCATGTTGTGTTCGCCTCTTGCGCAGGTGTCGCCTGCTCGTCGTCGACTTGGGGGCGTGCAACGCGCGGCCCTACGTACCGGTCGGCGCACCCGCAGCCATCTGCTTCTCGACGAATACCTTGAGCCGGGTCATCGCCGCCTGCCACCCCATGCGCAGGCGCCTGTATTGTGCATCCCAATCGGGCGTGCCTGGAATGCCAGATCCGAGAAGTCTCACGATCGTCTCGGGAGGCGTCGAGTCGAGGATGAAGTCATCTACGATCGCGCTATCCGTGGGAGGCAGCCCCGTCACCGGCAGGTAGATGAGCCGCAGGCGCCGGCCCGGCTCGAAGACGTCGATGTGCGCCTCGAGCTCAATGACCCGATCGACGCTCGCTCGGAACAGGCCCCCCGCGCGCGCCTTGATGTCGGCGGCCGGCGAGCACCAGCGCTTCAGGTATTCGGACTTCGTCAGGGCCAGCCAAACCTTCTCGGCATCGGCCGCGACGTCGACCCGGTGTGCGTATCCTCGAAGCTTGTCGCTCATAGTCGAATTGTGCCATCCCTAGATCGGAGCCAACGTCGCCTCTGCGGCGTGCCCGTAGCCATACATACTTCCGTCAAACATATTCCCGTGCCTGAAACGTCTATTGTACGGTAGGTCCGTCTCGGGCCTGGGGCGGGTCGGGTTCAAACAGGTTCCAATCGTCTTAATCTTGGGCACCCTTGGGGGCTTTCATGCCGCTGATTCACATCGTGGTCGGGCTTGCGCTCGCGCAGTTCGTCTTCTTCTGCTTCGCCGTAGGCAAAGCGCGCGGCACCTATAAAGTTCCGGCACCGGCAACGACCGGAAATGAAATGTTCGAGCGCTACTTCCGGGTCCAGATGAATACGCTCGAGCTGCTCGTGGTCTTCGTGCCCTCCATTGTGCTGTTCGGGCAGTACTTCGGCTCCTATCTCGCGACCGCGCTGGGCGTCGTCTACCTGGTCGGGCGGCTCATCTACTTCACGAGTTATGTAAAGGAACCCAAAAGCCGCAGCGTGGGATACGGGCTCTCTGCCCTGCCCGTTTTCGTGCTGCTCGCTGGTGCGATTTTCGGTGCGATCCGCGCGGCGGTACTCACTCTTTGAAGCTTCAGGCGGTGGCGGTGCGTCGCCGGAACAGAGCCACCACCATCGGCAGCAGCGACAGCAGGATGACGAAAATCGTGACCAATCCGAAGTTGTGCCTCACCAGCGGGATGTTACCGAACACGTAGCCGCCCCAGATGAACAGCAGCACCCACGAGAAGCCGCCCGCAAGGTTGTAGCCCTGGAAACGGGCGTAGGGCATGTGCCCAATGCCGGCGACGAAGGGCATGAACGTGCGGATGATGGGCATGAAGCGCGAGAGGAAGATGGCCATTCCCCCGTACCGTACGAAGAATGCTTCCGTGCGCCGGAGGTAATCGACTTTCAGGAGTCGGTAACGACCGCTGAAGGCCGCGGGACCGATGAACCGGCCGATGGCGTAATTGGCGGAATTACCCAGTACCGCCGCAAGTCCGAGCAGGAGTGAGAGCGCCGGCGCGTTGAGTGTGCCGCTGGTGTCCACCGCCGCGAGCGCTCCCGTGGCGAACAGCAGGGAGTCGCCGGGCAGAAACGGCGTCACGACGAAGCCCGTCTCGGCGAAAATAATGGCAAACAAAATCCCGTACACCCAGAAGTGATACTGGGCGACGAGGTCGACCAGGTGCCGGTCGAGATGCAGGACTAGATCAATGAACCAGGACAACACTCTACGCCCCTTCCGAATGCTTGCGCCTCGGCGGCAGCATATCGGGAAGCGCAGCGTGTCGCTTGCGCGCGAGCCCTCGACGTCAGGGCACCAGCGCGCGAACCGTAAGCGGCGTGACCTGACTCCGGGCCAGCGAGACCTTCGCTTTTAGAGTATCCAGGGCCAGGTGCACTTCCTTGTCACGGACCACCAGCGGCTGACCGTTCTTGCCGGTGATCAGTTCCGCGGGTGCTTCTTCAGGTCCTTCTTCCACGAGGTCAGGGATGATGCCCTTTCCGTGGATCGAGGCACCGGAGGGAGTGAAGTAGCGTGAGGTCGTCAGCTTCACTGCGCCGCCGTGGGACAGCGGCATAACAGTCTGTACCGAGCCTTTGCCGTAGGTCTTGTGCCCGATGAGCTCAGCACGGCCGTGATCCTTCAACGCGCCGGCGACAATCTCCGAAGCGGACGCCGAGCCGCTGTTCACGAGCACGACCAGCGGCGCGCCATCGATGAGATCGCCAGGCGTCGCATCCATGCGGAAACGTGCGTCAGCGGTCCTGCCATCGGCGGTAACGATCACGCCTTCATTCAGGAACGCGTCGGCTACCGCAACGCCGGCCTCGAGCACACCACCGGGATTGTTTCGCAGGTCGAGCACCAGGCCACGCAAACCTTCCGGATTGTCGCGCTTCAACCGTGCGACAGCGCGAGCCACGTCATCGGCGGTCGTCTCGCTGAAACTCGTAATCCGCAGGTAGCCATATCCCGGCTCGAGGTTCTGCTGCGCGACGCTGTGGACTTCGACTTTCGCGCGCCGGAGAGAAAACTCCAGCAGGCCGTCCGTACCGGCGCGACGGATGGTGAGATTCACGGTACTTCCGGAGGCGCCACGCATATGGGAGATGGCGCCGGCGAGATCCGCGCCGATGTCATTTCCGTCGATTCTCATAATCTGATCGCCGGGGAGAAGTCCGGCCTGCTGCGCCGGAGAGCCGTCGATAGGCCGGAGGATCTTCACCGCCGAGTCTTCCGCCACCACCTCGATGCCGACGCCGGGGTAGGAACCCATGGTGCTCAGGCGGATCTCCTCGAATTCTTCACTATCGAGGTAGGCCGAATGCGGATCGAGGGCGGCCACCATGCCGCGGATCGCCTTCTCCATCAGGGCGCGATCGTCGACGTCATCCACGTACTCGCGCTTGATGCGCTCGTAGACTTCGGCGAACTGACGCGCCTCTTCCCACGGTAAAGCGGTCGAATTTCCCGACACCGCGGTTTCGCTCGGCCGTTCCGCCAGCACGCCGCCAGTGACGGCGGCAGAAAATCCAAAAATTGCTCCCGCGACGAGAGCGATCAGCGTGCGCGATCGCATCGACATGTCCTCAAACCCCCCGGTTTGGCTCTCAAAACGGATACTACAGGCGTGCGGCGCGGGTCAACGAGAATCTGGTTTCAACGCCAGACCTGCGGATCAGTGCACATAACCTAGTGGACGAATTCCATGTTCAGGATTCCGGTGTCGCCAATATCGCCCACGGTGCCACTGAGGGAGCGCGTCACGACGGTCGCCGAGACGAGCAGAGGGAGTTCGGTCAGCAGGTCGACCAGGGGCGCCGGTCTGCCGATCGCAAACCCCTGGCCATAGTCGACTCCAAGCGTAGCAATTCGAGCGCGGATTTCCTCCGTCTCCACGTACTCGGCGACGGTCGAGATGGACATGCTCCGCGCAAGCTGCGCTATGGCACGCACCATGGACTCCGCCCGCGAATCCTTCAGAACATCGCGTACGAAACTACCATCAATTTTCAGCATCGTCACCGGCAGCTGCCGCAGGTACGCAAGCGAGGAAAGGCCTGTTCCGAAATCGTCCAGCGCCACCGCGCAGCCGAGGCGGCGCAGCCGGCGGATCAGTGCTTCCGCGCGCTCGATATTCTGGATGGTTGCATTTTCGGTGATCTCGAAGCAGAACAGCTCCGGATCCAAGCCACTGGTGGCGATGCGCTCGAGCAGGAAGTCCGGGAAGGCCTCGTCGCTGAGCGACTGGCCGGAGAAGTTGATGGCGAACGCAATCGATCTGCCGGCGAGCAGGTCCGCATGGGGCTTGAGCATCTCGATCGTCTTGGACAGGACCCAACGGTCGATGGCCGGCATGAGTTGGTAACGCTGCGCGGCCGACATGAAACGATCCGGCCCGATGGTACGGCCCTCGTCATCGATCATCCGGATCAGCAATTCGTAATGCGGTCGGGCGCTCTCCGCGCCGGCGAATGGCAATATGAGCTGCGCGTCGAGTCGGAAGCGGCCCGCGTCGATGGCATCGCGCAACTGGCCTGCGATGTTGATATCGGCGAACCGCCGCACCAGGCTCGCATCATTGGGATGGTAGACCTCGACGCGGTTGCGGCCTCGATCTTTAGCGGCCTTGCACGCCGTTTCGGCGGCCGCGAGCGAATGCATGAGCTCCCCGGCGCCCGTGTCCAACAGTGCCACGCCAACACTGATTGAGACGTGGAGCCGCGAGTCGCCGTGCATGGTGCCGAGCATTTCGACACCCTGGCGCAGGGATTCGGCAAAGCTCTCCGCGTCATCCAACTGGGTCGGCAGCAACAGCGCGAAGCGATCACCGGAAATACGCGCTCCGAAAGCGCCGCGCGGCAACCGATTGCGCACGAGCTCGCCGAGCTGTCCGAGAACGGTGTCGCCGACGTGCATGCCGAAGTTGTCGTTGATGACGTGCAGCTGATCGACGTCAATATAGAGCGCGGTCCAGTGACGCGAGCCGCTTTTTTCGGCGACAGCGCCGCGGATGCGCTGTTCGAAAGCGGGTCTGGTGTACAGACCGCTCAAGGCATCGTAACTACTCTCGATGATACCGACCGCCTTACGCGCGAGGATGTCGCCCAACCGCGCGTCCCGATCGACGAAATCCTCGCCGAGATCCTCGCGAAACAATGCGAGTACGCCGATGGTACGCCCGGACAGCGAGCGCAGCGGACATGACAGGATTCGATACGGCATGATCCCCAACGAGCTGTTGGGTGCGAGCTTGTTGATGATTACGGGCTCGCGTCGCATCTGCGCCATCGACAGAAGCTGCCGGTGCGCCCGGGCGACGAGTTGCATGTCAGCCGGACGCTCGCTGTTGCGCGACCGGACCATCGCGATGCTTTTGTCAGGGACAATGAGCGCGACCGTCGCGCAGCGCAGGTGATCGACGGCTTGCTGGAGAATGCCTTTGAGGTCGTCCGCACCGTCGTCGGCTGTTGGATGATCGGCCGCTCCGTCGGCTAACAACAGCTCGAGATCCTTGTCGAGCGCGGTGACGGTGCGATTGAGCTCGTCGATCGCAACTCGCGCCATCAGGTCGCGCCGCAGGCATTCGAGAGCCGGACGCAACAATGCGTATGCGAAGGAGAAGCTGCGGGCGTCGACGTCGTGGTCGCCAGTCGGGCGGCAGACCACCGCTAACACTGCAAGGAGGCGTGCGCTGTCATCGCGCAGCCAGCACAGATAGACCGGAAGATTGCCCGCGAGAACCCGTAGCTGGCCGGCGCTGTCTGGGGCCGTCCGCGCAGTACTCAGCGCGTCGTCCACGATGTTCAGCAGGTCGGGTCCCGTGGTCGTTTCGCTCGACCAGCGCAGATCGCCCTTCGTATCGAAGAGCGCGACGCTGGATGCCCGCGGCAACAGGGACCTGATGAGCTGCACATAGGGCTCGAAGGAATCCCAGGGATCCGCGGTCCGCGTGTTTTCACTCCCTTTTTGGTTCATTTTCCCGCCAACCGATCGAGTCTGGGGGCGCGCCCGACGATGAGCCTTTGGTCGAGCCCGAACCATGCGCGAGTTGGCGAATCGATGAATTTTTGTGCGCCTACGGGTGAAAAATTGAAGCCTTTCACATCGGGGAGAGTCCCGGCCCCGTGGGCCCCGTTCAATAGGTCGCTCCTAAGGCTCCCTGGCCTTGAACCAGGGGCGCGGATCCACCGGTTTGCCGCCCTTGCGGATCTCGAAATACAGCTCCGGGCGGCTGCTGCCACCGCTGTCGCCGGCAGAGGCAATCGCATCTCCGGCGCTCACCCTCTCACCCACTGCCTTGTAGAGCCGCTCATTATGTCCATAGAGGCTCATGTAGCCGTCCCCATGGTCGACGATGGTGAGGAGGCCGAGCCCGGGCAACCAATCGGCATAGATGACCCTGCCCTGGTAGACCGCCTTGACGGGCGCACCCCGTTCTGTGGCCACGAGCACGCCGTCCCATTTCACGCCGCCGGCCCGCGTATCACCGAACCGCGCCACGACATGCCCGGATACGGGCCAGGCGAGTTTCCCGTGTAACTGCCCGAAGGCGCTGTTGGTATCGACGGGGTACCTGGCCATCGCCTCGCGCAATTCATGCAGGAGTTTTTCGAGTCCCGCCTGCTGGCTGCGCAGCTTTTCCAGGCTCTGCGCCCGGGTGTGGGATTCCGCCTCCAGGTTCGCCAGCACCACGGTGCGGCGCGAGCGTGCCTGCTCGACTTCCGTGAGCTGAGTGCGTTGCTGCTTCTCCAATTCCGCCAGCTTCTCGTCCTGCGCGGAGAGCTCGGTATCGAGCTCGTCCAGGCGCGTCACGTTGGCCTCGATGGTATGGATCTCTTCCGCGCGCTCCCTGCCAAAATAACTGTAGTAGACGAACATCCGGCCCGCGCGGGCGGGATCTTTCTGGTTGAGGAGCAGCTTCAGAGGCTCCCCATGGCCTATTAAATAAGCGGCGCGCAGCTGTCCGGTGAGCGCGGCTCGGCCCTTGGCAATAGTCGCCTGGGCGTCGCGTTTCTCAGCGGCCAGCGCGGCTCGCCGGGCGGCGCGCTCCGCTCGCTCGTGCCGTACGCTTTCCAGCGATTCCCGGGCTTTGCCGACCGACACTTCCGCCGAGCGCAGCTCCCGCGTGAGGCGGTCCCGCTCCACCTGTTCCCCGCTCACCTGCCGGGTGATGCGGTCGATCTCGGACTTGACCGATTGCAGCTCGGATTCCGCCTTCTGGGCGTCGCTTTCGGTCCGGGTGGCCGCCACGGAAGCGGTGGATGCCATATAAAAGAGCAGGCCTGTGCCGCAACTGGCCCCGAAGCCGAGCAAAATCGCCAGCAGGGCGTGGCGCGTGGCGCCTGGGCCACCCCCCGAGGAGCGGCCAGAGCCTCGAATACGAGGTAACGGACCTGCAAGCATAGGGGCGCTATAATGCGCGCCCTTTTTATGGCCGGCGCGGCCCCCCGATTGCTCATCCATGGAACGTTTAATCGAGTACACCAACCATCATCCCTGGCTCGCAGCCGCGGCGGTGCTGGTGGTCATCATGGTCACATTGTATGAAATGCGGGTGCGCTCCGAGACAAAGGCGTCCGTGTCCCCGCAGGATATGGTCCGGCTGATGAATCAGGGTGCGTTGCTCATCGACTTGCGTCCAGCCGAGCAATATACGGCGGGACACGTCGGTGGCGCGCGCCAGATGAGCGGTGAGCAGATTCTGCAGGCCGCCGATACTTTGAAAAAGTACAAAGAAAAGGTCGTCGTCGTGTATGACGACACCGGTTCCCTCGGCGCGTCGGCGGTGCGGCAGCTTGCCGCGCAGGGCTTCACCAAAGCCGTCAATCTGCGCGGCGGCCTGGGCGCGTGGCGCACCGAGAATCTGCCGCTGACTCGCGGCTGATCCCTTTCGGACGGAGAGCGGCGCATGAGCGGACCGAAGGTCGTGGTTTATCTGACGGGCTGGTGCCCGTACTGCACGCGCGCGAAGCAGCTTCTCGAGAGAAAAGGCGTCGATTTCGAGGAGATCGATGTCGATGCGCGTCCCGAGGCGCGCAAAGAAATGACGGCTCGCAGCGGCCGGAGCTCCGTGCCGCAGATCTTCATCGGCGCGACGCATGTCGGTGGCTGTGACGATCTGCATGAGCTCGAAGCCGGCGGACGTCTCGATACATTATTAAAAACTGGAGTTTGAAATGGCGAATGAAACAGTCGGCGGGGTGCCGGCTTCCGGAGAGCAGGCGGAAACGGGCCCGGTGCTGGCTCTGCAGAATGTCTATCTGAAGGACTGCTCGTATGAGGCGCCGAACGGACCGCGCCTGGATGGCAATTGGAATCCGCAGATCAATCTCGACCTGCATACGGCTGCCACGGGTCTGACGCCGGAGCTGACCGAGGTCGTGCTGACGGTGACCGTCGCCGCGAAACAGAACGACGCCACCATTTTCCTGGTGGAGGTCAAACAGGCCGGTGTGTTCACGCTGCGCAATTTGAGCGAGGTTGACGCCAAGCGGGCCATCAGCAGCGTTTGCCCCAGTGTGCTGTTTCCGTATGCTCGCGCTGCCGTCTCGCAGCTCGTCACACAGGGCGGCTTCCCGCAGTTCCTGCTTCCTCCCGTCAACTTCGACGCGCTCTACGCCTCGAACCAGGCGCAGCAGCCCACCACGACGAACTAACACGGAAGACCAGTTGGCTTCCGGCATGACTCTCCCATGAGTGCACCAGCAGAGCAGGCGACCCCGGTCACTGTGCTCGGGGCGGGCTCATGGGGGACCGCGCTCGCCATCCAATTCGCGCGCAGCGGCCGCGCGACTCGCTTGTGGGGTCGCGACCGCGGGCAATTGCTCGCGATGGGACAAAGCCGCCGCAACGAGCGTTATTTGTCGGGAGGCGAGTTTCCGCGCTCGCTCATCGTCGAGCCCGATTTGTCCGCGGCGCTGGCTGGCGCCCGCGACGTGTTGGTTGTCGTCCCGAGTCACGCTTTCCGCGCCGTGCTTGGAGAGATCGCGCCGTTCCTGGCGCCGGACATGCGGCTGGCCTGGGCGACCAAGGGTCTCGAGCTCGAAACGGGCCGGCTCCCCCACCAGATCGCGCGTGAGGTACTTGGATCGCAACGCGCCGTGGCTGTGCTTTCCGGCCCCACATTTGCGCGCGAAGTTGGTGCGGGATTACCGACGGCAATGACCATAGCGTCGCCGGACGCTGCATTCGCGACGGCGCTCGCACTTGATCTCTCGTCCGCGAATTTCCGGGCGTACACATCTACTGATATCGCGGGTGTTGAGATCGGCGGGGCCGTCAAGAACGTTCTCGCTGTGGGCGCCGGACTTTCGGATGGCCTCGGCTTCGGTGCTAACACTCGTGTCGCGCTCATCACCCGCGGGCTGGCGGAGATGATGCGGCTCGGTGTGGCGCTCGGCGCTCAGCGTGAGACATTCATGGGACTCGCCGGACTCGGCGATCTCGTTCTGACGTGCACCGACGACCAATCGCGCAACCGGCGCTTCGGCCTGTCGCTGGCGGCGGGCGCCACGCCGGAGCATGCTTTGGCCGAAATCGGCCAGGTCGTTGAGGGTTACACCGCTGCGAAAGCTGTCCGCACCCTTGCAGCACGGTCGGGTGTCGAGATGCCTCTTTGCGAAGGCGTCTTTCGGGTGCTCTACGGAGGCGTCCCGGCCAAGGACGCCGTTCGTGAGCTCATGAGCCGGCCGATCAAGTCTGAGACGGAATAATTTCTGTCTGGCTTGGCTCGAGCAGCGTGCCGCCGCCCTGGAACCCATTCTGTCGCCACGCTTCGTAAACGACGAGAGCGACGGCGTTCGACAGGTTGAGGCTGCGATTGCCGGCGCGCATGGGAATGGTGAGTTGCTGCTCCGGCGGAATGAGATCCAACACCTTCGCCGGGAGACCACGGCGCTCCGAGCCGAAGATGAGCGCATCACCGGGCTGGAAACTGGCCTCCGAATAGACCCGCGTGCCACTGGTCTCAACGGTGAACAAGCGCGCGCCGCTCAGCGCTTCGAGGCAGGCATCCAGCCCTTGATGCAGTCGTACCGTCGCCAGGTCATCGTAGTCGAGCCCCGCGCGACGGGCGTTCTTGTGGTAGAGGTCGAAGCCGAGCGGCTTCACCAGGTGCAAGGTGCTCCCGGTGTTGGCGCACAGGCGGATCGCATTGCCCGTATTCGGTGGAATCTCGGGCTGAAAGAGAACGACATGAAACATGAGGCGTCGCGGCTCACGCGCGCGGACCCTCCTCGCGGAGGGCGCGCATCAGCGCTCCTGAGAGACTTGCGTCGACGCGGACGTCCGGTAGAGCCATAGCCCCACTACGGCAAACGCCAACACGCCCAACCACTGTCCAAAATGCCACGCGGGCGGCAATGCCAGCACATCGGCCCTGTTGGTTTTCACGATCGGGATGGCGATCAGGATTCCCATCAACGCCTCACCGGTGATCAGGCCTGCCGCCAGCAGGGTTCCTTTCCGGTGCAGCCGCTCCATGTCGTCGCCTGTCAGGGTCATTCCCTTTCGGCTGGCCTGCGCGCGAAATGAGCGTTCCACGAACCACGCCAATATGCTGCCTAGGAGAATGGGCATTGTGACGTCGAACGGCAGGTAGATGCCCATGGCGGCCCCCAGCGGTGGAATCCTGAACGTCGAGCCGCGCACCCGCAGGACTTCGTCCACGATGATGACGGCGACTCCCATGGCCGCCCCGATCTCCACCATGCTCCAGGGCAATTTTCCACCGAACAAACCCTTTGCGACAGATGCGATCAGGGTCGCTTGCGCAGCCGCGAGTGGATGCGGGTGCTCGGGACTCACAATTCCGATGCCATACGCGCTGGCGAGCAGATTCAATACGGGCGTCATGATGATAGCGCAGACGACGACACCTATAGCCAACATGACCTGTTGCTTCCAGGGTGTCGCGCCGACGATATATCCAGCCTTCAGGTCTTGCAGGTTGTCACCCGCGATACAGGCGGCACAACACACGACGGCACCGATCATCACCGTCGCGACCGGGCCGAGCGGCGCGTTACGGCCCATCAGGAGCAGCAGCACCGCGGCGGCGAACAGGATGGTGGCGATGGTGATGCCCGAGACCGGATTGTTGGAAGAGCCGACCAGGCCGGCCATGTAAGCCGACACCGAACAGAACAAAAAACCCGCCACGACCATGATGAGGGTCATCGGGATGCTGACCACGACACTGCCGACGATGTTCTGGTAAAGCAGCCACAACGGAACTGTAAACAGCACGACGCCGAGCAGGATCCACTTCATGGGCAGATCGATTTCCGTGTGCGGAATGTGCTCACCGGCGGCGGCCCGTGTGAGCGCGAGCCCGCTGCGGACTCCCGACATGAGCGACGACCGCAGCTTGATGAGAGTCCAGACGCCGCCGACCACCATTGCGCCGACGCCGAGATAGCGAATTTCCTTACTCCACAGGGCGAAGGAGAGATCGGTTCCGCTCAAGCCCGCCACCGCCTGGGCGAGGGGCGCGTTGTCTTGCAGAAAATAGGCGTGATAGATGGGAATGACGATATCCCAGGAAATGAGGCCGCCTCCGCAAACGACGATGCCGACATTGAATCCCACGATGTAACCGACGCCCAGTAACGCGGGGGAGAGATTCGTGCCGAGGTAGAAGATTGCTTTACCGATGGAGCCACCCACGGCGGCTGTGTCGGGAATGATGCGCAAACCGCTGGCCGCCGCGAGCTTGACGACCGCACCGCCTAACGAGGCGCCGCCCAGGAGTTTGATGCCCTGCTCGGGATTCTCCCCGGCCCGGAGCACTTCGGCCGCCGCCTTACCCTCGGGAAACGCGAGCTGCTGGTCGACGATGAGGGAGCGGCGCAGGGGCACCGAAAACAACACGCCGAGTATGCCTCCGAGACCCGAAATCGCCAGCACCCACCAGAAGTCGAACGCCTTCCAGTAACCGAGAATGACGAGCGCGGGGATCGTGAAAATGACACCCGAGGCAAGCGACGTACCCGCCGACCCGCCGGTTTGCACGATGTTATTTTCGAGAATGCCGCCGCCGCCGAGAGCCTTCAGGACGGCCATCGCCACCACCGCGGATGGAATCGCCGAGGCGATGGTCAATCCGGCAAACAGGCCGAGGTACGAGTTCGCCGCGGCCAGGACCGCCGCGAGGATTACGGCTAGAACGATGGCGCGCACCGTCAGTTGGGGCGCGACTTGCGCTGACGCGAGCGTTGATGACGCGAGCTGTGGTGACGAACTCATGAGCCTGTTCCCTTCTTATGCTGTTGGGGACAACTTCGACTTCGCGCCCAGCGCGTCTTCGAGAACGCTGGTCAGGGGTTTGAGGAAAAAGGATTCTTCGGGCATGACCCGCGCCTGGATTCCGTGCCGGCGCAGAGTGTCGGCGACTACCGGGCCGACCGCCGCAACCACCGTCTTCGCGAGAGCTGCGGTGATGCTCTCGGCCGGTGCGACGGCGAAGAGGCGCTCGACCTGTGGCGTACTGGTGAAGGCGATAGCGTCGACTTCTCCGGCCAGGATGCGTTTAAGGAGAGTCAGTATCGCCTCATTGTCGGCCGCGTCGGCGTAGACGTAAGGCGCCACCGTCGACACCTTCGCGCCGGCCGTCTCTAGAAAATCCACGAGCGGACGGTTCGGCTCGGTGCCGTAAAGTTGCACGCCGAAGCGGCGACTCTTGAGGTCGAACGGCTGGAGACTCGCGATGACCCCTTCGGTAGTCGGTCGCTCGGCCGCGATGTCGGGCTTCATACCCAGCTCCCGCAGCGCGCGAGCGGGCTTTGGGCCACGCGTGATTTTACGTAAGCGCGCCAGCGCAGCGACGAAGCTCTCTTTGAGGGCCGGCTCATTGCGGTCGATGCACGCGAGAATCCGCCGCAGCCCCTCGCCTGTCAGCAAAACCAGGTCGTCGAATGACCCGGCCGCCAGCTCGCGGCTCCACTGTAAGACCGGAGCCGGATCGGGCGCATCGTGGATCGCAACCATCGGGCAGCGGACGACCTGCGCGCCGCGCCGCTCGAGCATGGCGGCAAAAACGTCGATCTCGCGGGTCTCGGGGACCGCGACGACGCGGCCGGCCAATGGTTGGTTCTCCATGGGGAAGGCATCTTACCCGCATGCCGAGTACCAGAGGCAAACCCGCAACTGGCCGGATGCCCCGGCCGGCCAGTGCCAGGCGGATGCGTGCGCCGCGCGCCAACCCGCGCGTTCCCTACTCCGCCACCACCGACCCATCGAGCTCCAACCCCGCTGCTCCCTCCCTTGGAAGCGCCCAAGCCAGCCACTGCTGATGCAACGTGGCGACCAGGATGAACGCGAGGGTTGCCAGCGCGCCGAACGTCGCGAAACCCATCTGATAACTCCCCGTGGTTTCCTTGGCGATGCCCATCACGACCGGCAGATAGAACCCTCCTATACCGCCCGCGGCGCCGATGATCCCCGTCATCACACCCGTCTTACCCTGCCAGCGGTGCGGCACGAGCTGGAAGGTGGCGCCGTTACCGAGACCGAAGCAGACATACAGACCAAAGAGCAATGCCGCCCCGCCCGCGAGCGGTGGCATGAGCATGGCAAAACCCACGTTGAAGATCGCGATCGCCACCAGCAGAACGAGCAGAACCCGCACCCCCGAAACTCGATCGGCGACCCAGCCGCCGACGGGTCGTACCATCGCGCCGGTGAACGAAAGGCCCGCCATCAGGAAGCCCGCATCCAACTTCGAAAGCCCGTACTGCGTCGTCAACAACAGGCTCACGTAAGACGACATCCCCACGAAGCCACCGAAGGTGATGCTGTATACGAGCATCATGACCCAGGTGTCCCGCTCGGTAAGTACGGCAAGGTACTTCCGCGGCAGAACCGCCAACGCAATGGCGGAGCCAAAAACGGGAAGCAACAGCTGGCCGCTCTTGCCGCTTCCAAACAGGCCGCCGTTGACGAGTAGTACGAGCGCGATGAGACCCGCAAAGGAGACCGCCGAGCCAATGTAGGCACGCGTCGCGTCGGTGCTCTTCGCGCTCCGATCCTCGGCCCAGAAGAATACGGTTACCGCGGCGAGCGCCAGCAGCGGCAGCACAGCCATGGTCGCGTGTTGCCAGCCAAATTGCTGCGCCAGTCCGGGAAACAGGAAGCCATCCAACACCGCGCCGATGTTGCCGGCGGCAGCCAGCCCTAACACGAGACCCTGCACGCGCGGCGGATAGCTGCTGCCGGCCATCGGCAATGCGACCGCGAAGCTCGCGCCGCCGATGCCGAGGAACACGCCCAGGACCAGCAATAAAGTGTAGTTGGGCACGATCGGCAGAAGCAGCACGAATGCCGGGATCGACGACAGCGAGATACTGATGAGCGCGAGTTTGCGGCCGCTGACCGACTGGAACAGGTTGCCCAGCGTCACCCGCACAATGGAAGCCGCCAACACGGGGACTGCAACCAGGAAGCCCGCCTGGGTCGGCGAAAGCGTCAGCTGCTTGGAAATGAAGGGCGCGAGCGGACCGAACATCACCCAGGTGGTGAATCCGGTATCGAAGTACAGAAAGCACGCCAGCAGCGCCTTCCAGTTGCCGCTCTTCAAGGAACCGATCAAGTGCTTCATAACAAGCTTTCCTCGGGACGCCGGTATGCCGGCCGCGGGACGCCAAAAAAAACGCCGCCAACGGTACGCATGCGTTAGCAGACGTACGGGTTGGCGGCGTTGCCTCTTCGGGAAAGTTAGATGCAACGGTCGTGCCACCCACCTCAACTATGCGCAGGAAGGCAACAGCACCAACGACTTAGCGCTCGATCCTGAGCGAAGTGTGTATGTGGACGGCAGGGATTCAACGCCCCGTTGCCCGAGCGCGGGGCAGGCACAGGGTGTCAGTGCACGAAGTTCGTGCAGCGGGATAGAGTTGTCAGGACCGGCCGCTGTGCAGGAGCCTGAGTCAGACAGACTCCAGCCAACCGCGCAGATCCTCGGGGTCGAAACGGCGCCCGTCGAAGAAGCGCTCGACCTTCAGGTCAGTCAGTGGAATGTCAGGGTCGAGTCGCGCCAGGGCCGCCCGGTACAGGTCGGGCCGGTAGGTCCCGCGGACCGCCGCGAGGTGCTCAGCGGAAAACTCCACCTGCCGCCACCGGACCATCTGTGTATAGAACCATAGGGCGTGGCTCACCCACGGGAAGTTGGCATGGTGACTCGCCGGAACGTAGAAATCGGCCAACGGCACAGGCTCCGCGCCTGGACGCAGCGCCAGTCGGCCGGCCAGCGCGCGATGCAACAGTCCTGCGGACGTCCCGACATAACGCGGCTCCGCCAGCAGTTTCGCCACCTCCGCGTGGTTTTCAGGCAGACCGGTCCATACCGCCGCGCGATATAACGCACGCAACAACCCCGCGAGTTGCTCGGGGTAACGGTCGGCCCACTCGGCACGGCAACCCAACACCTTGTCGGGGCTCAGCGGCCACAGCGCTGTAGTCGGAGTCACAATCGCGCCTATGCCGGCATCCACGGCGACGGAATTCCAGGGCTCGCCAACACAGAAGCCGTCAATCTGCCCTTCGCGAAGTGCGTCCGCCAGAAACGGGGGCGGAATAACCACGAGCCGTACGTCCCGGTCGGGGTCTACTCCAGCCGCTCCCAGCCAGTAACGCAGCTCGTAGTTATGGCAAGAGAATGGATAGACCATTCCAAACGTAAGGGGCTGGTGCCCCGCACGCTCGCGTGCCGCGATCACCCGCTTCAGCGCCGCGCCTTGCGCGCATGTGAAGTCTCCGGCAGTGGCACCTTCACGCTCCATCTGTTCCCAGAGCGGAAGTGACACGGTGATGGCGTTACCGCCGAGACCCACTGCAATCGGCGCTATGAAGCGCGCCTTGATGTGACCGATGCCGAGCGTCGAAGCGATCGTCATCGGCGCGAGCATATGGGCCGCGTCGAAGTGGCCGACGATGATCCGATCGCGGATGTTGGCCCAGGAAGTTTCGCGAACGAGCCGGAGATCGAGGCCTTCCTGCGCGGCGAAGCCGCGTTCAACCGCCACGACCAGACTCGCGCAATCGAGCAGCGGCATAAATCCGACAACCACACTCATCGTAACAGTCCCGCCGCGGTAATGACCGCCTGTGCAATCTCCACGACCCGCTTGTTGTCGCTCATCGCCGCTTTGCGTAACAGGGCGTACGCGGCCTCCTCGGTGAGACCACGCTCCTTCATTAGAATCCCCTTGGCTCGCTCGACCACTTTACGGTCTCCCAACGCTTGCTTCGCCTGGTCGAGCTCCTCGCGCAGGTCGTTGAATGCTTTGAAGCGGCTCACCGCCATGTCGACCACGGCCTTGACGCGCTCTTTCTTCAGGCCGTCAACCACATAGGCTCCCACACCCGATTCGACGGCAGCCCGGATCATGTCCGAGTCGGAACGGTCCACAAACATTGCAACAGGGCGCCGCACGACCCGCGACATCTGGAACATCTGCTCCAGCACATCGCGATTCGGATTTTCGAGGTCGATACAAATGACGTCAGGATCCTCATCGACGATCCGCCGCAAGAGGTTCTGCATGTCGCGGACGACGGTGACACTCGTATAGCCCGCCTCTCGCAGGCCTTCCTCGAGTATCGATGCTCGCGTCATGTTCTGATCGACGAGCAGAATGCGTAGCGCGCCGTCTGTCATTACAGGGCCCGCTGCAACGGTTGTGCCACGCCCAGCGTACCTGAAGCGGCCTGTAAACCGTCCTTCGCGCGCCCGAAATGAGTGCATTGAAGCCCGACTCTGCTCCGCAATAGCTCGCACCGATTGCGGCCAAGCCGCTGCTGCGCGCGCAAGTCATTGGCGGAACAAGGGTATGGTGCATGGCACACCCGTTGCATTACTCGAGACAGCAGACCCAACACAGGATCTGCTGGCAACGCCGCCGACTCCAGTACGTGACCCCCTCTCGTACTCGGGCCGGCGGCGTTTTTTTTGGTTGGCGAAAACAACCCGCACGGATCGAGGCAGGTTATGAGCGCAGGTCCCAGACTGGTAGTCGTCGGCAACGGCATGGTGGGGCAAAGGCTGCTGGAGTCTCTGCCCCCCGGCGCAGAACTCTCTATCACGGTCATTGGAGAAGAGCCGCGGCCTGCGTACGACCGTGTGCAATTGTCCGCCTTCTTCTCGGGAAAGACGGCGGCGGATCTGTCGCTGGTGGCCACAGACTTCTTCGAGCGAAACGCCATCACGACCCATTTCGCCGAGCGCGCCGTGGCCATTGACAGGGAAGCCCGCCGCGTGCGCACTGCGAGCGGTCGCGAGGTTGAATACGACACGCTGGTATTGGCGACCGGGTCGTATCCGTTCGTTCCGCCGCTTCCCGGCCGTGATCGCGCCGCATGCCACGTCTACCGAACGATCGAGGATCTCGAAGCAATTCGTGCGAGCGCTCGTGACGCGCGTGTAGGCGCAGTGATCGGCGGCGGACTGTTGGGTCTCGAAGCCGCCAAGGCGTTGCTCGACCTGGGGTTGGAGACCCATGTCGTCGAATTCGCGCCCCGCCTGATGGCTCTGCAGGTTGACGAGGGCGGCGGTGGCATGCTGCGCCGGAAAATCGAGGCGCTCGGTGTCCGTGTTCACACGGGTAAGAACACACGAGAGATCGTTGATGGCAACGCGGCCCGCCATCGCATGAACTTTGCGGATGACAGTGTGCTCGAGACGGACGTCATCGTCTTCTCGGCGGGCATTCGTCCGCGGGATGACCTGGCCCGAAGTGCCGGTCTGGCTGTCGGCGAGCGCGGTGGCATCGTAATCGACGATACCTGTCAGACCTCGGACCCGCACATCTACGCAATCGGAGAGTGCGCGCTATGGCGAGGCAAGGTGTTTGGTCTGGTCGCGCCCGGTTACCAGATGGCTCAGACGGTCGCGTCGCGGATTTCGGGAACCGCCGATGCCGCTTTCGCAGGCGCGGATATGAGCACGAAGCTGAAGCTCCTTGGCGTCGATGTGGCTTCGGTTGGTGATGCGCACGCTGCCACGCCCGGGGCGCGCACCTACTCGTTCGTTGATGGACGGCGGGAGTTCTACAAGAAGCTCGTGGTGAGCGAGGACGGCTCGCGTCTGTTAGGCGCGGTGCTGGTTGGAGACACCGATGCCTACGGCACGTGTCTGCAGACGATGCTCAATGGTTTGGCGTTGTCCGAATTTCCCGAGGAGTTGATTCTCCCACAGCGGCCGGGCGGCCAGTCACCAGCAGGCGCCACCGGACTTGCAGCGCTGCCCGCCGAAGCCCAGATCTGTTCGTGTAACAATGTGTCCAAGGGCGCGATCTGCGCCGCCGTCGACTCCGGGTGCACCACCATCGGTGCGATCAAGACGAAAACCAAGGCGGCAACTTCGTGCGGCGGCTGTGCGTCCCTGGTCACGCAGATCCTGAAGTCGGAGCTCAAACGCAAGGGCGTCGCTGTAGACAATCACTTGTGTGAGCACTTCGCCTACTCGCGGCAGCAGCTCTTTCATCTCATCCGGGTTGGCGAGCTACGCAGCTTCGACGAGGTGTTGAGCACACACGGGCGGGGACTGGGTTGCGACATCTGCAAACCTGCCGTAGCGTCTATTCTGGCGTCGTGTTGGAACGGGTTTGTCCTGGCTCGCGAGCGCGCCCCGCTGCAGGATACGAACGACTATTTTCTCGCGAACATGCAGAAAGACGGCACCTACTCGGTCGTGCCGCGCGTCCCCGGTGGGGAAATTACACCCGCGAAACTCATCGCTATCGGCTCGGTAGCCCACAAGTTCGGTCTGTACACCAAGATCACCGGTGGACAGCGGATCGACCTGTTTGGCGCACAGGTACACCAACTGCCCCTCATCTGGGCGGACCTCATCGCCGCCGGGTTCGAGTCCGGACACGCCTATGGAAAAGCCATGCGCACGGTAAAGTCGTGCGTTGGCTCGACATGGTGCCGCTACGGAGTACAGGACAGCGTCGGTCTCGCGATCGAGATCGAGAATCGCTACAGAGGTTTGCGCGCGCCCCACAAAATAAAACTCGCCGTCTCGGGCTGCACGCGGGAGTGCGCCGAGGCCCAGGGCAAAGATGTCGGGGTCATCGCCACCGATAAGGGCTGGAATCTGTACGTGTGTGGCAACGGTGGCGTAAAGCCGCGCCATGCCGAGCTGCTGGCCGCTGACCTGGATAAAGCCACACTGATCCGCTACATCGATCGCTTCCTCATGTTCTACATCCGCACGGCGGATCGACTGCAGCGAACCTCCACCTGGCGCGACAATCTCGAAGGCGGGTTGGACTATCTGCGGCAGGTCGTTTGTGAGGACAGCCTGGGCGTCGGCGCCGAGCTCGAAGCCGACATGGCACGGATCGTTGCCAGCTACGAGTGCGAATGGAAGAAGGCAATCGAGGACCCGGCGACCCTCAAACGTTTCCGTCACTTCGTCAACAGTCCTGACACCGACGACAACGTCGTATTCGTGCAGGAGCGTGGCCAGATCCGGCCGGCTACCGCGGCAGAGCGTCGCCGGCGAGAAGAGGTGGTGGCATGACTTCGCCCTTGGAAATCTCAGGCGCCGTGAGCGCGGGTGCCGCCGCCCAGGCGCGTACTGGCTGGAGCTCCGTTTGTGACTTCACCGAGCTGTGGCCCAATATCGGAGTGTGCGCGCGCGTCAACGGGCGGCAGATCGCGATCTTCCTGGTTGGCGAAACCCTCTACGCCCTCGACAATTACGACCCGGCGAGTGGTGCGAATGTCTTGTCCCGCGGCATCGTCGGCGATGTGAAGGGCGAATGCGTGATCGCCTCTCCTCTCTACAAACACCACTACAGCCTCGTCAGCGGCCGCTGCCTCGAAGATCCCGCGAAGTCCGTGAATGTCTACCCGGTGCGGGTGCTCGACGGACGCGTGTGGGTAAACGCCGAGCCTCAACAGCAGCCCGCTTTGGCGCGTCGTCGTCGCCTCGTCGTTATCGGCAACGGCATGGCGGGAATGCGCACCGTGGAGGAGTTGTTGGAGCTGGCGCCCGACCGCTATGACATCACCGTATTTGGCGCCGAGCCTCACGCCAACTACAACCGCATCCTGCTGTCGCCGGTGCTGGCGGGCGACAAGAGCACTGCAGAAATCTTCCTGAATACCCCCGAGTGGTACGCGGAGCGTCGAATCGCCTTGCATTGTGGCGATCCGGTCGTAGCAATCGACCGTCGTCGCCGAGTGGTGCGTTCCGCGAAGGGAGTCGAGGTGCCCTATGACCGGTTGCTGATGGCCACCGGCTCGACGCCGGTCATGCTGCCGATTCCGGGCAAGGATCTCCCGGGCGTCGTCACCTTCCGCGATCTGGCCGACGTGGCTGCGATGCTCGAGTCAGCACGCCGCTACAAAACGGCGGTCGTGATCGGTGGTGGCCTTCTCGGTCTGGAGGCCGCCAGTGCGCTGGTCCGACGCGGCATGAAAGTGACCGTCGTCCATCTCGTCGACACTCTCATGGAGAGGCAACTCGATGCGGCGGCGGCGGCGCTGCTGCGTACATCTCTGGAAGGCCGCGGCATCGAGTTCAAAATGCCGGCGAAGACAGTCGCCATCATTGGGGAGTCACGCGTCCAGGCGGTGCGTTTCGACGACGGGAGCGAGCTCGCCGCCGATCTCGTGGTCATGGCGATAGGAGTCCGACCTAACATAGAGCTCGCGACCGGCGCCGGGTTACGTTGTGAGCGCGGCATCCTGGTCGACGACAACCTGCAGACATTCGATCCGGGCATCTACGCCGTCGGAGAATGCGTTCAGCATCGCAACCGAACGTTCGGGCTCGTCGCGCCCCTGTGGGAGCAGGCGCGGGTCTGCGCGATACATCTGGCGGAGCTCGGAGTTTCCCGCTACCGCGGCACGTTGACGGCGACGCAGCTCAAGGTCGCCGGCATTGAGTTGTATTCGGCGGGCGACTTTGGCGCCGCCGCCGGCACCGAGGCCTTGGTGCTGCAGGATCATCGCAATGGGATCTACAAGCGCCTGGTGATTCGCGACAACCGCCTGCGCGGCGCCGTGTTGTATGGCGATGCCAAACACGGCGCATGGTACTTCGATCTCATTTCTGCCGGACAGGATATCGGCGGTCTTCGCGACAAGCTGTTGTTCGGCCCAGAGCACGTGAATCAAGCGGCGGTCTCCAGCGCATGACCCCAACGGTCCGCACGACGTGCCCCTACTGTGGCGTCGGCTGCGGCGTTCTCGCACGGCGTCTCAATGGAACGGTCGAAATCGCTGGAGATCTCGAGCACCCCGCTAACTTCGGCCATCTCTGCTCGAAGGGCGCGGCGCTCGGCGACACCACGGGCCTCGACGGACGCCTTCTGCACCCATACATTCACGACCGGCAGGTCGGTTGGGACGAGGCACTGGCCAGCGTGGCTAGTGGCTTCAACGATGCGATCCAGCGCCACGGCCCCGACGCCGTCGCCCTCTACGTATCGGGGCAACTTCTCACCGAAGACTACTACGTCGCCAACAAGCTCATGAAGGGCTTCATTGGCAGCGCAAATATCGATACCAACTCCCGCCTTTGCATGGCGTCCGCGGTCGCGGGCCACCGGCGTGCATTTGGCGGCGATCTGGTACCGGGGTGCTATGAGGACCTGACACGGGCCGATCTGATCATACTTACCGGGTCGAACACGGCGTGGTGTCATCCGGTCCTGTTCCGCCGGATGGTGCAGGAGAAGGAGCGCCGTCCCGAACTCAAGCTCGTCGTCATCGATCCGCGCCGGACCGCCACTGCCGAGATCGCTGATCTGCATCTGCCGATCCGCTCTGGTTCTGATGTCCTGTTGTTCAACGGCCTGCTGGCCTCGCTGCACCAGCGTGGCTTCGTGGATGACAGTTTCGTAACTGCGCACACATCTGGCGCGACTGATGCCCTGGCCGCCGCCGAAGCATCCGCGCCCGATACGCACGCGGTCGCGCGAGTCTGTGGGATCGATGCCAGCAAAATCGAGGAGTTCTATCGTCTGTTCGCCGCTACGGAGCGCGTCGTCACTGCTTTCTCGCAAGGAGTGAACCAGTCTTCAGCCGGCACCGATAAGGTCAACAGCATCATCAACTGCCATCTGCTCACCGGCCGTATTGGCCGGCCCGGTATGGGACCGTTCTCTCTGACGGGCCAACCCAACGCCATGGGCGGTCGGGAAGTGGGTGGCATGGCCAACATGCTCGCCGCGCACATGGAGTTGGACAACCCGCTTCATCGCGCGCAGGTCCAGGAATTCTGGTGCAGTCCGCGGATGGCATCCCGGCCGGGGCTCAAGGCGGTCGACCTGTTCGAAGCGGTCTACCAGGGCCGGATCAAGGCAATCTGGATCATGGGCACGAATCCCGTGGTGAGCCTGCCCGATGCGGATCGCGTCCGCGCAGCGCTCCAGAAGTGTGATTTCGTCGCGGTATCGGACTGCATCGCGCGTACCGATACGACAGTGCTCGCCCATGTGTTGTTGCCTGCCGCCGCCTGGGGCGAGAAAGACGGCACTGTCACGAATTCGGAACGGCGCATTTCACGGCAACGAGCCTTCGGACCTCTGCCCGCGGAGGCGCGACCCGACTGGTGGATCATGGCCCGGGTGGCGCAGCGCATGGGGTTCATTGAGGAATTCAACTATAACTCACCGGCGGAGATATTCGATGAGCACGCCCGTCTGTCCGCAGCAAGCAACCGCGGTACGCGGGGCTTCGACATCGGCGGTCTCGCGGGCCTGACGTCTGAGGAGTACGAGAGGCTCGAGCCGATTCAGTGGCCTGTTCCCAGTCGTGGGCACGGTGGCACACAACGCCTATTCGAGGACGGCCGCTTTTTCCACCCGGACGGTCGCGCGAGGTTTGTACGGACACCTCCGACCGGGCCCGCCTCGGCCGCCGACGAGGAGTTCCCGTTTATTCTTAACACTGGCCGGATCCGCGATCAGTGGCACACGATGACCCGGACGAGTCTATCTCCCCGGCTCACGGGCCACTTACCCGAGCCCTTTGTCGACCTTCACGCGCAGGACGCTCTGCTGTTGGCCGTCCGCGACGGCGAGTTGGCTCGAGTGACGACCGCGCGCGGGTCGATGATTGCGCGCGTTCGCACCAGCGGTGAAGTGGCGCGCGGTTGCGTATTCGCACCCATACATTGGAGTGCGGAGAATTCATCGCAAGCGCGTGTCGGAGCGCTAGTGAGCGCCGCCGTCGATCCGATCTCAGGCGAACCCGAGTTCAAACATACGCCCGCCCGCGTAGAGACATTTCCCGTCGAGTGGCATGGATTCGTGTTGAGTCGGGAGCCGCTCGCGATAGCGGACGTAACGTGGTGGACCACGATCCGCGGTGCGGGCTATTTTCGCTATGAGCTCGCCGGCCGTGAGGTACCCCATGATTGGGCGGCCTGGATGAGGCACCGGCTCGGCGCGACCGCCGCGGACGAGGACTACTTGGACTATCAGGATGCCGCCGCTGGTGTTTATAGGGCCGCGCACCTGGTAGACGACCGTCTGCGCGCTTGTCTCTACCTCTCGCGACGACCCGATCTGCCCGATCGAGGCTGGCTGGCCGGGCTGTTCGAGCAGGGCAGGTTGGCGGCGGCGGATAGGATCGGCCTGCTGGCGGGCCGGCCTGCGGGAGCCCGCGAGGACGCGGGGCCGTTGGTGTGCTCATGCTGGGCCGTTGGTCGCAATACTCTGCGCAACACGATTGCGCAGCATGGGCTGACCGACACGCGTCAGGTCGGCGCGCGGCTGCGGGCGGGCACCCGCTGCGGCTCTTGTTTACCGGAGATCAAAGTGCTGCTCGCGGAGCGCGCCCGAAAAGAATCCCCGTCTCCACCTCAACGGGCTGTCCATTGCGCAGATACGGCTTGAACCGCCATTGCGATACGGCGGCGGAGATCGCCTGCGCCTGGGCGGGAAAGGCGCTGAGAAAGTGGATGTGCTTGACCTTGCCCTCGCGATCGATGATGAGACGTACGGGGATGGTGTTGTATTTTTGCTCCGAAAAGACCGGATCGACTGTCTCGACGAGGTTCTCGGCGCGGGCGTAGTCCTTGACGCACACCGGCTCGGCGCCGTCGTCCAGTCGGGCCTTCATGCTGTTCAGGCTGCGCGCGAGACTCCCGACCAGGCGCGTATCGGTACTGGTGAAGATGAACTCCACCACGTGACAGCGGATCTGGGTGGCCAGGACCGACCAATGCAAGTCTGACACCGGCGAACCATAGTCGAGCCGCACGAAGCTGCGTCCAGCGATCGTGACACCGACCGGCTGCCGCTCGACCCGGTAGTCCGCCTGCAAGTGATCGCGCGTGTAGTTGATGAGCTCCAGCGCACCCGTCGCCCGGGTTGTCGTAAAGAACATGTCCTGCGCGGCGATGAGCAGCGTACCGCGGGCCTGCCCCGGGACGGGATCCGCGGGCCGCAGTTGGGCCAGTACGTAGTAGCCGCTGTCAGAAGGTGGCGGCCCTTCATACTTCTGCGTCCAGCCTGCGGGAAGTCCCAGCGTGAGTCCGAAGTAAGGATTGTCGTAACCCTCTGCCGTGACTTTTCCGCCTTCTGGTAGTGGCGTTACGCTGTCACTGGCGCTCGACCAGGCACCCTTGACGAGGATGACGTCGGTGGGGACTTTAGTAAGCGACTGTGCCGCGGCGGCCGACGACACGAGCGAGCCGAGAAGCAGCAGGAAGATGGATCTTAATGCACGCATGTTGCTTTCTCGAATCGCCGGTGCCGTGACCGCCGCCATTGCCGAATGAGCCTCGATCGCGTCTAGAGTGAGCGCAGGAAGTTGAGAATGGCCTGCTGATTCCCCGTCGACAGACTCTCGAAATTCTCCACGACCTCCGTAGCCTCGGAGCCCGAGCTCGCATGATCAGTGATGACCGTCAGCAGATTCGACGTCCGCCCGTCATGGAGGAAGAAAATTCTCTGCCCGAGGCCCCACAGGGGCGCTGTGCGGAACTGGTCGCCACCCGCGCCGCCCTGCGAGACGTTGTCGTTGAGGCCAGTGCCCATGTGATGAACCTCGAGGTCGGAATACGGGCCGACGCTCGTGCCGCTCAACGATGTCGTCACGTTGGATACCTGGGTGTTGCCGAGAGTCGGGGTGTGGCACACCGCGCACCCTATGGAGCTGAACAGCGACTTACCCTGCGAGATCGAGGTGGCGCCGCCGGGGACGGTCGTCGAGGGGATCGGGGGCGCGAGCAGCCTCATGAACATCGAGAACGCCACCACGTCGCTGGGTATTTGGGCGTTCTGCACGAAGGTGTCGGAGCTGGGGACCGACGGCGCAAAGTTGGTCGCGTCCTCCGGATAGCCGTTACCACTGAGATTCAGGCAGTTGGATGGCAGGCCTACGGGCTGCAGGCCCGGGGCGGGCATGTCCTCTCCGGGCAGGGGTCGCTCCTGCGGAAAGATCTCGTTGGTGATCCCCATTTCCACGTTGTAGGCCTCGCCGGAGAACAGCTCCAGGGATTTGTTCTGGGCCTTCCAGCCGAAGCGGGTGATCGTGCCGTCGTTGCCGTTGTGGTTGAAGCTGCCGCTGATGCCGAGGCCATTGCCCGACTGGCCGTTCTGGTTGGCGAGCAGTGTCGAATCGTCGAGGTTCTCGAGCAGACCCGCGCCGAACACCGGTGTGGGAATGCGGAAGATGACGTCGTTAGCCGACTGGGCGAACGCGAAACCCGGCTGCTGCAGGCTGCAACTGCCCGCATCCGCTCGTCCTGACACCGTGTAGAGGTCCTCCACTCCACCGTTCGGGGCGTTGGTGTTGACGCCGGTGCCGCTGGAGTTGAAGAAGAACGGGAAGCGCGCCTCGCGCGTCGGGCCGTTGGCCGTGAGGAACGACGGCACCGAGTTCGTGGAGGGACTGGCGATCGGGGGCCGGCCGCCGACGCTGCTAGTGGCCGTGAATTCGGGATTGCTCGGAGGGCTGCTGCCACCGATCGTGGGCTGCGAGTGGCAGCCGGAGCAGGAGTTGAAGTTGAAGCGCGGTCCCAGGCCGTTGTTGGCTCCGCCGGAGACGGACTCCACCTCCTGGAAGCGCGTGAGCCCGTTCTGGAAGAACTGGGAGATACCGCTCGGGGCGTTGTTCGTGACCGATGTGAGCGGCAGCGGGCTGGTCGCGGTCGCGCCGGCCTGTCCATTGATCGCACCGGTCCGGATCCCGGGGTCGGTTTGTGCCAGGGCCGGGGTCGCCGCGGCCAAGGTCAGCAGGGCCAGTGATGCAAAAGCAACAGTTTGCGGTCGTGCTGGCGTCAGCCGGCGCGCCGCGGTTGCAATCAAACTCGTTCCGATCGCCATGGTGAGTCTCCGCTCCGCCTCCGTTTGAGGCGGCTAGACTCAGTCAAGACACGGCGGCGAAGGAATAGGCACTGTGGTCCCGGTCCGTTGGATTCAGTTGAAATGGATCCAAAGATCTATTCCACACGACCAACGGCTCGCCGCGAGCAGTTGGTTAGACACTCTAACCAACCGCGCTGCCGCTCGTGCCTTCGGGGCGATACATGAGGAAAATCGCCTCGGCCCGGCGATGCACTCCGAGTTTCACGAGAATGCTGTGGACGTGGTTCTTAACGGTCGGCAACTCTATCCCCAGGGTGCGCGAGATCATCTTGTTGGACATGCCCTCCTGCACGAGCTTGAGGATCTGTGCCTCGCGCACAGTTAGAGCTCCCGCTGCCGCTCGTCCGGGGCGCTCGGTGGATAGCGCGGCGATTCGTCTGAACAGCGAGCCCGCAATCTTGGGTGAGCAGTGAACTTCACCACGCGCGGCCGCCTTGATCGCAGCCACGACGTCCTCCACGGAGCCGTCGCGCGTGACGTAACCGGCGATTCCAATCTGCGCGCAACTCAACACCTGGGTTTCGTCGTCCGGCATCCCGAGAGCTACGACCTTGCTACCGGTACCGTCGCGTGCGACTTCCTTCGCCACCGCGAACGCCCCGTTCATTGCCATGTCGAGCAATGCAACATCGACGGCCAGTTTGTGTGTTTGCTCGACCGTCTCGGCCGCCGAGAACGCGGTACCGACGAGCGTGAACTCCGGCGACTCCCGCAGCACCCGCTCCAACCCTTCGCAATACAATCGGATATGAGTCGCGACGAGAACGCGAATGGAAGCCATGTGACACCCTCCCCACGCGCAATTGACGCGCGTCTCGAAGCCTCCCCTGCTTTATTCTTCCCTTCGAGGGCCACGTGGATGCGATGCTCCACGGCGGCGACCACGATCACGTAGATCGTGGCGCGTGTCAATACTCAGACAGAATGGTTTTGCCGACGGGACTGTCTGTTCTGACAGGCTTACCGAACACCGCCCATGAGGCGCTTCAGCACCGGGGTGACGAGCAACATGACGCCGCCGCCGATGGCGCCCCACCAGAAGAGCTTCAGAAACAAACCAGGGAGCGATGCGAGGTTGCTGGAGTCATATTCACCGGAGAGCTGCCCGGCAAGATTGCCGCCGAGAGCCATGCTGAGGAACCACAGACCCATCGCCTGGCCGACGAAACGGGTGGGCGCGAGCTTGGTCATGGACGAAAGTCCGACCGGCGACAGACACAGCTCACCGAGGCTATGCAACAGATAGGTGCACACCAGCCATGTCGGCAGCACCACCGCACCCGCGATGACGTGGAGCGAGGCAACATACATAACGAAGAACCCGCCGCCCATGAGCAGCAGGCCGAGCGCGAACTTCGTCGGTGCCGAAAAGTCCCGGTTACGCCGGCCGAGACTCAACCAGAGAGCGGCCAGTATCGGCGCGAATATAATGATGAAGGTTGGATTAACACCCTGGAGGACTCCCGCCGGAATCTCGAAACCGAACAGGTGGCGATCGGTGTAGCGGTCGGCGAAGAGGTTGAACGAGGCGCCCATCTGCTCGAAGCCCGCCCAGAACATGGTGCTGCCCACGAACAGGGCGACCATGACGTACACGCGCTTGCGTTCGCTGGCATCGAGGCCCGCGAAGAAACTCAGATACGCGAAATACCCCAACCCCAACGCGGAGAATATCCAGGTGGCCACGCTGCCGATGGCATGGGCATCGATCTGCAGCGAGCCACTCAACGCCAGGGCGGCGACGGCTGCGATCGCGACCCCGAGCACAATCACCGGGGTCCAGGAGCCGCGCTGGGAGTCCGCGGCGCGGGCGACTCCGCAGGTTCCGAGATAACGACGCGTAGCGAGGAATTGCACGAGACCGAGCAGCATGCCGAGCGCTGGCAGTGCGAATCCGGTGTGCCAGCCGAAATAGTGTGCGAATAGCGGTACAAGTATCGAGCCGCTGAACGATCCGAGGTTGATCCCCATATAGAAGATCGAAAACCCGGCGTCGCGCCGCGAGCCGCCTTCCGGGTAGAGCTGCGCGACGATTGCACTGACGTTGGGTTTCAACATCCCGACGCCCAGCGTGGTGATCAGCAACCCGAGAAAGAAAATCTGGGGGCTGCCCGAGGCCAGCATGGCATTGCCTGTCATGATGAGCACGCCGCCCGTCAGCACCGCGCGCTGCGCGCCAATGAGGCGATCCGCGATCCAGCCGCCGGCCAGGCCAGAGAGATAACTGCCGGCGAGGTAGAGGCCGTAGATGGAGGTTGCGGTTTTGTCGGCGAGGCCGAGACCGCCGCGGGCGGTGTCCGTCATGAAGAGCACGAGCAGGGCACGCGCGCCGTAGAAGCTGAACCGCTCCCACATTTCCGTGAGGAATAGGGTAGCGATGCCCCGGGGCTGGCCGAGAATCTGCCGGCCTTCCACGGGCGGGGCGGCCACGGTATCCACGACCTGGTTCATTCTTGGGGGCCTTCCGTCTCGAGGCGCCGTTACGCCTGCAATTGTTTGTTCTCAGATTCCGCGCGCTTGATGCGCTGGAGAATGCGGGCCATGAGAAGTCCGCCTTCGTAGAGAAGGTACATCGGTACGGCCAGGATGGATTGTGAGACCGCATCCGGGGGAGTCAGCATCGCCGCGAAAATGAAAATGCCCAGCAGAACGTAACCGCGGTTCTCGCGCAGCTTCTCCAGCTTCACGATTCCTGTGAGCACCAGCAGGACGACCGCGACCGGCACCTCGAAGGCGGCGCCGAAGGCGAAAAACATGACCAGCACGAAATCCAGGTAACTGTTGATGTCCGTCATCATCGAAACGCCCTTGGGCGTCGTGCCGGCGAAGAAGGAGAACATCACGGGGAAAACGAAGAAGTAGGCGAACAGCACGCCCACGTAGAACAGCAGGATCGCTGACACGAGCAGCGGCACGGCGAAGCGCTTCTCGTTCCGGTACAGGCCCGGAGCGACGAACGCCCAGAGTTGGTACAGGATCCACGGCATCGCGATGAAGGCCGCGATGAAGAACGAGAGTTTGAACGGGGTCGTGAAGGGCGACATGACGCTCGTCGCGATGAGGCTGGCGCCCTTGGGCAGCCTTTCCTGCAGCGGCTGGGAGACGTACGAGAAAATATCGTTCGCGTACATCATGCACGGCAGGAAGATGAGCCCGACCCCCATGAGCGCCTTGATGAGCCGATCGCGCAGTTCCAACAGATGCGAGATCAGCGTGCCTTCGGCGAGCTTTTCGGGATCTCCGCTCATGAGTGGCCGTGGTTGTCGGACTGGGTCGTCGTTGCCGGCACTGGCTCGCGAAGCGACTCGCTCGCGGGTCGCGTCGGGGTCACCGTCGTGGCCGGAGCATACGCCTCGGTGCTGTCAGTCCGGTGCGTGTTGTCGGACGAGATTCCAGCCTCGGCCGTGAGCGACGCGCCAGACGAAGACGCACCGGGTTCCGAAGCCGAGCCCGGCGAGGGCGATACCGACGCGTCTTCTGCAACCGGCTTGGTCTCTTCCGGCGGCGCTCCGTTCTCCGTGAGCGGATTCGCGCCGTACTCGTTCGTCGGGTGAGCGTGGGAGAAAGTGTCCGCGCGGAAGTCCGCAGGATCGGGACCGGAGTAGGTTGCCCCGCTGCTCGCCGTCGGCGAAGCCGAGTCTGATTGCGCTCCGGCTTGCTGTGCGTCACCGGCCTCCGATGACGCGCCGGGCCCACCGCCCGCCGCTGCGGCCCCAGCCGCCCCAGCGCCTGTGGCCCCTGCACCTGCCGCCGCCCCTCCACCCGAAGCCGCGTCTTTGCTGGTGGCCTCTTCCTTCGCCGCCGCTTCCTTGTGCGCCTTGCGCACGTTCTCGAGGTTCACTTCCTCCTCGAGCTGCTCCTTGAACTGTCGCGCCATAGCGCGCGCGCGCCCAACCCAGCGGCCTACCTGGCTTGCAGCACGCGGCAGCTTCTCAGGTCCTAGCACTACCAGTGCTATGACGAAAATCAGCAAAACCTCAGAGAAACCGATGTCGAACATGCCGCTCGATCAGGTGTTCTTACCGGCGTAGTGCGCCGTCACAGGGAAGAGCATACGCGGTCTCGCGCACCGCTCGAGATGCGCGAGCGGCGTATGAAGAAAGTTCAGGCCGGACGATCCGTCTTGCCGGCTTCACGCGTCTTGGCGACCTCGGGGAATTCCGCGTCCGTTCCTTCCGAGCGAATCTGCTTCGGCGGCGTCGAGGCTTCCTCGTTCTCGCCGTCGCTCATGGCCTTCTTGAAGCCCTTCACGGCATGACCCAGATCGGAGCCCACGGTCCGCAGCTTCTTCGCGCCGAATACCACCAGGCAAACCACCAGAATTACCAGCAGCTCGCGCATCCCGATGCCCATAATCAACTCCCGCTTGGCTTACGCTTTACGCGTGCGAAATATATTCAATCATAGGCCAAATGAGCCGCATGGGCGTGGAAAGTTCGGGACATCGGGTGGGCGATCACGGTGTGGCCGGCGAGGTTTCCAGCCAAAATGTGACGGGACCGTCATTGACCAGCGAAACCTGCATGTCCGCGCCGAATATTCCTGCTGAAACAAGGGGATGAGTCGCGTTGGCCCTCCCTAGCAGGTAATCGAACAGGCCGCGGGCGACTTCGGGCGCCGCAGCGGTACTGAAACCGGCCCGGGTACCCTTGTGAGTGTCCGCGGCCAAGGTGAACTGCGGTACGAGAAGGAGGCCGCCGCCCGCGCCGAGGTCCCGCAAGGAGAGGTTCATCCGACCCTCTGCGTCAGGGAAAATCCGATAGCCGACGAGTCGCTCGAGCAGACGATCCGCCGCGGCGATGTCGTCCCCTTTTCGGACTCCGATGAGGGCGAGGATGCCGCGCTCGATCGCACCGACTACCTCTCCGTTTACGCGCACATCCGCTCGGGTGACGCGCTGAATGAGGCCGATCATGTCTCTGGTTCTCCCCGGCGCGCAGCGCCGCTACATGTTCGGGGTCGCTTCGACCCCGAGGACAGTTTGGCCGCAGGCCATAGAGAGTCTCCGAAACTCTGGCCGCAGGGCATTGCAATACCGTAAGATTCGGGGCCATTTTGGGTGGGGTCGGAAATGAAGATGACGGTGTCGGGAGTGCGTTCGGGCTGGACAGTCGTGGCGCTGGCTTGCGCTTCATTCGCGAGTACTGCGGTACCGGCCCAGGATCAGCCGCTGCAGGGCGATGCTAAACACGGCAAAGCAATCTCCTACACGTGCCTCGGTTGCCATGGCATCGAGGGTTACAAGAACGCCTACCCGATGTACAGCGTGCCGAAGCTCGAGGGACAGCGTCCCGAGTATCTCGCGGCCGCACTGCACGAGTACAAGAGCGGTGATCGCGAGCATCTCACGATGCATTCGCAGGCCTCGACTCTTTCGGACCAGGACATCGCCGACATCGCCGCGTATTTCGCCGGCAAGCCCCTCGTGTCTCAAGGCAAGCCGGCCGGCACCCCGCCGCAAGCGGCTACTTTGTGCGTGTCGTGCCACGGCCAGGACGGCATTGCCATCGCGCCGACATATCCCTCACTCGCAGGCCAACACGAAGACTACATCGCCCGCGCGATCGACGAATACCGTAAGGGCGGCCGCAAGAACGTGATCATGAAGGGCTTCGCCGCCACGCTGAAAGACGAAGACATCGCCGCCATCTCGCAGTACTTCAGCCACGAGCAGCATCCGTCACTGTCGACCGAGAGCCGCCCGTACACGCGGCTGACCGCCGAGCACGCTGACTGAGTTGATCGGCTGGGACGGCCGTTCCGCCGTCTCAGCCTTCGATCGGGCGTTCGTCCGGTCTCAGTGCGCCAACTTGTTTAGAAACATCGCGGCCGTCTGTAAATAGACGTCCTGGTTGGCCTTCTTGCGGAAGCCGTGGCCTTCGTCCTTAGCGGCCAGGTACCATGCTTCCCCACCCTTCGCGCGGATGCGATACACCATCTGTTGGGATTCACTCGGCGGCACACGTGGGTCGTTCAGGCCCTGAACGACGAGCAGCGGGCGGCGGATCTGCAGCGAGTTGTTGAGCGGTGAGATGCGGTTGAGAAACACGCGCATCTTCGGATCACGCTCGTCTCCGTACTCCTCGCGCCGCAGGTCGCGACGGTAGGGTGACGTGCTGCCGAGAAAAGTGACGAAGTTACTGATGCCGCTGACATCGATGCCGCCGCGTAGCCGGTCGCTGTAAGCGGCCAGAGACGCAAGCGCCATATACCCGCCATACGAGCCGCCCATCACCGCGACGTGATCGCGGTCGAACGCCGGTTGCAGCCCGATCCAAAACAACAGTGAGCCGATGTCGCGGACGGCGTCCTCGCGCAACACGCCGTTATCGAGTCTCAGGAACGACTTGCCGTAGCCCGATGAGCCGCGCACGTTAGGTGCGATCACCGCGTAGCCGAGCTCATTGACCAGGAATTGCACGAACGGGTCCCAGTGAGGACGAAATTGCGATTCCGGGCCGCCGTGTATGTCGATCACCACGGGGCTGATGGCCGGGCCGCGCGGTCGATACACATACGCGGAGATCATGCGCTGTTTGCCGGCAACACGATCCCATGTCGGATAACGGATGAGCTCAGCGGACGCGAGGGTGTTGGCGTCGAGGGCGCCTATTTCGCTTTTTGTCCAACGCTCGATCGCACTGTGGGCGAGGTCATATACGTAGACATCGCGCGGTGCTTGCGCCGAGTCGACCGACATGGCGAGCCGCTTTCCCGTGTGGTCGAAACGAATATTTGAAATCTGGCCTTCCGGCAGGCCGGGAGGCGTGAGCTCGAGCTTCTGAAGGCCGTCGATCACGGTGAGGCGGCTGTGACCGTCTTCGTTCACCACGTATGCGATGTAGCGGCCATCGACACTGACATCGAAGTTTTCGATGTCCCAGGGAATGTCCGGAGTGATCTTGCGCTCCTCGTGACTCACCGGGTCGAGATAACGCAGTTGCGCGAAGTCCCCGTCTTCCACCGAGACGAGATAGATGCCACGACCGTCCGGAGCGAACTTGGCGGAATTGACACTGTTTTTGCGCGCGCTCTCATCAACAGGCGTGAAGGAGCCGGCCGCCACGTCGGCAATATAGAGGTAGCTCTCCTCGGCTGAGACATACTTCCATAGCAGGAGCTTCTTGTCGTCCGGCGACCAGTCGAGCGGATACCATGTGTCCTGTTGGCCGCCAACAAGCAGTCGGGGCGCCGACGCGTTGGATACATCGGCGAGATACACGTCGTAACTCTGTCCGTCACGCTCGTTTCCGGAAAACGCTACACGTTTGCCGTCGTGCGACCAGACGGGGCTGCTGTGCAGGAAATTCCCAGTCGTGAGCTGACGTACGTTGCCGCTTCCCGCGTAGTAATAGATCTGTGCGTTTTCGTCGCCGCCATGATCCTTCAGAAATACGAAGCCATTTCCGGCGCCTGCGGCGGGAGCGCGGGCCACGCTGACAGGATCCTGGGAGAACGTGAGTTGCTCACGCATGCCCAGGGGAGCGGCGATCCGATGGACCTGCTCGACTTCGCCGAAACGAGTGGCGACGAGCATGCTGCCGTCCGCCTGCCAGTCCAGGAAAGTCGCCTGCCGCGACTGCTGGTAACGCTCGAGCCGGGCGCCCATCGCGGTATCGAGCGGCGGAATGCCTTCGAAAATGAGGTTTCCGCGCTCCTGGTGCGAGGGCACCCCCGGAGACTGCTGTGCCTGGGCGGCCGAGACGGCAGAAATAAGAAGACACGCGACGGGTATCAGGGCGGCGCGCACCCTGGAAATCGTTTGTATAGCCAGCATATGCATACCGTAGCGTACAACGTTACGATCGCTTGCGCGGAGTGCTCGCGCGTCCACGGGAGTCACAGTACCATCCCTGGAGCCGCAACCCAGCCGGCCATCCATGGCCGGCGCTCGGGGCGGGACGGCGCCCCTCGCCCTTCACACGACTCATTACGTCGGAGCGGTTCTTGAGCCCCAAACTGTTGCACCACCCCCATGGCATCACGGCTGTCGATACCGAGTATCTTTATCCGGGTCACGCTGCTTCGCACATCATCCAGGACCAGGGCCGCGCGGCTTTCGTCGATGTCGGTACGAACTACTCTGTTCCGCATTTGCTGGCCGCGCTGGTGGTGCTCGGGATCGCGCGTGAGGCCGTGGACTATGTCTTCCTCACCCACGTGCATCTGGATCATGCGGGTGGGGCCGGCCTGCTGATTCAGGAACTGCCGAACGCCCGCGCGGTTTTGCATCCCCGCGGTGCCGCGCACATGACCGAGCCCGAAAAATTGATTGCCGGTTCGAAAGCCGTGTATGGCGCGGAGCGTTTCGAGAAGTTATACGGCGACCTGCTGCCGATTCCCGCCGCGCGCGTGCAGGTAACACAGGATGGCGAGCGGTTCCGCCTCGGGGGGCGTGATCTCGAGCTCATACATACACCCGGGCATGCGCTACATCACTACGCGGTGGTCGATGCCGCGCACGCGAGCATTTTTTCCGGCGACACCTTCGGTATTTCCTATCGCGAACTGGATTCCAAGCACGGCGCTTTAATCATCCCGACGACCTCACCGTCGCAGTTCGACCCGGATCAACTGCTCGCTTCGATCGATCGCATGGCCGCTTATGCACCTGAGGCCATGTATCTCATGCATTACAGCCGGGTGACGGATGTGCCGCGGCTTGCCGCACTGCTGAAAGCGCAGGTGCGAGAGATCGTGCGCATCACGCAGCGCCATGCGAACGCGGAGGACCGGTACACGGCCATCCGAGCCGACATGCTCAATCTGTGGCTCGGCCTTGCGCACGAACATGAAGTCCCGCTGTCGGATGCTCAGATCGCGGCGCTCCTGAAGAGCGATCTCGATCTCAACACCCAGGGGCTCCTCGTCTGGCTCGACCGACTGAAACGGAGTTAGTCATCATGTCCTCTTTCAAAGCCTTCCGGATTCACGAGGAAAACAAGAAGATCGTCGCGCGCTTCGAACAGTTGACGCTCGATGATCTCGCCGCGGGCGATGTTGTGGTCCGCGTGACGTACTCGGATATCAACTACAAGGACGCGCTTGCGGCCACCGGCGCGGGCAAGATTCTGCGCCGCTACCCCCTGGTGGGTGGCATCGATTTCGCGGGCGTGGTCGAGTCATCCAACGATGCTCGCTATTCGAAGGGCGATAGCGTGTTGGTGACGGGCTGCGCCTTATCCGAGACGCACGACGGAGGTTATTCGGAGTACGCACGTGTAAAGGGTGACTGGGTCATTCCCATGCCGCCGGGTCTCGATGAATTTACAGCGATGTCACTTGGGACGGCGGGCTTCACCGCGGGGCTTGCGATCTACCGGATGGAGCACAACGGACAAACACCGGCCGGCGGACCGATCGTCGTGACCGGCGCGAGCGGCGGCGTTGGCAGCATTGCTATCGATATGCTCGCGGGGCGCGGATATGAGGTGGTTGCCGTGAGCGGCAAGCCAGACGCGGCGGACTACCTGCGCTCCCTCGGGGCGGCACGCATCCTGCCGCGTCAGGAGATCAATTTCGGCTCTCGACCCCTCGAGAGCGTGCAGTTCGGCGGCGCCGTGGACAACGTCGGCGGCGAGATGCTGACGTGGCTCACCAGGACCGTGGATTTCTGGGGCAACATTGCCAGTATCGGACTGGCCGGCAGTGCCGAGCTCAAGACCACCGTCATGCCCTTCATCCTGCGGGCGGTCAGTCTTCTGGGGATCAATACGTCCACCACGCCGCGCGAGATCCGCCTGGCCGTCTGGAAACGTATCGCGACGGATCTGCGGCCGCGACATCTCGATCGGATCGTCACCCGGACCATCGCTTTCGACGAGCTTCCCAGCGCGTTTCCCGCCTATATCGCGGGCGTCGTCGTGGGTCGCACGGTCGTCAAGATTTCCTAACGGGCCGCCAATCCTACTGGCCAGTAGGATTGGCCTGTCCGTGAACAGCGCGCGCGTATAGAATGCGCCGTCTCCCGCGGAGGTCCCCATGTCTGAACGATCGATCAGCGCCGGCGCTCGTCTGCGCGCGGCTGTCGAGGCAGAGCGTCCCTTGCAGGTTGTCGGGACGATCAACGCCTATTCGGCGCTTCTCGCGGAGCGCAGCGGCTTCCGGGCCATCTATGTTTCCGGTGCCGGCGTCGCCAACGCATCATTCGGACTGCCCGATCTCGGCATGACTTCACTTAATGATGTCTGCGAGGACGTGCGCCGCATTACCGCCGCCAGCGAGTTACCGCTGCTGGTGGACGCCGACACAGGCTGGGGTGGCGCGTTCAATATCGCCAAGACCTGTAAGGATCTCATCAAGTCCGGTGCCGCCGGCATGCACCTCGAAGATCAGGTGCAGGCGAAACGTTGTGGACACCGTCCTGGCAAGGCGCTCGTGCCCTCGGAGGAGATGAGCGACCGGATCAAGGCGGCGGTGGATGGTCGAACCGATCCGTCCTTTGTGATCATGGCGCGAACCGATGCGCATGCCGTCGAAGGACAGCAGGCCGCGCTGGATCGAGCGCAGGCGTATGTCGCCGCCGGCGCGGACATGATATTCGCCGAAGCTCTGACGAGTCTCGAGGAGTACCGGCAGTTCACGGCCGCGATACGCGTGCCGGTGTTGGCTAACATTACGGAATTCGGGAAGACCCCGCTTTTTACCACGACCGAGCTCGGTTCCGTGGGCGTCCGGCTCGTGTTGTATCCGCTGTCCGCGTTTCGCGCGATGAGTAACGCGGCGCTCGCCGTCTACGGGGCCTTGCGCAAAGAGGGCACGCAGAAGAGTGTCATGGATCTCATGCAGACGCGCGCGCAACTTTATGATGTGCTCGGTTATAACGAGTACGAGAAAAAGCTCGACGAGCTGTTTGGAAGCGGTTCGACCTGACTGCCACCACGGACGCGCCATCGATTTCTCCAATGGATTTTTCCGGAAGCACGCTATGAACGACAAGGCCGGCTCGCCGTCCGACAATCTACCCTCCGCCTTCAAGCCGAAGAAATCGGTCGCCCTGTCGGGGGTGCCGGCCGGCAACACGGCGCTGTGCACGGTTGGTACGACCGGCAACGATCTCCACTATCGCGGCTATGACATTCTCGAAATCGCGAGCACCTGTGAGTTCGAAGAGATCGCCTACCTGCTGATCTACGGCAAATTGCCGACCCGCGCTGAGCTCACGAGCTATAAGACGAAGCTGAAGTCGCTGCGCGGGCTGCCTGCGATCGTCCGTACCGCCCTCGAGGCGTTGCCCGCGGCTTCTCATCCGATGGATGTGTTGCGCACGGGCGTCTCGGTGTTGGGATGCACGCTGCCGGAGAAGGATGATCACGGCATCCCCGGTGCGCGTGATATTGCCGACAAGCTGATCGCATCCCTGGGCTCCATGCTGGCGTATTGGTATCACTACAGCCACAACGGGCAGCATATTTTCGTCGAGACGGAAGACGATTCGATCGGGGGGCATTTTCTGCACCTTCTCCATCGCAAGCCTCCGGCCGATGCGTGGGTTCGGGCCATGCACACGTCGCTCAACCTCTACGCCGAGCATGAGTTCAACGCGTCGACATTCGCCGCCCGCGTGATTGCCGGTACGGGCGCCGACATCTACTCGTGCATCACGGGCGCGATCGGTGCCCTGCGCGGACCGAAGCACGGTGGCGCGAACGAGGTGGCCTTCGAGATTCAGAAGCGGTATGACACGCCGGACGAGGCTGAGAAGGACATCCGGGCGCGGGTTGCCAACAAGGAAGTGGTCATCGGATTCGGACACCCGGTATACACGGTGTCGGATCCCCGCAATCAGGTGATCAAGGGCGTCGCGAAGCGTCTCTCGCAGGACGCCGGCGACATGAAGATGTACAACATCGCGGACCGGATCGAGTCGGTGATGATGGACGCGAAGAAGATGTTTCCGAACCTCGATTGGTTCTCGGCGGTCTCGTATCACCTCATGGGCGTGCCGACCGCGATGTTCACCCCCCTGTTTGTCATCGCACGTACGACCGGATGGGCTGCGCATGTGATGGAACAGCGGAGTGATGGGAAGATCATCCGCCCGGCGGCGAACTATGTCGGGCCGGAAAATCAGAAGTTTGTGCCGATTGAGAAGCGGGTGTGAAAGGGCCGCATCCTCGTACCCGCCTCTCGACGCTTACTTGATCTGCGAAGGAATCCAGGCTAACCCATGTCCGCACACGATTATAAATCCGCCAAGCGACCTGACCCCGATGCGGCGCTGCTAGCCATCTCTGACTACGCGCGCAATTACGTTATCGCGAGTCCGCTGGCGTACGAGACCGCGCGTTACTGCTTCATGGACACGCTCGCCTGTGGGTTTCAGGCGCTGAAGTACCCGGCTTGCACAAAGCTCCTCGGCCCCGTGGTTCCGGGTGCCGTAATGCCTGGTGGAGCTCGCGTGCCGGGCTTGTCGTACGAGTTGGATCCCGTGCAGGCGGCTTTCAACATCGGCGCCATGATCCGCTGGCTGGATTTCAACGACACCTGGCTGGCTGCGGAGTGGGGTCATCCTTCAGACAATCTGGGCGGTATTCTTGCCGTGGCGGACTACCTGTCTCGCAAAGCCGTCATGGAAGGAAAGACACCGCCGACAGTTCGCGACGTGCTCACCGGCATGATCAAAGCGCACGAGATCCAGGGTGTACTGGCACTCGAGAATAGCTTCAATCGCGTCGGCCTCGATCACGTCATTCTTGTGCGCGTGGCGTCCACTGCGGTGGTTACAGCCATGCTGGGTGGCAGCGTTGAGCAGATTGTCAACGCCGTTTCCAACGCATGGATAGACGGTGGAGCGTTGCGAACCTACCGGCACGCGCCCAACACCGGATCGCGGAAGAGTTGGGCTGCTGGCGACGCGACTAGTCGTGCCGTGCGGCATGCTTTCATCTCTTTGACGGGAGAGATGGGTTACCCCTCCGCGCTCAGTGCGAAGACGTGGGGCTTCTACGACGTGCTGTTCAAGGGAAAGCCATTCTCTCTGCCCCAGCCGTTCGGCAGTTACGTAATGGAAAACGTGCTGTTCAAGATTTCTTTCCCGGCCGAGTTTCACGCGCAGACCGCTGTCGAAGCCGCCATGACGTTGCATCCCGCGGTAAAGGATCGCGTGGGCGATATCGAGCGCGTCGTCATTGAAACGCAGGAGCCGGGCGTCCGCATCATCGACAAGACCGGACCGCTGGCGAATCCAGCCGACCGCGATCACTGTATTCAGTACATGGTCGCGATTCCGCTGCTGTTCGGACGGCTGACGGCGGAGGATTACGAGGATAAGGTTGCCTTCGACCCGCGCGTCGACGCGCTACGCGCGAAGATGGAGGTTCGTGAGAACCCAACGTTCACGCAGGATTACTACGCGGCGGATAAGCGCTATATCGGTAACGCCGTGCAGGTGTTCTTCCGCGACGGCACCTCCACGCAGCGCGTGCACGTGGACTTCCCGATCGGGCATCGTAAGCGTCGCGCAGAGGGAATGCCCGTGCTCGTGCAGAAGTTCGAGGCGTCCGTGGACGCTCACTTCACGGCCAAACAAGCCGAGAAAATCAAGGCGCTGTTTGCCAAGCGCGATCAGTTGGACTCGATGCCGGTGAATGAGCTGATGGCGGCGCTGGTCACGAACGGGGCGGCTAAATAACAGCCTCCACGACTGGCGCTGTGCTCCAGGGCGTCTGAGTCGGAGCGCCTAGACCGAGCGCTCTGCCGCGGGGACGCGACCGGGGCCCTCGATGCGCGCTTTGATAATCCAGATCTCCGCATCATGCGCGGCGCAGAGCTGCGCCCAACGGTCGCCCGCCATTCGCGCGGGGCGCCACGCCATGAGGCTGACATAACACTGTGCGTCGGAAAGGTCGCAGGTGTCGGCGGCGATGATGCGCACGCTGTTGCGCGGCTTCAGATTTCCGGCGTCGCCAACCAGGTAGTCGATCAGGAGAAGCTCACGATGAGGCCGGACGTCAAACGAGGCCGGTGAGTCGTCATACAGCGAAGTACCGGTGTAAGGGCCGGCCGCCACCGCGGCCGTCGCACCCACCGCGCTCGACTGCGTCGATTGTGTGCGCATGCATCCCAACGACCAGGTCCCCAGCGACAAGGGATCCGCGAGAAACTCAAACGCCTTGGCTGCGGGGACATTGACCAGCGCAGTCACGCAATGCGCGAAGTCCGGATATCGATTCATGCGCCTCTCCCGGGAGTACAGACCTCAGTCTACAAGCGGTCTGCGCCGTCGCGCCGGTAGGCGCCAAGAAAAACGGCCGGGGAGCTTGCGCCACCCGGCCGTCCTGTCAGACGCGCGAGCCGGACTGCTCGCGCCTCGGTTTGCTTCGGCCTATTAGCCTATACGCACCGGTACGAAGATCTGCGAGTCGCCGCGCTTCACCAGCAGGGCGATGTGACCCTTCGACTTTTCCACCGCGTTGCGCAGGTCATCGACGCTGGTGATCGCCGCGCCGTTGGCCGACAGAACCACGTCGCCGGGCTGCAGCCCAGCCTCGGCGGCCGGGCCGGTCGCCTTCTCGACGAGCACGCCGTTCTGGGTGTTTGACTGAGACTTCTCCTCACCCGTCAACGGGCGAACAGCCAATCCAAGCTTGCCACCGGTGCTCGGGTGCACGCTGTTGGAAGCCGTGCGCTTGTCGTCCATGGCTGCGAGCTTGACGCTCACAGTACGGGTGGCGTGATCGCGCCACACTTCCAGGTTCACTGTCGCACCCGGGCTCAACTGCGCGATCTCGGCCGGCAGTTCCGTCGCGCTCGTGACCTGTCCATTGAGCTTGATAATGACGTCTCCGGGCTGGATACCGGCCTGCGCCGCGGCGCCGCCTTTCTCCAAGCTGGACACGAGGGCACCTTCAGGTTGCGGTAGACCGAACGAGTCGGCCAGACCCTGGTTGACGTTCTGGATCACTACGCCCAGTTTGCCGCGGGACACGTGACCCGTCGCCTCGAGTTGGTTGCTCACCTGCAGCGCGACGTCGATCGGAATCGAGAACGACACGCCCATGAATCCGCCCGAGCGGCTGTAAATCTGGGAGTTGATGCCGACCACTTCACCTCTCATGTTGAAGAGCGGGCCGCCCGAGTTGCCCGGGTTGATGGGCACGTCAGTCTGAATGAAAGGAATGTAGCCGGAGTCAGGCAGTGTGCGTCCCTTGGCACTCACGATGCCTGCGGTCGCGCTGTTCTCGAAGCCGAACGGAGCGCCGATCGCCAACACCCACTCGCCGACGCGCAGATTATGGGAGTCACCGAGCTTCACGGTCGGCAGATCCTTGGCGGGAATCTTGATGACCGCGACGTCGCTCTTGGTGTCGATGCCGATCACCTTGGCGGTGTACTCATGGCGATCCGTCAGCCGCACCGTAACTTCGCTCGCGCCGTTAACGACGTGTGCGTTGGTCAGGATGAAGCCATCGGGACGGATGATGAATCCGGAGCCCTCGCCGCGCGTGGGCTGCTGCTGCGGCATCTGCGGCAGACCGTGGAAGAACGGAGCGAAGGGACTGTTCGGGCCGAAAGGACTGGCGTTGTTGCCACCGCCACCGCCACCGCCGTTGTCATCCTGATCGTCGTCGTCACCGGGCGAGTTGTTCGACACCGGGACCTTGCTCACGACGGTGATGTTCACGACCGCGGGGCCATATTTCTGCACCATGGTGCTGAAGTCGGGCAACACGGCTGCGGGATTGCCGGTGGCCGGAACGGGTGTGACCGGTCCGGTTGTGGTCGCCGCCGGGGCGGTGACCGCCGCAGCGGTAACTGGCGTTACACCGAATGCATATAGAACGCTTACCGGAGCTGCGATGACCGCGGCACCGAGCGCTGCCGCTGCCAGCGGCTTTCGGATCAGGGTTCTGAGGCTCATCTATTTATCTCCAACCAATACGGGGCACAGGGGGTCCAGGACATGTTGCGCAGCCTAGGGAGCCAGACTTAAGTGAGACTTAAGGGAGCCTTGGCTGCCTTTGCGGACGATCACAATATATTGATTTATCTAAGTTTTCTGAAGTCGGCGCCTGGAAATCGAACGCTCACCGCCAGCCCCCGACCATCGGCGCCGGAATCGAGCTCGAGCGCGGCGTCATGCGCGTCGGCAATGGCTTTGACGATAGCCATGCCGAGCCCACTGCCCGGCGGCGAGGTCCCGGGACGGCGATAGAAGCGGTCGAGGACGCGGGAACGCTCCTCGGGGGGAATACCTGGCCCGTCGTCGACGACTTTCAGGATGGAGTGTTCACCTGGCCCGCCATTTTCCACCGAGACATCGACGCGTCCGCCCGCCGGCGTGTAACGGACGGCGTTATCCACCAGGTTGCGGGTCAGAGTTCGCAACGCATCGGGGTCACCGAGAACCCTCGCAGGTTGGGAGTTTGAAATACCGAGGTCGATCCGTTTCGCATCGGCCAGGGGAACCAGTTCCGCCACGACTTCCCGCGCGATGTCGGCGAGAGGAATGGACACGCGGACCGGTTCGGCGCGCGGCTCCTGGCGAGCGAGTGAGAGCATCTGCTCAACCAGCCGAATGGCGCGCTGCATTCCGGCTGAGAGGTTTTCCATGGCGTCGTCGCGTTCTGCTTCATTCGCGGCACGCGATAGCATCCCCATCTGTAGATGCAGCGCCGTCAGAGGTGTGCGGAGCTCATGTGCAGCGTCTGCCATGAAGGCACGCTCTCGATCTAACGCTACACCGAGGCGTACGAGCAGATCGTTGAGCGCGCCGACGAGCGGACGGACTTCGTCGGGTAGGCGCTCATCCGGAAGTGGATCCAGCGCGTCAACACGTCGCGCCTTGACCAATGTGGTCAGGCGCTGAAGCGGCTGAAGAGCGCTGCCGACGGCAATCCATATCAGGAATCCCAACACCGGCAGAAGCAGTGCGAACGGCCGGAGCGTCTTGAGCGCGAGATCAACTGCCTGTTGCTCTCGCACGCGCATGGGTTGCGCCACCTGAATGACTTTGGTCATCGCCTGCGCGCCATAGACGCGCCAGCGTCCTTCACTCGTCGTGACGGAAGAGAAACCTAACGTAGTAACATTCGGCAATACACTATGCGGGCGGGACAGGTAAACGCGCACGCCGTCCAGTGTCCAGACCTGAACTACGAAGTCATAGGCCGCGTCGTTCGCCGGTAGTTGTGCTGCGACGGAGTACTCGACCGGCTCATCGCGGAGGATGAGCGCGGTTTGGCGCAAGTGATAGTCGAAGAATGCATCCGCCTCGACAAGAGCATTACGATAAACGATCAACCCGCCCGTGGCACCGATGAACACCACTCCCGCGAACAGCCAAGCCAACAGGCGCGCCCGGATGGATCTCACGATGCCGGCCTGACCCGATATCCGACGCCGCGGACGTTGAGTATGAAGTCGTTCCCCAGCTTGCGACGCAGTCCATGGATGTGAACTTCGACGGCGTTGCTTTCGACCTCCTCGCCCCATCCGTAGAGACGCTCTTCGATCTGCGCTCGGGACAATATGTTTCCCGGCCGTTCCATCAATAACTGCAGCAGCGCGAATTCTTTCGGGGATAACGCGACTTCCCGGCCATCGCGAGTGACCCGGTGCGTGGCGGGATTCAGCGCCACGCCCAGGTGCTCGACTTCGGGCTCCGTACGGCCGGACTTGCGACGCAGGAGTGCACGGATCCGCGCGGCGAGCTCGTCAAGATCGAATGGCTTTACGAGGTAGTCGTCCGCGCCGGCATCGAGCCCCTGCACGCGGTCCGACACAGCGTCTCGAGCAGTGATAATGAGCACAGGAAGCGTCTGTTGCCGTGCCCTGAGACCCTGTAACACCTGCAAGCCGCCTTTGCGCGGCAGGCCAAGGTCGAGCAGCAGCAGATCGAATGCGTTCGTCCGGAGCACCTGTTCGGCCGACTCGCCGTCGTGAACCCAGTCCACGGTGAACCCGTCCCGCTTCAGGCCGGTGCGGATTGCCTCTCCGATCATGGCATCATCTTCTACTAGCAGCAGTCGCACGGTCTTGCGGCGTTTGTAGGTTCAGGTCCGGTCGGGACCCGCGCTAAGTATGGCAGCAAAGCACCTTCGAGGACCTCTTGAGCCTGGTTGATCGTCTCATCCGTGACGCGAAGAGCATGGGTATCGAGGTATCGGTGCTCGATGCTGCACGCATGGTGCAGCTCCTGGATGAGCTCGAGAAGTGGAACCGTACCTATAACCTCACCGCTATTACGAGGCGCGAGGATATGGTCACGCATCATCTCCTCGATAGCCTCGCCATTCACGCCGATCTGCAGGGCGTCGCAATCGCGGACGTCGGCACGGGCGCTGGTTTTCCCGGCTTGCCGCTCGCCGTGCTGAATCCCGCGCGCCGCTTTACGCTCATCGACTCCGCCGGCAAGAAGATCCGCTTTGTCTCCCATGCCGCGCACGCTCTGGGACTCACCAACGTGGAAAGCGTTCACGCGCGCGTTGAGTCTATGCATCCCGGCATGCCGTTCGACACGGTCGTTACTCGCGCGTTTGCTGCGTTACCCGAGATGTTGGAGAAGGTGTTGCCACTGTGTGGACCGCAGACTCGTGTGTTGGCAATGAAAGGGAAATGGCCGCGGGAAGAGTTGGCGGCGCTTCCGGAGGGGTGGCGGGTCGAGCACTCGCGTGACCTCGT
>JAQGOE010000079.1 GCA_028293725.1 Gammaproteobacteria bacterium | reverse complement strand
ACGCCTCTGTCGCGCTTACGCTACAGCCAGGAGCGGATTGTCTGTCCAGTACGACGCCGTATAGGCCGAAAGCCCAATGTTGTCGGGTCGCGCCCACATGTCAGATTCGTGCGCGCTGTGAGATTCTCGCTTGCACCGGGATGGAGGGAGCATCGCAATGTTCACAAACCTAACTCGAGTACGCAGCGTCGGCAGTGGGGGATCCATTGAGTGCGCAAGATAACCGCCGACTCGGGCGTACGGTGGTCTGTGGAGCCCTGTTGGTTTATGGGTGTCTGCGTATCCCCGCGGCGGCGCAACCCGTCGCCCCCCAGGAGCCGGAGTTGCACCAACTCCGGGAAAATGTGCGCTACCTGGAAGCGCAGCAACCGCAGATCCTCGACGGACTGGAAGAACTGAAGAAGTAGCCGCGGAAGTAGCCGCGTGTAACCCGATCGACGGTCTGGACGGCGCCCCCTGAGTGCGGTCAGGCGGGCAGGCGCTCACCCTTGGTTTCAGCGGCAAACGGCACGACCGCCAACCCGACGAGGAAAGCCAGTGCCGTACACGCCACCGGTAAACCCAGCGACCCATGCTGCTGAATAGCCCAGCCGAGCAGAAAGTTCACGCCCGCGCCGATGAGGCGACCGAATGACGTCGTGAACGCGAACGCGGTCGCGCGCACGGAGGTCCCATACTGCTCGGGCAACCACAGGCTGTAGATTGCAAAGTTGCCGCCGAAGAAACCTAAGAAGAACAGCACTGCAATGAAGGTTGTGAGTCCATTGGGAAGATAGAACGCCCAACCGAAACTCAGCCAGATACAGGCCGCCATGCCGACGAAGAAAATTGCGAGACTCCCTCGCCGACCAAGCGCCTCACATAGAACGGGCGCCACGAGGCAACCCAGAATAGTTCCAACCGACAGCAGCGCCGTGCCCATCGAAGCCATGCGGGCCGCATGCAGCTGATCCATGCCACCCTGCTTCGCCAGGGTGATGATGGCTGTTGGCTCGTAGACCGTCCCCGCCCACAGTCCAACAATTGAAACGGTCAGAAGAGCCGCATTGACGATCGTGCGGCGCCGGTTGGCGCCGCTGAAAATCGCACGCAACGGGTTGATTCGCGCAACCGCGGCAGCGGCCTGCTGCCAGCGCTCCGGCTCCTTGACCTTGAAGACGATGTAGAGCGACAGGATCACCGGTGCGAGTCCGCACAGAAACATCGCGCGCCAACCGAAGTGAGCGCCGACCGTGAAATTCAGCGCGGCGGCCAGGAAGAACCCGGTGTAGTAGCCGGTTTGCAGGTACCCGGCGCCCATTTTGCGGCGGTCTTCGGGCCACGCTTCCGCAACATAGGTGCCGGCCAGCGCCCATTCACCACCGATGCCAATTCCCGCCAGCAGTCGAAACGCCCCGAGCTGCCAGACATTTTCCGCCAGCGCCGCGGCCCCCGTAAACACGGAGTAGACCAACACAGACGCCGCCAGCGTTCGAGTGCGCCCAAAGCGGTCCGCGACCGGACCCCACAGGAACGCCAATCCCCATCCCACCAGAAACAATGCGAACAGCACCGATCCGCAGAACGCCACATTCGCCGGCGCACCACTCAGCCCGGACTTCGGGAGCAGCTCGGTCAGCGCAGGGCTCAGGACCAGGGCATAGATGAATGCATCCATCCCGTCCAACGTCCACCCGCTCCACGCGGCCCAGAACCCGCGCCGCTGTCCCTGCGTCAGCGGCGTGCGGACGACCTTAGTCGGTGCCGATGCGACGATTTCGTCTCCCTTCAAGGTCGTTCCCCGAGCCAGTGGCGTAATTGGCGAGGTATTCTGAGTCGCGCGAACTGCCCGGGCAAGTCTGTGTACAGTTCAACTGGCTCGTCGACCGTATCCGTCCGCGCCGCCGCCGTCAGTGGACCGCCACCGAGTTGAGAGTAGCGGCCGAGGGAATCGTTACGGTCGAGCAGGTTCCGAACGCTCCATCCGCGGCCACCGAGCACACTTCAACGGTGTTGTCGAAGTAGACGAGGTAAGCGTAACCGCCCGCGACGGCGATACTTTGGGGAAGGGACGTGTTGCCAGTGTTCGCCGCCTGACAGCTACCGAGAGATCCATCGCTGCTGCTGATGGGGCAGACGAGCACTCCGCCGTCCCCGGTGTTCTGGTCCTCGCTCGAGGCATACACATTCCCGTTATAAAGCGCGAATGTCAGGTTGGCGTTACCTGATCCGGTACCCGTGCCGGTGCACCCGTTGATCGTCCCGTCGGACGCGATCGAGCAGACGCTCATGGCATTGAGGAAATTCCCACTCGGGGGGTCATAGCCACCGCCATTCGCCCACTCGCCATAGACGTGGATCCCATCCGCCGCGATCACCGGAAACCTGAGCAGGTTGCCGAGATTGGCTTCCAGTCCATTCTGAGTGCATGTGGGCAACGTACCGTCGGTCGTGTTGACCGTGCACAGATTGACGCCGAAATTGTCCCACACATAGGCGTAAGTGCCCGTGGCATTGAATGTCACGTGCTGAGGCTCGTTGAGGCCGGAGTTGGCGAGGGTGCAATTCGACAAACTGCCGCCGCTGGCCACGGTGCACATCGATATCGTGTAGCCGGTATCGTTCGTCACGTAGGCCCGGCTGCCATAGAAAGTGATCGAGGTTGGGCGGTTGAACCCCGAGCCAGTGGACGTGCAGGCACCGACAGTGGCGCCACTGATCGGGCAGACATACACCGCGCCGCCGAAGTAATCGGTGACGTAGAGGTTTGGAGCGGGAAGCGCCGCATAGGTAATGTTGACGCTGCCTGTCTTCGTCGTTCCGGAGTTGCTCGTGTAGCTGTAATTGAGAGTCAGCGTTCCGCTGGCACTCGTGCTGCCGGGCGCGAACGTGAGTGGTAACTGACATGCTGTTCCAGTACTCACACTGGCGCAATTGAAGCTGCTGACGGTGCTGCTCCAACCCGAGGGCAGCCCACTCAAGGAAGAGGTCAGGGCAACTGCGCTGGCGATATTGCCGTCATCCGTGGTGAACGTAACGTTGTCCGTTGTGCTGCCACCCACGTAAGCGTTTAGGGAGCTCTGATCAGGCGTGCCCACCACGTTGTCATCTGCAGTCGCGGCGTACTGAATACTCAGCGATCCGTTCTTCGCCGTTCCCGAGTCATCCAAGTAGCTGTAGTTCAGAGTCAACGTACCGCTGCCCGTAGCGCTGGGGGCGTATGTCAAAGACAGTCTGCAGCTATTGCTGGCGCTGATGCTGCCACAGGTCAGGCTGACCGGGCCGCTCCAGCCCGTGGGAAGTGAGCCGAGCCCCGTCACCTGCAGACCGCTCGCGTTATTCCCGTCGTCAGTCGTGAACGTAACGCTCAATTGCTGACTGCCAGAACCCACGACAGCATTGATCTGACCGGAGGGCGCCGGCGTTGCCACCACGTTGTCGTGTGTGGTGGCGACGTACGGAATGCTCACCGAGCCCGTTTGCAAGACACCCGAGTTGTTGAGGTATCTGTAGTTCAAGGACAGTGAAGCGCCGGCTGCCGCGCTCGGAGCGTAGGTCAGCGGGAGCTGGCAGCCGTTGCCAGTGCCTACGCTGGCGCAAGAGAATGTCGTATCCGTGCTGCTCCATCCCGCGGGCAACGAAGTCAAATCAGTCGTCAGCGCAAGTGCGGTGGCGGGATTGCCGTCGTTCGTCGTGAAGTGCACGCTCACAAACTGGCTGCCGGCACCGACGACGGCGTTGACCTGGCCGCTGGGAGTCACGGTCGCCGCAACACTGTTCTGAGTCGTGGCCGCGTAATCGACGCGGACCGTGCCTGTCTTGGCCGTCCCCGAATTGTCGTTATAGCTGTACGCGAGCACGACGGTTCCGCTGCCAGCAGCCGCAGGCGTGTATGCAAGCGGTAGATGGCAGCCGTTACCAGTGCTGACGCTCGCGCAGGAGAGTGTCGTCACCGTACTGCTCCAACCCGCGGGCAAGGAAGCCAGATTGGTGGTCAGTAGGAAGTCAGTAGCCGGATTGCCATCACTGGAGGTGAAGTTAATTCCGACGGACTGGCCGCTTGCGCCGACGACGGCGTTGACCTGGCCGCTGGGAGTTACGGTCGCCGCAACGCTGTTCTGAGTCGTGGCCGCGTAGTCGACCAGGACTGTGCCTGTTTTGGCGCTTCCGGAGTTGTCGTTGTAGCTGTACGCCAGCACGACAGTTCCACTGGCAGCAGCGCCAGGTGCGTATGTAAGCGGTAGGTGGCAGCCGTTACCGGTGCTCACGCTCGCGCAGGAGAGCGTCGTCGCCGTACTGCTCCAACCAACAGGCAAGGAAGTCAGATCGGTTGTCAATAGGAAACCCGTGGCCGGGTTGCCATCGTTCGAGGTGAAGTTGATTTCGACGGACTGGCCGCTCGCTCCGACGACCGCATTGACTTGACCCGAAGGAGACTCGATCGCCACGACATCATCTTGCGTGGTAGCTGCATAAGGCACGCTCAGAGAGCCGGTTTTAGCCGTCCCGGAATCGTCCTCGTAGCTATAGGCGATTGTGAGGGTCCCACTGGCCGCCGCGGTCGGCGCGTAGGTGAGTGGCAGCTGGCAGCCATTACCGGTGCTGACACTCGCACACGTAAATGTCGTCGCAGTGCTGCTCCATCCCGCAGGCAACGAAGTCAAATCAGTCGTCAGCGCAAGTGAGGTGGCGGGATTGCCGTCGTCTGTCGTGAAATTGACGCCGACAGACTGGCCGTTGGCGCCGACGACTGCAGTGATTTGGCCGGTCGGGGTCGCCGTGGCAACCACGTTATCGCTGGTGGTTGACGAGTAAGTAACGGACTGTGAGCCGGTCTCGGCCGTGCCACTATTGTTCTTATAGGTGTAGTCAATGGCGAGCGTGCCGCTGCTCGCGCCCGTCGGGGCGTAGGTCAGATTCAGGATGCAGCCGCTGCCCGTGCTCACGGAGGCGCAGCCGAATGAAGTGGGACCGCTCCACCCCTGCGGCAGGGTCGTGAGATCGGTCGTTACGACCAGGTCGGAGAGCGCGTGCTTGTCACTGGCGTTGAAGGTGATGCTGACGGTCTGGCTGCCGCCGCTGACGACCGCTAAAGCGCTTGCCATCGACGGCGTCGCAGTTGCCGAATTGTCGGTCCCACCGTGCTCCGAGCCACATCCAGCCAAGGAAACGAGACTCAACACGCAGCACCAGGCGGCCGCGCGACAACCCAATCCCATCATTTCGACGTTCAACCCTATGCTTTGCCAAAGAGACCTTGGTCGCAAGGGTAGGACTTTCGGCGGCAGTGCAGCGTTACCTGGGTCACGCCCGCAATGAACATAAGGAGCGGTGGCTCACAAGAAGCACGGGGACGCGCGGCATGCGTCCCTCTCAAACCAACCGTACGTCCACACCCCGACGTCGAAGCTCTTCCACCACATCCGTCCGAGCGGCCGTGTCGGTAATCAGAATATGCAACTGCTCCACCTTGGCAATCACCGAGACGTTCCGACGCAGCAGCTTCGATGAGTCCGCGACGGCCACGACCTGTCGCGAGATCTGGATCATTTTCGAATTCAACTGCGCTTCGGCCAGGTGGGGCGTCATGAGGCCGATTTCCGGATCGAGTCCATCGACGCCCAGGAACAGCCGGTCGGCCTGCAGGTGAGTGATGGCGCTCTCGGCCATGTAACCTGACAAAGAGTTCGACTCCTGGCGCAGCACGCCTCCCAACATGATGAGCCGGACGGCCGGGACGTCCGACAGCAGCATGGCGATGTTCAGCGCGTTGGTGATCACATTGATCGACTTCAATTCCAACGTGCGGATCTGCCTGGCGATCTCGGCAGTCGTCGTACCCGAGTCGAGTACGATCGTCTCGCCGTCGTTGATCAATGCGGCTGCGGCCTTCGCTATGCGGGTCTTCTCCGCGTGATGCAGTGTCTGTTTGATGACGATCGGCAGATCGTCGTCCTCGCGTCGAGCCAGCGCTCCGCCGCGCGCCCGGGTCAAGGCGCCGGCTGCTTCCAGGGCGGCGAGGTCGAGCCGTATGGTAACGACCGAAGTGTCAAATCGCTTGGAGAGATCGTCGACCGTTACCCGCCCATGTTCCCGCAGCAGGTCGCAGATACGACGCCTGCGCTCTTCGATCAATAGCCCACTCACACCGGTATCGCCTCGATCAGCAGAAAATGCTCGAACTCTACCTTTAGAGTGTTCCGCGCGCTCGACACCTGGCCCAGATCCCGGTCGTTGAAGTAGTCGCGCACCCGATAGGTGCCTGTCGGTAAGCCACGCAGTTCCACGACACCCTGCCATTGCTTCGCGTAGAACGAGTAGTAATTGCGCCCGGACTGTTGGACGACATGCGCCTCCGGCTTGTCGAAACCAATATCGTATAACTCGCCACGATAGATGCCCTGGGAAAGTTTCTTTTCGTTATACAAGGCAATCCAGCGGCGCCACTCCCGCTCCCTCTCCGGCGTCAGCAGAAACGAATCCTTGGGCTTGGGATCCATCGGCCACGTGAATTTCGTCGACACGACGGCGCCGATCCCTACCGTGGAGGCGAAGTCGTCGCCATGGTCGCTGAGCTCCACGTGATCGCCCGCGAACGGCGCACTCGGTCCCATGAGCGCCTTGAGCGTCTTGCCCTTGAGCCGCACCTGCCAGGATGACTCGGGGTCCGAGGCAGGCGCCTGGTTGATGTACGGAAAGTCAAAAAAGCTATAAGAGGTGCCGCAGGGGCACAGCTCGATGACCGCCGCCGGATTGATCTGCATGGCCGTAGCGTAGATGGCGTGAAAGAACTCCGGCAGTTTTTCCATCGATTCTTCCGGCCGGGCGTGCTTGTGAGCGGGATTGAAGCACGGCGCGACGCCATTCAAATGTTGTCCATCGATCTTCAGGCCCGCGAAGCCCCAGTCGCCGAGAATGCGGCGAACCACGCCCAGAGTATAGGCGACCGTCGGCTCGTACGCCGGACACAGGTAAAAGCTGTTCCACCAGCTGACGTTCTGAGCGGCCCCGTCCTTGTCGAGCAGCAACATATCGGTATGGTCGTGCAGCACATCGCTACCGGGGGCGGCCGCGAGCGGTGCGATCCACAGGCGCGGCTTGAGCCCTTGCTCCTTGATCCGGCCAACGAGACGCTTCATTTCGGTCTCGCCGCCAGGAAATTTCCCGGTGTTGAGATTCCAGTCGCCGACGGAAGATTGCCAACCGTCATCGATGACCGCCCACGATAGGCCGAGATCCTTCACCTTCGGCAGCGTGTCCTCGATCAGTTGTACGGTGCAGTTGCGCTCATACCCCCAGGCACACCAGATCGGCTCGTAGGATTCCTTCGGTGGCTGCGGTGCTCGCAACCCACGTTCCCCCATGAGTCGTCGGTAAGCGTCGAGCGTCGCGAAATAGTCACCGCCATGCGCGGCCACGAAAGTCTCGAGCGTCGCGAACGATTCACCTGGTGCTATGAGATGTTTGCCTTCCGCATGAATCTCGAGACAGGCTGTCCCTTGCTGCTCCTTGACTGGAAGTGAGACGAGCCGCGGCGTCGATTCCAGGTGACCGACGGCGAGACCGGCGTCCCGGCGCCAGACATCCACGATGGGCGTCCCGCCGCCATAGTCGGAAGCGCTCATTCCCAGGAAGTTATCCTGCGCGAAACCCTGTTTGACGGGCTGTAGCCAGTCACGGCGGTCGGCGTACGAGCTACCGGAGTACGACCAGAACTGCGGCGACGCGTCGCCCTGTGATGGAATCCGGCACGCACCGTTGGTCCATGACACCAGCTTGAGGGGCTGCCCCGCGAGGTTACGGTAGGTAACCTGGTAGGACGCAAAGCCCGGATAGCGATCGAACAACCGGACTCGAACCGTCTTTTCCAACCCGGCTGCTGCCAGGCCCGTCAACGTGAGTTGTGAGCCCTTGCCATGAATGCCGTCCACCGGCTCAGTGGCATGATGTTGGAGAACGAAATCCGACACACGGCGGCCGTCGGCGAGCTCCACGAACTCGCTGGCGTTGGCGCGCGTCAGAATGGTCTTTCGGCCGCTCCCGACATACGCGATGCTGGAGTGCATACGGGCATCGAAGTCGATGCTGATGGTCGAATCGGCGCAGCGGACGGTGTTCGACCTTGCGGCGCCAGCCATAGCCGCACGGCCCGGCAGCGCGACGGCTCCTGATCCGACCGCAACACCGGATACGGATGCCAGCTTCAAGAACTTACGTCGCGAGGTGAGGCTGCGATTCAAATGGCTCTCCTGCGGGCGCTTGACATTTTCGAAAGAACAAAATAATACTACGAAAGAAATAGAAACTCAAATAGAGCTATTCGAAAGTCATATAGGTTTCGTATAGTTTCGTTCAACCAAGAGCAGAGGCCATTCCGAGCGGCGTCAAATTCGCTCGCGGAAGCAGCAGGTTCTGACAATGAATTCCGGCAACTGGTTGGGTTATGCGCTGTTCGCCACCGCCGCCTGGGGTGTGTGGGGCGCCTTTACCGGCGTACCGAGCGAGCATGGCTTTCCCGACACGCTGACCTACGTCGTGTGGGCGCTGACCATGATCCTGCCCGCCGCCTGGGCGATGCGCAAGGTGGGCTGGCGGCTGAAGCGGGATCGGCGCTCGATCGCGCTCGGTCTCGCCATCGGCCTGTTGGGAGCGGGAGGCCAACTCCTGTTGTTCCATGCCGTCACCCTGGGCCCGACCTATCTCATTTTTCCGATCGTGTCGCTGTCGCCGGCGGTGACCATCGTGCTGTCGTTCCTGCTGCTCGGTGAGCGCACCGGACGGCTTGGAATAGCGGGGATCGTCCTTGCCATCGTCTCCCTGCCGCTGTTCGATTATTCGCCGGAAGAGGGCGCTCACGTCGGACTGTGGTTCTTTTTCTCGCTGGGAATCATGGCCGCATGGGGCCTGCAGGCCTACTACATCAAGCTGGCCAACGCCACGATGGATGCCGAGAGCATCTTCGCCTACATGACCCTCACCGCGCTCCTCTTCATACCCGGCGCCTTGTACCTGACTGACTTCTCGAAGCCGATCTACCTGGGACTGTCCGGTCCGTACCTCTCCGCTGCCATCCAGATGTTGAATGCCGTCGGTGCGTTGTTGCTGGTCTACGCGTTTCGCTACGGCAAGGCGATTGTGGTCTCCCCGTTGATCAATGCGGGTGCGCCCCTGTTGACGACGGCCATCGCGCTCGGCCTGGCCGGCACGCTGCCCGGTGCCTACAAGCTGGTCGCCGCGGTGTTTGCGCTGCTCGGCGCCGTCCTGCTGTCCCTGCAGCCCGAATGAAAGCGCTCATCGATATTGTCCGCGAGCACAAGGCGGGGCACAGCGTCGGCATCTACTCGGTCTGTTCCGCTCACCCTGTGGTGATCGAGGCGGCCCTGCGGGAAGCACAAGCACGCGGCGAGCCGGTGCTGATCGAGGCGACCTCCAACCAGGTGAACCAGTTCGGCGGCTACACGGGCATGTTGCCCGCTGACTTTCGCGAATACGTGGCCGGGATCGCGCAGCGAGTCTCTTTTCCCATGGAGCGACTCCTGTTGGGTGGCGATCACCTGGGTCCCAACACCTGGACCGCGGAACCGGCGCCGCTTGCCATGCAGCGTGCCGGGGAGATGATCGCGGCTTACGTGAAGGCCGGTTTTCGCAAGATTCACCTGGATTGCTCGATGTCGTGCGCAGGTGATCCGACTCCGCTGGAGGATTCCGTAGTGGCCGCGAGGGCCGCGGATCTTTGCGCCATCTCTGAAAAAGTCTGGAGTGAAGTAGGTGGTGAGGCGCCGGTGTACGTCATCGGCACCGAGGTTCCGGTACCCGGCGGCGCCGCGGAGGACCTGGGAACCCTGGCGGTCACGAGTCCGGAGGCAGTGGGTGTAACCCTCGACGCCCATCGCAATGCTTTTGCAGGCAAAGGTCTTCAGGACGTCTGGCCCAGGGTCGTGGGCCTGGTAGTGCAGCCGGGCGTGGAGTTCGATCACCACAAGGTCATCGACTACGACCGGGACGAGGCGCGACTGCTCAGCCAACGCATCGTGAGCGAGCCCAACCTCGTGTTTGAGGCCCATTCGACCGACTATCAGAAGCCCGCGGGGCTGCGGGCACTGGTCGAAGACCACTTCGCCATTCTCAAGGTCGGACCGGCGGTGACTTTCGCGTTGCGCGAAACTCTCTGGGCCTTCTCCGACATCGCCCGGGAGTTGCATCGTGTCGAGGGCGAGACTTTCAAGGAGATCGTACTCGGGGTTATGAAGGGCAACCCTCGCTACTGGAAAACCTACTACACCGATCCGGCCCGGCAGACATTCGATCTGCAGTACAGCCTGAGCGACCGGATCCGGTATTACTGGACTGTTCCGGAGGTCAAGCAGGCGTGTGCCACACTCATGGAGCGCCTGTCGGGCGGCACATTGCCATTGACCCTCCTGAGTCAGTACCTTCCCATTCAATATGCGGCCATTCGAGCAGGACGGCTCGCCAACGAGGCGCGGGCGATTCTGCTCGACGGCGTAGCTCACGTGGTGCGTCAGTACGCGCAGGCCTGCAGGCCTGGCGCTGATGCCGACGACGGCGGAGTTTGTGGAGAGTGATGATGAATTACTTCGGGCTGACGCCGGAGGAGATCGAGACGCGCGGCGGACAGTGGACGGCCCGCGAAATTGTGCAGCAACCCGGGATCTGGCAGGAGGTCGAGCAACTCATCCGGAGCGACACCGGCAGCGTAGCCGCCTTCCTCACGCCGCTCCTGCAACGACCCGATCTTCGCATTGTACTGACCGGAGCCGGTACGTCCTCGTTCATCGGCGAGTGCCTCGCGCCGGCCCTGCTCAAACAGTACGGGCACTGGGTGGGAGCCGTTGCGACGACAGACCTGGTCGCGAGCCCGGCAAATCATTTCGTCCGTGGCGTTCCGACGCTCCTCGTGTCGTTCGCACGCTCGGGTAACAGCCCGGAGAGCAAGGCGGCCGTCGAGCTGGCGGCGAACTCTCTGTCAGAATGTTTCCACCTGATTGTCACTTGCAATGCCGCCGGCGAGTTATATCGGCGCGGCGTCGAGCTGCCCAACGCCCGCGTGCTGTTGCTGCCGCAGAAGAGCGACGATCGTGGTTTCGCCATGACGTCGAGTTTTTCGGGGATGTTGCTCGCCGCGGCACGGTTCTTCAAATTGCCCCTGGCCGGCGGGGCGGCACCCGCCGGCGCCCCCACACTCAGCCTGTTGGAAAGTTGGCTGCCGCGACTTCAGGGCCTGGTCGCGGAGCGCTTCGAGCGCATCGTTTACCTCGGTGCCAACGAGCTCAAGGGCCTGGCGCGCGAGGCCGCGCTCAAAATGTTGGAGCTGAGCGACGGGCGTGTCGTATCGATCGCCGATACGCCGCTCGGCTTTCGTCACGGCCCGAAGACGATTCTCAACGGAAGGACCCTGGTCGTCGTGTTGCTCTCCAATGACAGCCACATCCGCCGCTACGACCTCGATCTGCTGGCGGAGTTGCGCTCCGACGGGATTGCGGGCCGCGTGCTTGCGTTGGTTGCGCGGCAGGGCGGCACCACTGGGCACCCGGACGATGTATTGGTTCCCGGCCTGGCAAACGCCTCGGATCTCGGACTGTGCCTGCCGTTCGCGGTATTCGCGCAATCCCTGGCCTTCATGCAGTCGCTGTCGCTCGGGATTCGCCCTGATACGCCGAATGCGGCTGGCGCTGTCAGCCGCGTGGTCAAGGGCGTATCGATCTATCCCCTGGAGCGTAAGGGTTGAAAACCTTCCTGGGAGTCGACGGCGGCGGCACCAAGACCGAATTCGTCCTGGTGGACGCGAGCGGCCAGGTCCTCGCCCGGCACCACGAAGGGTCGGCCTACTATCTGGAGATCGGACTCGATGCGTTGCAGGCGATGCTCGCCCGGGGTATTGCCGCGACCTTGGGGCAGGTTGCGATGTCTGCCTCACAGTTGACGTTTGCATTCCTCGGTTTGCCGGCCTATGGCGAAGATAGTCGCTTGCTGGGCCGCCTGAATACCGTGGCATCTCCAACACTGGAGCACGGCAAGTACAAATGTGGCAATGACATGGTGTGCGCCTGGGCCGGGGCGCTCGCTTGTCAGGACGGTATCAACATCGTCGCCGGCACTGGATCCATCGCGTACGGCGAGTTTGCGGGCGGGCACGCCCGCGCGGGCGGTTGGGGCGAGTTGTTCAGTGATGAAGGCTCGGCCTACTGGGTTGCCCGCGAGGGGCTGACACTGTTCTCGCGCATGAGCGACGGACGCTCCGCCAAGGGAGCGCTGTACGAGTTGCTTCGCGCGCACTACGACATCGCATTCGATCTGGATATCTGTGCTGCGATTTACGGGAGCAATCCCGCTGCTCGCAGTCAAATTGCGCAGCTCGCTACACTGGTTGCGGAAGCCGCCCGCGCCGGTGACACGCAAGCGCGCGAACTATTCGCGGCGGGTGTGAGCGAGCTCGTCGCCATTGTTGATGCGACCCGGGCGCAGTTGGCCGTTCCGCCTGGTGTCGCGCTGCCAGTCTCCTACTCCGGCGGCATGTTCAAGCTGACGGACCTGGTGCTCGAGCCCTTCAACTCCGCGTTGCGCTCAAGCAGTCACCCCTACGACTGTGTCGCTCCACGACTTCCTCCGGCCGCCGGGGCGGCGCTCTATGCGGCGAAGTGTTACTGCGCCCCTATCACAGAGACGATAGTCGGCACGATGCGGCAGCAATACTTCGCACGCGCGCACTAGAGACCAACGTCGCGGGAATTGTGCGCGCCTTCGCACAATTACAATTGAATCGGTCAATCGCGCTACTCGGTGGCGACTCCCGGAACGCACCCCTTTATTGTCGTGCTCCGATCCATTCAATTGTGGGATTCCCGGTGAGCTTCACGCCCAGCGCTTCTCGAGTTACAGCCTCTTCAGTTTTGGTCCGGTGGTTGGCGCTGGCGAGTACTTTGGTACTGTCAGCCTGCGGGGGTTCCGGCTCCAGTAATTCGGGGACTCCCAGCCCTCCGGCGCCGACGACCTACACTCTGGGTGGAACCGTCAGTGGCGCGACGGCTGACGGCTTGGTGCTTGCAAACGGCAGCGCCACGGTGACAGTGAGCTCCGGGGCCACCACCTTTGCCTTCACATCAATGATCGCGACGGGCACCGCATACGCGGTGACCGTGCAAACCGCGCCTGCCGGACTGACATGCAGTGTGGCGAATGGCACCGGCACCATTGGGACGGCAAACGTCAACAACGTCGTCGTGACCTGCTCGGCGCAGTCCTATTCACTCGGCGGCACAATCAGCGGCCTGGTCAGCGGCGGCCTGGTGCTTGCCAACGGCACGGACCGACTCACGGTCCCCTCCGGTTCGACCTCCTTTACTATGCCCACTGCCGTAGCCAGCACCAGCAGTTACGCGGTGACCGTGGCGACGCAGCCGACCGGATTGAGTTGCTCCGTGCAGAACGGGACCGGCTCGATCGGTACGGCCAATGTCACCAACGTTGCGGTGACCTGCTCCGATCAGTCTTATACGCTCGGCGGTACCGTTGCCGGGTTGAATGGGACCGGCCTGGTGCTCGCCAATGGCACCGACACCGTGACGGTGCCGATCAACGCGACCACGTTCACACTGCCGACGTCAGTGGCTTTCGGTACTCACTACGCGGTAACGGTGGCGACGCAACCGACCGGCTTGACGTGCTCGGTTAGCGCTGGAACCGGCTCGGGCACGATGCCGGCCGCGAACGTTGCCACGGTGGCCGTTGTTTGCTCCGATCAATCTTATTCTCTTAGTGGCACCATCACCGGCTTGACGACCGCGGGCCTTGTGTTGGCTAACGGCACGGACACCGTTACGGTGCCGGCGAACGGGACCGGGTTTACGTTTACGACGCCCGTGGCCTATACGGCCCACTACGCTGTGTCGGTGACGACACAGCCCACAGGTTTGATGTGTACGGTGAGTGCGGGCGCTGCCGCGATGCCGGCCTCGAACGTGAACAGCGTTGTTGTGACCTGCGCGGCGAATTTCTACACACTCGGAGGCTCGATCGCGGGATTGACCTCGAGCGGGTTGGTGTTGACGGATGGCACGGACCACCTTTCGGTGGCGGCGAATGCCGTTGTTTTCTCGATGCCCACGGCGCTGGCTTATAACAGCGCCTACACCGTGAGCGTGGAGACGCAACCTGTCGGCCAGTTATGCTCCGTGTCCGGTGGGACGAGTACAATACCCGCCGGGAATGTCAGCAGCGTTCAGGTCGCCTGCTCTGAATGGACGTGGGAAGGTGGCTCCACCAGCGTGGGGCAGGGCGGAACCTACGGCACCTTGGGTACCGCGGCGGCGGGTAATGTGCCCGGAGCGCGGGACAGCCAGATGTCCTGGACCGACAGCGCTGGCCGCTTCTGGTTGTTTGGCGGCACCGGTGTCGGCGCGGTCGCAGCCTCAGGCAGCGGTGAGCTCAACGACATGTGGATGTACGATCCGGGCACGCAGCAGTGGACGTGGGAGGGTGGCCTGCCTACGGTCAACGCCGCGTCAACTTACGGCGCTCCCCACGCTGCCGCGGCTGGCAATCTGCCCGGCGGACGCCAGAGCGGTATGTTGTGGACCGATAGCAGCGGACGCGTCTGGCTCTTCGGCGGCTTCGGTCTCGACAGCACCAACACACAGGCTATGTACCTCAGCGATTTGTGGTGGTACGACCCCACTTCGCAACAATGGACGTGGGATGGTGTGTCGAACACCGGAGGCGTCGCTGGCGTGTATGGCACGCAAGGTACTCCAGCGCCTGGTAACGTTCCTGGCGCGCGAGCCTATGCTTCGACCTGGACGGACAATTCCGGGCGCTTGTGGATGTTCGGCGGCCTGGGCCTCGACAACCTCAATAACCAGATTTACTTCAACGACCTGTGGGTCTACGACCCCGCTTCGCACGAGTGGACCTGGGTGAGCGGATCAAGTTCCACCAACCAACAGGGCGTGTATGGGACCCAAGGCACTGCGGCGGCGGCGAACACGCCGAGTGCCCGTTACGGCGCCCAGGTTTGGCGCGATGGCGCGGGCCGCTTCTGGCTGTTCGGTGGTGGCGGTTACGGTTTCGATGTTACGAACACTCCGACCGTCGACGTTCTCAACGATTTGTGGATGTTCGATCCGACCGCGAAGCAATGGACCTGGGTCAGCGGCACCGACGTGGTCGCGACGCTGGGCATCTATGGCACGCTGGGCACTCCCGCTGCCGGCAACCTCCCCGGCGGCCGCGGCGGTGGGGTTGTCTGGACCGATAGCACGGGCAAGGTCTGGTTGTTTGGCGGCCTCGGCTTTGGTGTCAGTGTCGGCGCCGGTGAGGGCTCGCTCAACGATCTATGGACTTTCAACGCGACGACACACCAGTGGACCTGGGTGAACGGGCCGAATGCGCAGAACCTGGATGCGGGTGTTTATGGGACGTTGGGCACCGGTGCGCCCGGCAACCAGCCCGGTAGTCGTGGCGGGGCGAGCGCCTGGACCGACGCCACCGGCCATCTGTGGCTGTTCGGCGGGCAGGGCGTGCCCCCCGGCGGTACCGGCGCCGGCGATATGAACGATCTCTGGAAGTTCTAGAAGAGCTCCATCGCAGGCACGGTGCGCCCCTAACGAGCGCACCGTGCCTTCCGTATGATGGGGCGGTGAACCATCACTACACTTTCGTCGGGCTTCTCTGCCTGGTACTGGCCGGTTGCGGCCACTCCAACGCCCCCGCGCCTCCGGACGCCGCGGCCGAAGAGAAAATCGTCAATGTCTACAACTGGTATGACTACATCAAACCCGAGGTCCTGCGGAAGTTCGAGGCAAAGTACGGTGTGCAGGTCCATTACGCCGTGTTCGATTCCAACAACACGCTAGAAGCGCGGCTGCTCGCGGGACATTCGGGCTACGACGTGGTGGTCCCATCGGGTGCCTACCTCGAGAGCATGATTGCCGCGGGTGTCTTCCGCCCGCTCGACAAATCCCGGCTACCCAATCTCAAGAACCTCGACCCGGCCATCATGCAGCGGCTTGCCGCCCACGATCCGGGCAATGCACATGCGGTCGACTACACCTGGGGGATCACCGGTATCGCGTACGATGAGGCGAAGATCCGCGCGCGCATGCCCCAGGCACCGGTGGACAGCTGGTCGTTGATGTTTGATCCGCAGGTTGCCGCACACTTCGCGGACTGCGGTATCGGACTTTACGAGTCGCCGAACGTCATCGTACCCAGCGTTCTTGCGTGGCTCGGCGAGCCACCCGACAGTGAGGAGGCCGGGAAACTGGCGCGCGCGCAGACTGCGTTGTTGGCGGTGCGACCTTATATTCGCAAGATCAGTAGCGGTTCCCTCGTCGATGATCTTTCTACGGGCGAGCTGTGCATCATTGTGGCGAGCAACGGTGACGCCATGCAGGCGCAGGAGCGCGCCCGGATCGCCGCCAACGGCATGCGGATCCGCTACTACATCCCCAAGGAAGGCGCTGTAATGTGGTTCGATGTCGCCGCGATTCCGACGGACGCTCCCCACCCGGGCAACGCCCACCGTCTCATCGACTTTCTCATGGACCCCGCGATAGCGGCCGAAAACAGTAACGCCATCCACTTTCCGAACAGCAACGCCGCCGCTCAGCCCCTGTTGCAACCCGAGCTGACCAACGCCTCGATCTTCCCTTCGCCCGAGCTCGCCGCACGCCTTATCCCCGAACGCGCGAAGAGCGAAGAGTACGTGCGGCTGAGAACGCGCATGTGGACCCGATTTCGGACTGGGCAGTAACGTACCGAGGTTCGGGCCGTAAGCGTGCTGCAACGGCCTTTTCATTTGCGCAAAGCAAAAATGGTCGAATGAGATGGCCATTGCACGGAATCTAGGTAGCATCCCCTCCATCCGTGGTGCAGACCGAGCCCGTCCCATGACACAGTCCCCTCAATCGACCCCGGCCTCCCGACCCGCGTTCGGGACCGTTCTTGCCCCGACCATGGCGGTCGCGACGTTCCGGAACGGCGCCTGGACGCCGTACCAGATGCGCCCGGTCGCCCCCATCGAGCTGCACCCTGCCGCCCACGTCCTGCACTACTCGAGCACCTGCTTCGAGGGCTTCAAGGCCTATCGATGGTCCGACGGGAGCGTTCACGTATTCCGGATGGACCGGCACATCGAGCGCCTGCGACAGAGCGCGCGCTCCCTGGTGCTCCCCGAGCCGGACCCGGAGCAGCTGGGCGCCATGGTTCGCGCCACCATCGACCAGAACCGCTCGGTCGTCCCTGAGGCTCCGGGCGCGCTGTACATGCGACCGATCCTGTTCGGCACGACACCGAATATCGGAGCGGCCGCCACGCCCGCCGATGAAGCGCAGCTGATTGTCCTGGCCAGTCCGGTTTGGGATTACTTCGCGGGTGGCATGAAGCCGTTGCGGATCTTCGTAGAAGACGTGAACTCGCGCACGGCCACGCAAACCGGCCGCGTCAAGACGGGAGGCAACTACGCGGCGGCGCTAGGCCCGACGCTCGAAGCACGCCGTCGCTACAGCGCGGACCAGGTTTTGTTTTGTCCGGGCGGCGAGGTGCAGGAGACCGGCGCGGCTAATTTCCTGCTGATTCGCAAGGGTCACCTGCTGACCCGCAGCCTGGATGCCACATTCCTCCATGGAGTGACCCGCGACTCGCTGCTGGCTCTCGCACGGGACGGCGGTTATGAAGTTGAGGAGCGTGTTTTCGACGTCGCCGAAATGCTCACGTGGGTAACCGATGGCGAGGCGGCCCTGTCCGGCACTGCTGCTGTGCTTGCTGGGGTGGGAACGCTGATCCATCAATATCGCGAGCACCGCGTTGGCGACGGAGAAGTGGGCCCGTTGACTCGTGCGCTACGCGAGCGATTGGTTGCGATCCAGCGGGGTGAGGTTGCGGACCGTTATGGTTGGTTGACCAAGATTTGAGCACGGCCGAGGAACGGCGGCCCGGGATGGCGCTGGAGCACGCCAAACGACTTTGGACCTATCTGGCGGCGCTGCGAAGTCGGTGGTTGGCTGGAACTCTCGCCATAGCGGCGCTGGCGTCGCAGCCCTGCTATGCGACCCACTGGCAGGCCATCGGCCGGCCCAATGATGGCAGTCTCGGTGTTGCCTATGTCGACCTGGATTCGATCCACCAGGACGGACTCTATCGTGTCGCGATGTTTCTGACGGTCTATGCGAGTCCGCCGCCGAACGTTCACGACATCAAGCTCGATCGCATAGTGCAGCAGACGGCCTTCGACTGCGCCAAACATACGTTCTCGCTGATCTCAACCGTCGGCTATTTCGAAGGCAAGCAATCCGGCAAGAGTCACATCAATGACGAGGACTGGAAGGTCAGATTCAAGGGAGTCTACACGGACGTCTTTTCACAGCGCGCCTTCGACACAACTTGCAACGCGCCTCTTGCTCCCAATCCCGAGCCCGCGGCATCCCCGGCCGATTCACCCGCTACAGTACGATTGCCGACTTTGGTAGCGCCGAAATAGATTAGGAGATGTATTGATGTCTGTATCGAATTCCGCAGCGTGGCTGAGTGCCGTGGGCGCGCTGGCATTGATCGCTTCCGCGACCGCTCCCGTGCCAGCGCAGGCCGCCGCGGCGTACCAGGTATTCGTCACGAACGAGAGGTCGGGCGACGTCACCATAATCGATGGCAGCGATTTCAAAGTCGTCGGAACGATCCCCGTAGGCAAACGTCCGCGCGGCATCCATGTGAGTCCTGACGGGAAGACGGTCTACGTCGCTTTGAGCGGCACTCCGATCGAAGGCCCGCCGGCTCTCGATGCCCAGGGCAACCCGATTCTGAAGAAGAACAGCAAGGCTGATGATGACGATGACGACGATTCGAAGGCCGATAAGTCCGCCGACGGCATCGGCATCGTCGACGTCGCACAGAAGAAGCTGACCGGCAAGATCTCCGCCGGCTCGGACCCGGAAGAGTTCGTATTGAGCAAGGATGGAACCCGCATCTACGTCTCCAACGAGGACATCAAAACCGCAAGTGTGATCAACATCGCCAGCGGCAAGGTGGAGCACATCATCCCGGTGGGACGCGAGCCGGAAGGGGTGGGCGTGACCCCGGACGGAAAGCAGTTCTACGTCACGTGCGAGACCGGTGGCGAGGTCTTCGCAATCGACACTGCGAGCTTCCAGGTCATCGGACACTTCACCGTGCCGGTGCGGCCCCGCAGTGTTGATTTCCTATCCAACGCCGCCGTTGGGTTCATCCCCTCCGAGTCGAAGGGGCTGTTGAATGTGATCGATACGGCGAATCACCAGGTGCTGAAGAGCGTCGACCTGCCGGCGGGCTCGCGCCCCATGAAGGTCAGAGTCTCCCCGGACAACAGTAAGGTTTACGTGAGCGACGGGCGTGCCGGAACCGTCACCGTGATCGACAGCCACAGTTATGCCGTTCTGGCCACCATCAAGGTTGGGACGCGTCCGTGGGGAATCGTGCTCTCGCCGGACGGGAAATACCTGTTCTCCGCCAACGGACCCTCCAACGATGTCTCGGTGGTGGATCTGGCGACGAACAAGGAAATCTCGCGGGTGAAAGCGGGTGAGAGCCCCTGGGGCATCACCGTCGTTACTGCCCGACGATAAAAACGGCCTCCGACGCGATACTTCGAGTCAAGCCGTCCTTGAAGGCGCGGGCCCGCACCACTGTGGGGCCGGTGACCTCGATTGGCTTCTCGTACTTCGTGTCAGAAGCCGTAGGTGCGCTGCCATCCACGGTGTAACGGATGTCGGCGCCGGGCTCGCCAACCTGTAGCGACACTTCTACGGGCTTGCTGTAAGTCCCGCCGGCCGGCGAAATCCGTGGCGGGTCGACCACAGCGCGTCCCGGAAGGCTCGTGATCCACTGCCGCAGGAGCGCCACACCTTTTTCATCGATCGTTTCTCGTGCCAGCGGCGGCATCCTGATCTCGCTCATCGTGTTGACTCGCATGAAAGCGATCGAGCGCCAGATATCGTTAGGTGCAATGACTCTCGACCGGTCGATGCGCTCATCGATCAGAACCCGGCCATCGACGAGTCCCTGCTGATCCAGGGGCGTGTCGTAGCGGGCATCGAAGTTGGCAACGGTGCCGCCAGGGCGGTGACAGTGCGAGCAGTTCGCGTCGAAATAGGACCGGGCGCGATCCTCGACACTCCGTGTCGTATCGTCGGCCGAGGCCAACTTCGCAAACTTCGGCAGGTCGGCATCCGAAAATCCCGGGCTAAACAAACCGAGATGATTCCAGGCCCGCAACTCGTTGTCCGTAACGCCGGAAGGGTAGGTGAAGTCGTGATTCATCTGCCGGGTCTTTACCCCGAGCACGCCGCTGGTGTGCTCGTTGTGACACTCCAGGCAGTTCTGCCGGCTGGGGTAGTACCACGTCTGAGTGTGCGTCGTTCCGTCGGCGGACTTGACCGGAATGTCTTCTGTGAGGCTCGAGTCCAACAGGTCGGCATCGCTGTTGTCGGCCCGCCATTTATAGTCGGCGCCGTAGACACCGCCGCGGCTGTCGCGTACCAGCAGCCGCGTTTCGAGTCGCCGTCGGATCGCGGGATTCGCCGCATCGACGGGGAGCTCGAAAGTCTTTACGAATACGGCGCCGGCCGGGAAAGTCCAATCGCCCGTGGGCGCAAAGCCGATTTTCTCCTTCGGTAACGACACCCAGCGCTGCTTGCTGGCGCCGTCGGACCAGAAGGACACCACCAGGTCATACGGAATCAGGCCGTCGCTCGGCGCCAGATTGCGAGTGTCCTTGAACACGCCGGTCTGGGAGAGCAGCGCGGGTATCTTCCCATCGGCGCTCTGCGGCATGAGCAGGTAAGGCTTGGGAACAGCGCGCGACGCGAGCCCATACGCTGCGGATGGCGGTGAGGACCCAGCTCTTGCGACCCTCGGGTTACCCTGTAGCAGGACGGCGAAAAGCGCGAGCATTGCTGCTGCGGCCAGTGTCCCGATGCGCTCCCCCGCGTGTTCCGCCTTCCAGCCTCCACCCATCAATTTTCGATCCCGCCGCACCATCTACCGCTTGAGACAAGACAATACCACGCAAGTTCTGGCTACTGGTAAGCCGCCTTTTTTTCGCCCGCTCCAGCGCCGAATACACTCCAACCGCCACCACGTTCGGAATCCAGGACGTGTACGCGAGCCAGACCGACATCGCGGAATAACTGGCATAACCCAACATAAACCCGATGGGGATCTGCAGGCGCAACGTCACCGCACCGAAAGTCATGGCATAGCTCAGGCGCATGAGCAATCGATGCAGCTCGAACTTACGCCGCACGGCCGCCCACCAGCCACCCAGAGTGGTGCCAATCCACAGCACCGCCAGGATGCCGAAGCCCAGCCCTGCAACGGGGCCCCCGGAAGCATGCGGCACCGTCGCCAGCGCTCCGAGTCCGGCGATCACACAACTCGCCACGTAGATCCGACCCACATAGCGATGGACCTTCGGGTGCCTCGCGCGCAATCCCGGTAAGAACTGCAGCCCGCCCAGCAGAAGGGCCAGGGGTGCCACCAGCATGTGCGTCAAGGCCCGCACCGGGACTTGGGTGATCACGTCCCGGATGCCCTGGTCAATGAGCCCCCAGTGGCCAAAAGGCGCACCGGCAAAGCGCAGCGAATAGACCGCCACCATCATGGACGAGACGACCATGAACCCCGTGCCCCATTTTGTGAGTCGCTTTTGCATGTCGAGCCACCCGCGCTATAATCTAAACAGTGTAAAGATAGGCTAGGACATCATTTGAACAGTGTCAAGATTAATCCGCGCAGCCGCAAGCCGAATCGGACGGCCTATCACCATGGCGACTTGCGTCAGCAGTTGCTCACGGTGGCCGAGCAGATCATTCTGGAACGGGGAGTCGACGGGTTTACGCTGCGGGAAGCTGCGCGCAGGTCGGGCGTCTCACCCGCCGCCCCCGCACACCACTTCAAAGACGCCAAAGGGCTGCTCACCGAAGTGGCTCTGCTCGGATTTCGCGAATTCGGGGCTGAGCTCGAGGCCGCCGACCAAGCGGGCGGGGCCGACCCGGCGCGCCGACTACGGCTGCAGGCGCTCGCGTACGTGAACTTCGCGCTCAAACATCCCGCACGCTTCCAACTCATGTTTCGTGACGACAAGCACGACAACACCAACGAAGAGTTCAAGAGTGTCGCCGCGCGCTCTTACAGAATCCTCGAAGGAGCCATTCGCGCAGCGTCGAACCTTCCGCCGCACGATGAGCTGACATCCCGGAGTTATGGGTTGCTTCTGGCCGTGTGGTCGATGGTGCACGGATTTTCCCATCTCGCGCTGGGCCGGGGACTACGGGGGCCGGGGCAGGGGCCTCTCACGAAGGACGCAATGCTGAATTCACTCCTTCCGCTGATGCTGGAGTACCTCCCAGCTTCAATATGATCCCTCGGATCCCCTATGCCCCAGGCAATTCGGCCTACTAATATAGGGTGATGTGCTATTCGGCCCTGGTTCGTCAAAATCTCGCTTGGCTGGCCCGGCATTATGGCGCCGAGGTCGCCTGGGAGCTGTTCGAGGAACTGTTCCGCCAGCGCATCGACGACACTGACATCCAGTTTGCCCGCTCGCTCGACGTGCACGTATTGCAGATGGCGGCGGAGCAGGCTCGACCCAGCCAGGCCTATATCGAGCAATACCGCACGAACCAGGCGCGAGTGTGGGAGCAGGAGTTGTTCAAGCAGCGCAAACGCCTGGCCGATGCCCGGCGCAAGCTCCAGCTCAAGGAAACCAAGGCGGCGCGTAACGACGAGCGCATCGCTACGGCCAAGATCGCCGCACTGACCGATAAGCTCACCACCCTGCACAGTGACCACATCAGTCCCACCGACTCGCGCATCTTCCCCAAAAAATATTACGCGCCGGTTGTCACTAACGACGGCGATCGCTTGCTCATCCGTCCTATGCGCTACCAGTGTCGCTTACCCGGTAAGCCTTCGGACTATGACCTGCGTTATGACGGCACCTACAACGCGCGACGCGACAACCTGAACGGATTCTGGTCGCCCCTCTATCGCCGTAACCACGGCGTCATGGTGATCGACAGCTTTTACGAGAACGTGCCCCGTCATCTCTACGAGAAGCGCGCGCTCGCCCCCGGCGAGCCGGAATCCAACCTGGTGCTGCACTTCAATCCCAACTCCGGCGTACCCATGACCATCGCCTGCCTATGGTCTCATTGGACCCACGCCAGCGAGCCGTCACTCTATTCATTCGCGGCGATCACCGACACGCCGCCGCCCGAGGTCTTGGCGACCGGCCACACCCGCTGCGTCGTGTCCCTGAAGGATGAAAACGTCCGGGAATGGCTTTCGCCGGCAGACACGACTCCCGCTCGGCTGGAGGAAATTCTCTCGGATCGCATGACGCCATTCTATGAGCATCGCGTTGCAGCCTAGCTGCGCACCCTGACAGAACACCTTGGCTCCCCGCGGCCGGTTCCGCTTCAGGGGCAATTCAGAATCCTTTCAGTCGGGATTCAAGACTCGGACCCACCCGATCGGCGATGTTGAGCTGTCACTCACAACAAACGAACGGATGGGAGCTCAACATGAACAGATTCACCCCACTCGCCGCCCTCGCTACCTTCGCGACAGCCGTCTCGACGCTTGCACTGGCCGACAGTGGTCATGATCACGACCCCGCGCATTCGCCGTTTAGATCCGATTCGCCCTTGGTCGCTGAAGTGTATGGCGCCACCAAGCGTTTCAAAGATATCAATGTCGCTTTAGGCGAGGGCTGGGTGCAAGGCACTCCCTGTGTCAGCGGCCCGGACTTTGGCGCGATGGGCGTCCACTTTGTTCAGCCCGCCCGCATTGCCGCGGCTCTCCTCGATCCAAAGCAGCCCGAGGCACTGATCTACGAGCCGCTGGAGGATGGAGCCTTCCGTCTGGTTGGCGTCGAATTCATCATCCTCGCCAACGTCTGGAAAACCAACAACCCGGATGCTGGGCCGCCGGCACTGGAAGGCAACCTGCTCAACTACATCGGCGAGCCCAACCGCTTTGGCCTGCCGGCGTTCTACGAAATGCATGTCTGGGCGTTTCAGGAAAACCCGAACGGGAGTTTCGCCGACTGGAACTCACGGGTGGATTGCGACAAACAGCCTCTGAAGTGACCTTCACGCCCCTGGTGTGACGCGCGGGCGCCCGCCTGATACTGTCGGGAGGGTGCCCGCAGCCGGTTTCCCGTGCTGCCGTGCGCCGTGTAGACTTTCGCCATGGCGCTCGACGACCCCTCTCACCGCACGATGCGTCAGCTTTTTGACCGCCAGCATGCGGCGTCTCGTAATAGCCCTACGCCGGACGCCGCCGCGCGCCGCGTCTCGCTGACCATCCTTCACGATCTTGTTCGCCAAAACGCAAATGCCTTTGCGCAAGCGATTGCGGGAGACTTTGGCGGGCGCGCGCAGCGTGAGACGGAGATCCTCGAGGCGATACCCACCCTGAACGCGATCCGACACGCGCGCAGGTGGGTGAAGCGTTGGATGAAACCCGAGCGTCGTGCGGTCGATTGGTTGTTTCAGCCGGCCCGCGCATGGGTACGATACGAGCCGCTCGGCGTCGTAGGGATACTGTCGCCGTGGAACTTCCCGTTGCTGTTGTCGGTCGTTCCCCTGGCAAACGCGCTGTCGGCGGGAAACCGGGCGATGCTAAAACCCTCCGAATTGACTCCCGCTTTCTCGGCGCTACTGGCGGGACTCGTCGCGCAGCGATTTGACCCGGAGCAGGTGAGCGTAATCTGTGGAGGCGTTGACGTGGCCCGCGAGTTTTCCAGCCTGCCATTCGATCACCTGTTGTTCACCGGCTCTACTGCGGTTGGGCGTGAGGTGATGCGCGCGGCTGCGGAGAACCTGACACCTGTGACGCTCGAACTCGGTGGCAAGTCGCCGGCGATTATCGCTGCGGACTTTCCGCTGCAGCGGGCGGCGCGTTCGATTGCTTTCGGTAAATGGCTCAACGCCGGCCAGACCTGCGTCGCTCCCGATTACGTCCTCGTCCCCGCCGATCGCGCTGTTGCCTTCGCGGACGCTGTCATTGAAGAGGCACGTCGCGCCTACCCCTCAATAACCAGCGATGAGTACACAAACGTCATTACAGACCGCCATCAGGCTCGGCTGAACGCGGCGATAGAAGCAGCGGCAGCAGCGGGCGCCACTGTTATTCGCCACGGTGGCCACCACGACGGAACTCGGAAAATAGCGCCAACAGTCGTTCTGGGCGCGCCGGCCAGTAGTCTGCTACTGCGGGAGGAAATCTTCGGTCCGGTGCTACCTGTCGTGCCTTACGAGCGGCTCGAGGACGCCATCGCGTTCGTCAATGCACGAGACCGACCACTCGCGCTCTATTGCTTCACTAACGACAAACGGGTCCGAACGCAGGTGCTCGACGGCGCCACCTCGGGTGGCGTCACGTTGAACGGCACGCTGCTCCATGCGGGACACGACGGTCTTCCGTTCGGTGGCATCGGAGCCAGTGGTATGGGCGCCTACCACGGCCGCGACGGATTCCGTCGCTTCAGTCATGTCCGCGCTGTGCACGCCATCGGAGTAATAAACCCGCTCGAGTGGCTAGGGCCTCCTTGGGGTAGGCTAGCCGCTCGGGCTACGCGTTTTCTCCTGCGGCGCCGTTGAACTTTGGTATAGCATTTCGGCGCCAGCGCCCCGTAGGGCGCGAAGACTACCGAGAGGATGCCGTGGAGCCGATCATTAACGATATGGTGCAGCGTTTTGAGCGCGGTGGGCTCACACGCCGTGAGTTGATTCAAGGTCTGTCGCTGCTGGTCGCTGCGAGCCAGGCGCAGGGTGCCGTTGCTGCCGAGGCGAGTCCGCCGGCGGAAATTACCCCGACGGGCATTGACCATGTCTCGGTGCTCGTCAGCGATCTCGAAAAGTCGGCGACCTTCTACAAGACATTGTTCGGCCTGTCGGTGTTGAGTGAGGACAAGGAGCACGGCATCCTGAGACTGGGCCGCAAGCATGTGATCGTTTCGATCCGCAAGGAAAAGCCCTACGGAACCGTCGACCACTTCGGCGTCGGTGTCGAGAATTTCAACAAGGCCGCCCTGACGCAGAATCTGATTCAGCGTGGGCTGAAGCCGGATGAGAACTGGCAGTACGGCTTCTACGTGAAAGACCCGGACGGCGTAAACGTTCAACTGCTGTGACCTCGGCGTTCGTTCTCTCGGTGCTGCTGGCCGCAGCGATTTATTTCGCCTGCGAGTATTTCGTCAATGGTGTCGAATGGGTCGGCCACCGGTTCCACCTGGGCGCGACGGCCACGGGCACGGTGCTGGCGGCGTTTGGCACCGCTCTGCCCGAATCCGCGGTGACTTTCGTGGCCGTGGTGTTTGGAAAAGATGCCGCGCAGAAAGACATTGGCGTTGGCTCGGCACTTGGCGGCCCGTTGGTTTTGGCCACGATCGCGTATCCGATCGTGGGGCTCGCATTGCTCCTCGAGCGCAAACGTCTCGGCAGAAAGGACGCCTGTGTCGAGGTCAATAACCGCAGACTGAGCCACGACCAGGCCTGGTTTCTCTCGATCTTCGTCGTGAAGGTGGGCGTGGGCCTGGTGGCATTTGCCTTCAAACCCGTACTCGGGGTGATTTTCCTAGCCGCCTACGTAGCCTATTTGTGGCGTGAAATGCGTAACGACGAGCCGGTCTCCGCAGCGGAGGAGTTGGAGCCGTTGAAAATACGGCCGCGTGATTCCTCGCCGTCTCTCGCGTGGGCGTCCGCGCAGACGCTGGCTGCGTTGGTCGTCATCGGAATCGCATCGGAGGCGTTCGTCGGCCAGTTGGAGACGATAGCGAACGGGCTAGGCTGGGCACCACAGTTTGTCGCGCTCCTGCTCAGCCCCGTGGCCACCGAGCTTCCGGAGGCTATGAATGCGATCATCTGGGTGCGCCAGGGCCGTGAGCGCCTGGCGCTCGCCAATATCTCCGGGGCAATGATGATCCAGGCAACGGTGCCGAGTGCGCTGGGCTTGTTTTTCACCCCCTGGCTGTTCGGTCACTCTCTGCTCACGGCGGGGGTGGTCACTACGATCGCGGTCATCATCCTCTGGGTGCTTTTCTACCGGGGTCGTGTGAGTAGCTGGAGCCTGGTGCCGTTGGCGCTGCTCTACGGGATCTTCGCGGTGGTTGTCGCGACTGTGACGCACGGCAATTGACGCTTGAATTAGCTTTCGAGCGTCGCGATGACCTTTTCCAACGGCTCGGCGCGCGCGAGTACCATCGCGGCTATCGCCTCGATGTCGTTGATATCCACGCGGGGAATGCCGGCACCGGGAAAGTCCTGGTCGCTTGCAATGGCGATGATGCGAGGATCTTCGGGATGCAGCGGTGTCTTCCCCACGGCGCGCCGGAAGACTTCCATTTTCGGGTGTTGCCCGGTCTTGAATCCTTCAACCAACACCAGGTCGCAGGGCGATAGCCGCGCCAGTAACTGGGCGAGAGTGGCCTCAGGGCCGTCTCCGACCTCGTGCATCTGCACCCAGCGGCGCGCTGACGACACGATCACCTCACACGCCCCGGCTTTGCGGTGTTCGTAGGAGTCTTTACCGGGTTGATCGACGTCGAAAGCATGGTGGGCATGCTTGAGCGTTGCGACCCGGACGCCGCGGCCGACCAGCAGTGGGATCAGCTTTGTCATCAGGGTGGTCTTGCCCGAGCCGCTCCACCCCGCGACTCCCAGCACGCGTGCGCTATTCATAGTTTCGAGCCTACCAGCGATAGAGACTGGCGACGAAGCCTTGCGGATACGGTTCCGCCCGTGGCGGGAGCTCGACGAACCCATCCGCCGCGGTCAAAGCCAGAAAATCGCCCGGACCGTTGGGTGGGCGAGGGGCGGCGACGGCAGACCCAAGGTCATTGTATTGCACGCTGACGGGCAGGAAGTAGGCCATAGTCTTGTTCAATTTGACGGGCGTCGCAAGGGCGATGAGCTCCGGGGCGCGGCTCCGGGCGCCCATGGCCGCGCTCATTGCCGGAACAACATAACGGATCAAACACACCAGCGTGGCCACCGGGTTGCCCGGCAAACCAAACACCGCCTGGCCCCCCGGGCCTATCCCGAACCACATTGGCATGCCCGGTCGCTGCGCCACCTGGTGGAACACTTCTTCCACGCCAAGACTCTTCAGAGCCTGCGGCACCAGGTCGAATTTTCCCTTCGAGACCCCACCGCTCAGGATCAGGACGTCCCGCTCGGAGAGATGTTGCGCCAACCGATCCTGCAACATCCCTTCGTTGTCGAGAATGTGGTCGTTGTTGACGTGCTCGAAGCCACGCCTGCGCAGGGCGGCGACGACGGCGTAAGCGTTCGAGCGACGCACCTGGTGCTCTTCGATGGGTCGCCCCGGCTCGATGAGTTCGTCGCCCGTCGAGACCACCATGAACCTTGGCTGCCTCCCGACCTGTACGTTGGCCAATCCGGCCGAGGCCACAACGGCAATTTCCGGCGCGCCCAGCAGGGTGCCCGCACTGAGCATCGGGACGCCCGGGTGGCTGTCTTCACCACGACGCTGCACGTTGCGGTAAGGCTCCCCCTGGACGCCCGTTTTCAGGGAAACGACGTCGCCCAGCAACTCATATTCCTCCATGGGAATGATGCAATCGGTTCCCGTTGGCAACATTGCGCCTGTCATGACTTCGATCGCGTTCTCCGCGCGGGAGAGCGCAATCGCCGGCGCACCTGCCGCCTGGACCGACTCGATCGTGAAACGCCGCAATCCGCCGCCCAAAGCCGCGCCGGCAATCGCGATGCCGTCCATGCACACCCGGTCGAATGGCGGATTGTCACGCTCCGCATAGACGTCCTGCCGGAGTATCTGCCCAATGCACTGCTCCAACGGCCGTGATTCGGCCGGCAGTGGCGTTACCCGGGAGTCGATCGCCTCCTGAGCCATTTGCGGTGTAATTCGCGTAGGGGACATGCCCACCAATTATACCAATGTGCTGCGTGGGCGTGGCCGTTAACTGCTCAGCCTCGTTACCGGTGCTGTCCTACACGCGATGCCGCACGCCGGCGATACCGCGGCGTAGTGGGGGCGTTTATTCTTCTCTGACACTAAACATTGTGTCAGGAGATGAATATGCCAACCGTCAGCGGACATACGAGCGCGATCCGTGCCAAGCAAGTGCTCGGTACAAACGTCAACGATACCTCGGGGAGTAAGATCGGCACGATCGAGGATGTGATCCTCGACAAGCAATCAAACAGCATCCTGTTCGCCGTCGTGGCGTTTGGCGGCTTCCTCGGCATGAATGAGAAATATCACCCCATTCCGTGGTCCGCGCTCGATTACGATCCGGATGAGGGGGCCTACGTGGTCAGCTTCACCAAGGAGCAGTTGCAGGCGGCGCCGGCGGGCTCGATCGACGAGCTGACCCGCGACGACGGCATGCAGCTTCGCGACCGGACTTACGATTACTACAAGGCGCCGCGCTACTGGGAAAGAAAACTTTGATCGGTTGAGCTGAAACGGGGCCCGCCGGCCTGCAGTCGCAGGAGTGCGGGCTCCTCAGCTATTGTGAATCATCCTGGCCAATCATCCTGATCTCGCGCTGCGGCACGGGCATCACGATACCCCGGCCACGGAAGACCTCCAGAATCGCGCGGTTGATCTCACCGGTGGCCGCGCCGAAGTCATCGATCTTAACCCAGGGCTTCACGCCGATCGTCACCGCCCAGTCGCCCAACTGCAGCGTCCGCACCACCGGGGCAGGGTCGCTCAGGACTCGCGAGTTGTTTCGCAGCACTTCGTCGATCAAGCCGAGTGCCTCGCTCATATCCGAGTCGTAAGCCACCCCCACCGAGACGTCGAGCTGTCTGACCTGTCCGAAGTTGTGGAGGATCTCGCCCGTTATCTTGCGGTTCGGAATCACGACCCGCGAGCGATCGACATGTCCGAGCGTCGTGTTGAATAGGGTGATGGATTCGACCGTGCCTTCCTCCCCCACGATCGAGATGTATTCACCGACGCGGAACGGCTTCGAGAAAATGATGGAAAGGCCGGCTACGATGTTACTGAGTACACCCTGTGTTGCCAGTGCGAGCCCGGCCCCGGCGACTCCCAGGCCTGCGATCAGCGGGAGCAACTCGACGCCGAGATTCTGCAACGCCAGGATGAAGAACAGAGTCATCGACAGCAGCCACGCGATGCGTCCGAGCAGCAGGCGCACGGGAGGCTCGAGCTCGATACGACTCAATCCCCGGCCCAACCACCGACTGAACCAGCGGCTCACCACGATACCGACGATCAAGATCATGAGCGCCGTGAGTAGGCGGGGGCCGAAGCGGATGGCCAGGTCCAGGAGGGTGTTCTTGGCCTGATCGATCGTTGCAATGGAATCGTGCATTGGCGGCGCGCCTCGGCATGGCAACAACCCGCATTATCAACTGATCGCCGCTTGGAAATAGCGAATTCGTGAACGGTACAGCTTGAGTATAAGATGGGTAGATGGCGGGAACGCAGCATGCCTGCGACCATGCCTCCCCTCGAACCGAGTCCGCTCAGGAGATCGATGTGAAGCGTCAGGAGACCTTTGTGCAGCGCCGAACGATGTTCCTTTCGCTTCTGCTGTCAATCGGCGCGTCAGTCAGCCCTCCGAGTTGGGCCGACGCTTCGAGCCACCCGCAGGCCAATGCCACCCAGGCGCTGTCGCAGATACTGACGCAGGCGGTTGAGCGCAACGACACTCCCGGCGTCGTTGGGCTCGTTGTTGACCGCAAGGGCATCCTGTTCGAAGGCGCGGCCGGCAAACTCGACGCAGCCGGCAAGACGGCGCTCCCCGTCAACGCGATCTTCAACATCGCATCGATGACCAAGCCCGTGACCTCCGTCGCCGTCATGATGTTGCTCGAGCAAGGCAAGCTGTCGCTGGACGACCCCGTCTCCAAGTACCTGCCGGGTTTCGACCACTTGCAGGTGCTGACGAAGTTCAACGAGGCCGACGGCACTTACGAGGCCCGGCCGGCCAGAACGACCATGACGCTGCGGCACCTTCTGACACATACCTCGGGGATCGGCTACGGATTCTCCAGCCCCGTCCTGGCGCGTCTCACCCAGGGAAACGATAAAAACGAATGGGAGCTGCCCCTCCTGCACGAGCCCGGGGAGAAATGGACCTACGGCGCGAGCACCCGGGTCCTGGGGTTGATTGTTGAGAAGATCAGCGGCGAGTCGTTGGAAGCGTATGACCAGGAGCACATCTTCCGTCCGCTGGGAATGGTCGATACCTCGTATGCGGTTCCCGCGGAGAAACAAGCGCGGCTCGTAAAGAGCTACAGCCATGCCGATGGAGCTTTCAAGGAACAGCCGCCGCGGCAGCCGATTCCAACGACACCAACACCTCCTTTCAGAGGTGACGGTGGCCTGTATTCGACAGCGCAGGACTATGGCCGGTTCATGCGCATGCTGTTGAACGGTGGACATCTCGGGAAGATCGGAATTCTGCAGCCGAAGTCGGTGCATCTCATGGGAGAGAATCAGATGGGCAGCGTCTTCGTGTCACAGCAACCCGTGGGTATGCCCGCGCTCACCAAGCCGTTTCCCCTGGGAGCCGGGCGGGATAAGTTCGGCCTCGGCTTTCAGATCGCCAGCGCCGGCCCCGATGCCGCGAAGTATCGTCGCGCCGGCAGTCTCAGCTGGGCCGGCATTTTCAACACTGAATTCTGGATCGATCCCCACAGTGGTCTGGGCGGCGTACTGCTGATGCAATACCTGCCGTTCTACGACGATGCCGCGGTCCGTACGCTGCGCGACTTCGAGGCGGCCGTTTATGAGGACCTGCTGCCCCGGTGAGCGGCCTTGGTGGATACGGCCCCGCATGGCACCTGGGCTGAGCAGGTTATCGCATGGTATGTTGCTCTGGCCGAGGCGCTCGAGTTGCCTCTGGCGACACTGGATGAGCGCCTGCCGAAGGCCAAGGGTCCGCAATGTCAGTTTCTGCTGCCGGGAAAGCCTTAGTCTGGGGACTGTTCACCCTGCATGCCACCGCTTGGGCAACCGTGTACGAGTTGCCCGCCGACGGTTCCTCCGTCTTCGGCACCGACCAGCGCATCAAAGCGGCGTATAAAGACACACTGCTCGACATCGCGCGCCGCTATAGCCTCGGATACGAGGAGATTATTCGCGCCAACCCCGGTGTTGATCTCTGGTTGCCCGGAGAAGGCACTGAAATCCTCCTGCCGGGCCGCCGGATCTTACCACCCGGGTCACGTGAGGGCATTGTGGTCAACCTCCCCGAGCACCGGCTCTACTATTATCCAAGTCCAAAGAAGGGTCACAAGGCCGTTGTCGTGACCTATCCCATCAGCATCGGCCGAATGGACTGGCATACGCCGCTCGGGCAGACCTGGGTCGCCACCAAGGAAAAACATCCCAACTGGTACCCGACCGCGGGAGTCCTCAAGGAACACGCCGCCAACGGCGATCCACTGCCCAGAGTCGTGCGGCCTGGCCCTAAAAATCCGCTCGGCGAATACAAGATGCGCCTGGCGGTCGGGGATGGTACCTATGAGATTCACGGCACCAACAATCCTCAGGCCGTAGGCATGGCCATCACTCATGGATGCATCCGCATGTATCCGGAGGACGTCGCGGCTCTCTTCGCCGCCGTCCCGATCGGCACCAAGGTGTGGCTCATCAACGATCCGGTGAAGGTCGCCTACGTCGACGGCGACCTGCTTCTGGAGGTGCACCCTCCCGTGGATGGTGAGGGCCAAACTGTGGAACCCAACCTGGAGCTGCTCTCAAAGCAACTCGACCGCGCGCTGGGTAATAACACAGCTGCCATTCATTGGGATTTCGCGCGCGAAGCTCTGCAGGCTGCGAGCGGTATGCCAGCCGTAGTCGGCCTGGAAGCCGATCTGGATCCGGCCCCGCCCACTGCCGGGCAATAAAGCCCGTTCCGCCACCCGCGACTGCGCTGTAAGCGACCGGCGAAGCGGCCTTTGGGAGCTTTCACCGGCGATGACTTATACTCGGGCCACCAATGAACCGCGATAAAGACCCCCACTCGGGCCAGGGCCATGACCACGACCATTCCGGCCATGGTCATAGCCACGGACATGAGCCGGGGCGCCCCGGCCACGACCATCGCGGTCACGGACACGAGCACAATCGGCCTGGGCACGATGACCACGATCACTCCGGCCATGGTCACGGCCTTTTCCACAGTCACGCCCACGGCGACCACCACCACGGCCAGAACGCAAGCGAGCGCCGCCTGTGGTGGTCATTGACCGTACTCGCCGTCTTCACCGCCCTGGAAGCGATCGGCGGCTTCTGGTCCCACTCCATCGGGCTGCTCGCTGAAGCGGCCCACATGCTCGCGGATTGCGGATCTTTGATTCTCGCGGTCCTGGCGATTCGAGTCAGCCGGCGGCCGGCACGCCCCGATCGCACCTACGGCCACCGGCGCTACCAGCCCCTCGCGGCCTACACAAATGGCCTGCTGCTCCTGGCCATCACGGTAGGCGTAGTAGTGGAGGCCGCCAGGAGACTCATGTCGGTGCCGCAGGTCGATGGCGCGCTGATGTTAGGAGTGGCCTGCGCCGGCGGTGTTGCAAACCTCGTGGCATTCGTGATTTTGTCCGGCGGCAGCTCCTTGAACGAGCGTGGTGCACGAGCTCATGTTCTGAGCGACCTGCTCGGCTCGCTGGCCGCGGTCGCCGCCGCCGGCATCATCCTGTTTTTCCATTGGTACCAGGCCGACCCGCTACTGTCTTTGGCCGTATCAGTGTTGATACTGAGGTCGGGCTGGCAGCTGACGCGAGACTCGGCGCATGTACTGTTGGAAGGCACGCCACCAGGATTCGACGCCGAGGCAGTTGAGCGCGAGCTCGCCGGCTTGCCGAACGTGAAAAGCGTGCACCACATCCATGCCTGGTCTCTAACCGGAGAGACTCCAATAGTGACCCTGCATGCCGACTGCGATGACGCGGCCGACAGGCAGGTTGTGTTGGAAAGTGTCACCGGAACCCTACGGCGTCGTTTCGGCGTCGAGCACGTCACCGTGCAAATCGAGCAGGGCGAATGTATCGACGCCGACCAGGACGTCGATTGCCACGAGCCCCACTCGATGCAATCGCCGTAGAATTCTCCTAGGGCGCCGCGTAAACCTGGCGGCCGCCGACGATGGTCCGCAGTACGGTGACCTTCGCGATCTCCTGCGGCTTTATCTCCAGCAGATTGTTCGAGAGCACGACGAAGTCCGCTAACTTGCCGACTTCGAGGCTGCCTTCCTGCTTCTCCCGATGACTCGCAAACGCTGCATCCAACGTGTAAGCCCGGATCGCCTGCGGCACGGTGATTCGCTCGGAGGGTACGTAGCCTCCGGGTGGCTGCCCGTCCAGGCTCTGGCGTAACACCGCGTTACGCAGGGAGTAAACAGGATCGAGGCGCACGGTGGGCCAATCCGTCCCAAAAGCGAGAACGCCGTGTGCGTCGAGGACTGAACGTAGCGCAAACGCCGTTTTGACACGTTTTTGTCCCGCGTACTCCGGCCAGACATGCTCCATACCCATCCATTCGTCACGGGGATAGATCATTGCGGGCTGCATGCTCGCAATGACGCCGAGGCGACCGAAGCGCGGAATGTCCGATGGATATAGCGCCTCCATGTGCTCGATACGATGTCGGAGAGGTGGCTTACCTGCGGTCGCCGCATTGGCTTCTTCGTAAGCATCGAGCGTCAATTTGACAGCACCGTCCCCGATTGCATGTGTGTACACCTGGAAGCCATGTTCTGCCGCAGCCCGAACCGCGGCCTTATAAGCGGCCGGCTCCCACTGTCGCAAGCCGGTCTGTTTGGGGTCATCCGCATAGCCATCGGGCAGCCACGCCGTGTGAGATTCGATGACGCCATCCATGAAGAACTTGAGCGCCACGACAGACAGCCAGTCATCGTGGTAACGCCGTCGTGCCGTCTCATATTTCGAGAGCAGCTCTGGAGTCAAACCGGGAGGGTTGACGACGTCTGCGATCTCGAGTCGTACGGTAAGCTCACCCGAGTGCTCGAGATCGCCGAGCAGATCGAGGTAGGAGAAGTCCATTCCCGCGCTGTCGAAGCGGGTAATCCCCAACCGACCCGCTTCATGGAATGCCGCTTTGAATGCTGCCCGCAGGTCGGCTGGCGTGGACGCCGTAATGTGTTTGCCCACGAGATCGATGGCAGGCTCTTCTTTGAGCCACCCTGTAGGCTGGCCCTTTGCATCACGAACAATGATTCCGCCTGGAGGATCAGGTGTATCGCGGGTGATGCCGGCCAACTCGAGAGCCTTGGTATTCACCCAGGCCGCGTGCGCCATGCTGGAGCTGAGATAGACCGGGCGATCCGGGACGATCCGGTCCAAAATTTCCTTATGAAACTCACCGCCCTCGAGGTCCGGATAACCGTAGCTCCAGGCCTCTCCCTGAATCCAGCCGCCACCAGGGTGAGCTGCTACGTAGCTCTTCACACGTCGTAAGACTTCCGCCATGGTGGTCGCGTCCCGCAACCCGATCCCGTTGAGATACTGGCCACCCCACGCGATGTGGGTGTGGACATCGATGAAGCCCGGCATCACGAAGGCCCGGTTGAGATCGACCACTTTGGTCGCTGGCCCTTTCAAGGCCGCAACTGACTCCTCCGAGCCGATTCCGATCAGCCGATCCGCGCGCACGGCGAGGGCACTGGCCCAGGGATGCCCGACATCAACGGTGTAGATCCGGGCGTTTTCATAGATGGTGTCGGCGGCTTCCGCCGCGACGGCGATTCCTCCGCACAGGGCCGATAGGCTGATGGCGGTCAACGCGATCACCGTCAACGCAATGGCCGCCGCAAAATTCCTGACTCCACGCTTCGCGTGCATGCCACCTCTCATCGAACCTCCGAAAGCTGCCCTGGAGACCACCGGTCGCTTTATCATATCCGGCGTTTCCCCCGTAGCGTACAGGAGCAGCCTCTATGACGATGGTTCCGTCGAGCATGCGTGATGTTGGTGCATGGATCCTGGCGCTGGTGCTGAGCGTCCCCATTACGGTGCTTGCCGCGAACACCGACTACGAGGCGCGCGTCGCGCACGTTCTCAAACAAACGCCGCTGATTGACGGTCACAACGACCTTCCATGGGAGATCCGGGAGCGCTTCAAGAGCCAGTTGGCGTCGGTCGACCTGAAGTCCGATACCTCCAAACTGACGCCGCCGCCGGACGCATCGCCCCTCATGACGGACATACCGCGCCTGCGCGCCGGTGGGGTAGGGGGCCAGTTCTGGTCTGTCTGGGTGCCTGTCAACATCAAGGGCTTCGAGGCGGTGCAGACCACGATCGAGCAGATCGACCTGGTGAAGCGCATGGCCGCCCGCTATCCGGCAGACCTGGAGATGGCCATGACGGCGGCTGACGTCCGCCGCATCCATCATTCCGGCAAGATCGCTTGCATGATCGGCATCGAAGGCGGTCACCAGGTCAACAACTCGTTGGCGGTGTTACGTCAGATGTACGACCTCGGCGCCCGCTACATGACACTGACCCACGTTCTCACCACCGATTGGGCCGATGCCGCAACTGATGCACCTCGTCATCACGGCCTGACCCCCTTCGGCGTCGAGGTCGTCCGGGAGATGAATCGTCTCGGGATGCTCGTCGACTTGAGTCATGTGTCCCCGGACACCATGCGCGCCGCCCTGTCAGCCAGTGCCGCTCCGGTCATCTTTTCCCACTCCTCCGCGCGGACCGTCGTCGATCACCCGCGAAATGTCCCGGACGACATCCTGGCGTTGGTCGCCAAAAATGGCGGCGTGGTCATGGTGAATTTCGCTCCAGGCTACGTCTCGGCGGCACGCGCCGAATGGGAAGCCGATCGCGCCGCCGAACAATCCCGCTACAACAGTCCACCCTATGCTGGACTTTATATCGGTCAGCCAGAGCGCGCCAAAGCGGCTCTCGAGCATTGGGACAAGGAGCATCCGAAGCCGCAGGCTACACTCGAGCAGGTCGCCGATCACGCCGAGCAAATCCGCAAGGTCGCCGGTATCGATCATATCGGCCTGGGATCTGATTTCGACGGGATTCCCGACGGCCCCCG